>NZ_JAWOQS010000002.1:495502-933356 GCF_033438945.1 Vibrio sp. Y176 | reverse complement strand
GTTTCCAATGGTTATCCCCCACATCAGGGCAATTTCCTAGGCATTACTCACCCGTCCGCCGCTCGACGCCGTTATCGTCCCCCGAAGGCTCAGATAACTCGTTTCCGCTCGACTTGCATGTGTTAGGCCTGCCGCCAGCGTTCAATCTGAGCCATGATCAAACTCTTCAATTTAAAGTTTTTGATTCCCTAAATAAATAGGGAGAGGCTCAATGAATACTGACTTCAAAACTACTAATGTAATTTTAAAGCTATTATCGTTCCAACAGAACGATAATGAATTGACTGTTCCAAGTCCGAAGACTTGATTGGTCACTTCGTTTCATTGAAACCTAATTTGATACCGAAGTATCTAATTGGATTATCATCAACGAGTGCCCACACAGATTGATAGGTCTATATTGTTAAAGAGCTTGCTTCGTAAGCTTTGCTATCGAAGCGGAGGCGTATTCTAAGGAATTAATTTTCAGTGTCAAACACTTTTTTAAATTAATTTTTAGAAGTTTTCTTTCGCCTTCTTGCCAACCGCTTTTGCGTTTCCGCTTTGCCCTGACAACGGAGGCGCATTATAGGGAGATGATTTTTCTTGGCAACCCCTTTTCAGAAAAAAATTCAAAAAAAAGCGTCGAATGATTAAATCTCACTCAAACGCTTATTTTTAGCACTCAGTTGTTAACTTCAAGTAGCAAATAGGCAATCAATATGTGTCTATCCAAGACTCTTCAAAGCCTGTGATATCGAGACTCAGTGATTGCGCCGCTTCGATTTGCTCGATAGCCTCTAGTTCTTTATTTACACTGCTCATCGTCAGTGTGTTGTTGTCTAGCTCAAACACTTGGCGTTGCGTGGTGTAATAGAACTTAAGCGTAGTGAGCGCTTTTACATCGTCATTGCTCGCGGCTGCTTTAATGCTTTTTAGTTTACGAAAGATTTTGTTGTGCAGTTGCTTGAGTTTCCAAACGTACAGCACTTCTTCCATGTATGGTCGAGTTTTAATGTGATTCAATAAAGAGAGGGAAGTTGCAACTGCGAGAACGACACCAATCAAATTCCAATGGAAATTGCCCGTTGATTGTTCTGGTACGACTTCAGTGTTGCCAAACAAAACAATCAACAAGGTACTAAAGGCAAGAGAGGGGATGGCGAGCAACGCAACAAAACCGCCAATCACAAGGTTTACTTTCTTTTTATAAATGTCTTTATTTATCTGTTTGATTTCCATATACCGCTCCTAACAGGTTACCTCTATTTTAACCAGCGCACTCCGCACGACAATCGAAGCTTTGTAAGTAAGTTCACATTTGCTATTAAACTCGCATCCCTTCCCTGCTTGGGTATATACTTCCGCGCATTCACTCTTCCTATATAGAGGCTAAATTCATGCGCTCTTTTGTTTTACGAGCTCGCGCGGCGCCAACCACCAGCAAAGCACTGTTAGAAGGTGTTGGTAATGAAGCGCATACAGAGATTCTTGCTCATACCATGATGAACACTATGTTCGTTGCTCAATCACACCGTGAAGATGTGGTTGTTCACTTGGTTTTGGAAAGCACAAAAGACTTCTCACGCACCATTACTATTCGCTCCAACGACATCACCAACATTGGCGGCTTCCATGAGTCAACCTTGATTGCAGCAGTGGCTCGCGCTTTGGATGCTTCGGTTGGTATGGGTAAAGAGCAACTTCGTGAAGTCGAACCTGGTATTACCGTTCGTACAGTGAGCTTTGAACGCCTAGTACAAGAGCTGGCAGAAGATCACCAACTATATATGTTGGATAAGAAAGGCGAATTTGTTCGTGATGCAGAAATTGGTGAAAATCCATGTTTCTTGCTAACTGACCATATACCGATGCCGAAAAAGTCTTTTAACAGCTTAAAGCGCCTTGGCACAGAGAAGATCAGCTTAGGTCCTAAGATGCTTTTCGCTTCTCAGTGTGTGGTATTGATCCACAATGAGTTGGACATACGCGAATTCTAGTTATTCACGCACACGTTGCTAGACAATGAAAGAGGACTCCATTGAGTCCTCTTTTTTGTTTCTATAGGGATGCTAAGTTTACTTACCACCAATGCTCAAACGAGCAAAACGAACGTCTGGCGAGAAGAAAGTTCGGCTATCGTTAATTAACTGAGTATCACCCACTGCCTCAACTTCTTGCAGCATCTTGTAGAAGTTACCCGCTACCGTGATCCCACGAACTGGTTGAACGCGCTCTCCATCACGGCACAAGAAGCCACTCGCACCAAATGAGAAATCACCACTCACTGCATCCGCACCAGAATGGACACCTTGAAGCTCGACTAACTCTAGGTACTCTCCCGCTTTTACTTCTGATGCACTGCTGTTGCCTGTCGCAATCACTTTGTGATTCGCTGATACGTCTAAGCTCGATTTTGCACCGCGAGCGGCACTTGCCGTCGACACTGCACCCAAATAATTCGCTGTTTGGCTATTGTGCAATAGCGTATTCAGTTGGCCATTGGCGATCAACACATTATCTTGAGTAGCGAAGCCTTCACTATCAAAACTCGCGATTGCCATACCATTTGGCATGTAAGCCGTATCAGTAAAGGTAATTAAATCACTCGCAACACGTTGACCAAGCTTGTCACCCAGTGGCGTAATGCCTTTCATCGCGCTTACGCCAGAGAAAGCACTGCCGAAAGCACCGAATAAACTTGCTAGCGCATTAATGTGGAAAATAGCAGGGTAGTTACCTGTCGCAACCGGAGCACCTTCCAGAAGATCACGAGCAAGGTTGTAGCCACCTTCGATACAGTAAGCTGGATTCAACTCATCAAAACGGCGACCAAGTGACATTCTACCCGCCATTGACTGTTTGCCGTCTTTTTCAAACAAGGTATACGCGTAACAAGTGAACGAGCGCTCGAAGTGTTGACACAATGTGCCTTGAGTATTGGCAATGATCAGTTGTGTTTCGCCATCGCTGTAACCATTGTAAGGTGCGCTAGAAGCGTGAGGCAGAGCCACTACGCCTTGCTCAAGTGCGAGAGACAGTTCAATTTTTTCATCAACCGAAGTTGTGTCTTCTTGAGCAATCTCAGCCACGTCAGTCGTGATTTGGCTGTTCACACAACTAATGGTCTGATGTTCATCTTGCTTGGAAAAACGAGCGCTTTGCAGTGCATTAGTCAGCATCAAATCTAAGCTTGGTTGTTCTAACGACTCAGAATAGCTCGTTGCAACACGCGCATCTTTCACAACACGAACACCCAGAACTTGGCTTGAGCTTACTTTGTACTCATCCAGCTTTCCTTGGTTCGCTTTCAAAGAAAAGCTACTGTTACGGTTTACAATGACGTCCGCTTCTGCACCTTGGCGTTTTGCTTCTGATAGGACGTAATCAACCGCATTAAGAAGTTGTTGTTCTTGGCTCATTAGTTACCGCCTCCTACCAGAATGTTATCTACTTTCAGCGTTGGCTGACCGACAGTTGTTGGTACTGAACCACTCACGGAACCACACATGCCCGGCGCAAGTGCCATGTCTTTGCCGACCATGCTGATTTCTTTCAACACTTTTGGACCCGTGCTGATCAGCGTTGCTGTTTTCAGAGGCTTGGTGATTTTGCCATTTTCAATGAGATAAGCTTCACGAACAGCAAAGTTAAACTCACCCGTACCCGGTTGAACCGAGCCACCGCCCATCTTCTTCGCATAGATACCACGCTCGATGCCTGCCAGCATGTCATCAAGTGAATGCTCGCCTTCTTCGATAAAGGTATTACGCATACGCGAGGTTGGTGCGAACTTGTAGTTTTGACGACGACCAGAACCCGTAGGTTCGTAACCTGTCTTCATGCCACCCATTTTATCGACCATAAAGCTGGTTAGCTTACCGTCTTTGATCAATTGGGTGCGCTGAGTCTTCATGCCTTCGTCATCAACATGAATCGAGCCCCATTCGTTGGTCATGGTGCCATCATCGACTGCATTCACCGCGGTGTGAGCAACCATTTCGCCCATCTTGTCGTGGAATACTGAAGCTTTCTTCGCAACCGAAGTGGTTTCTAGCAAGTGACCACACGCTTCATGGAAGATAACGCCGCCAAAGCCGTTACCAATTACCACTGGCATTTCACCCGATGGACAAGCATCAGCGCCAAGTTTTACCAACGCTTGTTGCGCGATAGTTTGACCTAGCTCTTTCGCATCAAGCTGTTCACTGAACTCCCAGCCAGCAAGAGCACCAGGACCTTCCATACCAGAAGACTGCTCATTACCTTTTTGCGCGACAGTGTTACCAGCAACACGAATGTAGTGGCGAGTATCGTCAACGTGTAGGCCTTCTGAGTTGAAGATAGACACTTGTTGCTCGCGCTGAAGAACGCTGCCAATAAACTGGCTGATATGCTCACTCTCAGCACGTGCGGCTTGGTCAACTTTCAATAGAAACGCGATTTTTGAATCTAGGTTAGCATCCTTACTTAGCGACATGCGGCAACCATGTTGGATTGGGTAGCGGTTCAAATTCAAAGAACCCGCTGACGCGATTTGCTCACGCTTGTCTTTTGCAGCAAGCAGCGAGGTTACGCGCTTTAGTTCGGCTTCATCTGTGCTGTTGGTGTAACCGTAAAGCACCTTATGACCGAAAAAAAGACGAATACCGATACCAAAATCGATACCCGAGTTAACCTTGTCCACCTCACCAGATGCGATCTGGACAGTGTTGGTTTGGTGATGTTCAACGAATAGTTCAGCGAAATCAGCCCCCAAAAAGAGCGCATGATCGATCACTGACTTCGCTGTTACAGAATTAAGCATGAAGTCTCCTTGCTCGATGATCGTCTTAGCCATCCTAATTAACTGTGAAAAAGTTCAACAAAGTTAAATTGGCAACACGTTAAATTTTAACAGTTTTTTAACCTTGTTTTGTGCTAATCCTTGCTTAACGAGACCACGATTATTTATTAAATATTCCAGGTTCTGCTCATTCACCAGAGCGTTGCACTAGTAAATTCCACCCAGCAAACCATTTAGGTGCTTACTTTATCACTCACCTCGCATAATTGAATACTCATTATAATTACGCTCAAAAAACGTATCCCTTCCGCAATGGTCCTGCTATCATCCGAACGAAATAGTCGGGGGGCCACACGACAAGTGTTGGCTGAGATCGAAATTCGAGACCCGTTGAACCTGATTCAGTTAGCACTGACGTAGGGAACTATGCACACTTTGCCTTTCGTCGCCCCTCTTAGATAAGCGATAGCGATCGAAAAATCGATCTATCTGCAACGGTCAAAGTCAGTTCCTATACGTCTTGTAGTAGGAGCGACCATGACGCAGCAATCACAACCTCATTCACATCAAACGCCAGCCTTGCCTACCCCTATCGTATTGACCATCGCGGGTTCAGACAGTGGTGGCGGTGCAGGTATTCAAGCCGACATCAAAGCGATGTCCGCAACCGGCAGTTTTGCTTGCTCGGTAATCACGGCGATTACTTCGCAGAATACCCAAGGCGTTTCTGCGATTTTCCCCATTCCTCTCGACCATGTAGAGAGCCAACTTGATGCAGTATTTACCGACCTCAACATCGTTGCAGTCAAAGTGGGCATGCTGGCCGATTCCAACATCCTCAAAGTCGTTGCAGACAAAATTAAACAATACCAGCCAAAACACCTCGTGATTGACCCTGTGATGGTGGCCACCAGCGGCGATCTATTACTGGAACAGTCGGCAATCAGCACTTTAAAAGAAGAATTGATTCCGCTCGCAGACATCATTACCCCTAACCTACCCGAAGGCGCAGCATTGACGGGTAAGCCAATGCCTCAATCAGAATCTGAAATGAACGATATGATTACCGACCTTCGTGCGCTTGGCGCCAAAGCTATTCTGCTCAAAGGCGGTCACCTTGAAGAAAATGAAAACAGCAACGATCTGCTTATCATGCAAGACAGTGCCGAGTTAATTAGCGCCAAGCGATTTCCAACCAAAAACACTCATGGCACAGGCTGTACACTGTCTTCCGCCATTGCGTCTTACCTTAGCCAAGGCAACAACCTACACAAAGCGGTGCACCTTGGTAAGCAGTACATCAGCCAAGCTATCGCACACGCTGATGAATTGGATGTCGGTAAAGGTCACGGCCCTGTGAATCACTTCTTTGCGGGTCATACCTATGTTCGCTAACGCGATTGGCATTCAGCTTTCCGATGCTAGCCTGCGATACAAAGATAGCCAAACACCGACTTTAGCAGGAATGAACATGACCATTCCCGTCGGTAAATGGACGGTATTACTCGGACGAAGTGGCTGCGGGAAAACCACAATATTGCGTTACTTAGCTGGCCTACTGGATGACCAAGTTGACTGGCATGGCGAACTCATCACAACGGATGGCGCTGCACTGCATGACCGTATCGCTTACATGGCTCAGCAGGATTTATTGCTACCGTGGTTGAATGTGTTAGACAACGTCTGCCTCAGTTCTCGATTTTCTCAAGTGCAAGCACCAGAGCAAAATAAACAACGTGCACTGACTTTACTCAGCCAAGTGGGACTCGCCGATTACGCGGATGCTAAGCCAGCTCAACTATCTGGCGGCATGAGACAGCGTGTTGCCCTTGCTCGCACTCTGATGCAAGACAAGCCTCTAGTTCTGATGGATGAGCCTTTCTCTGCACTGGACGCGGTTACTCGCCATAAGTTGCAAACCTTGTCTGCCGAGTTACTGAAAGATAAAACCGTTGTTCTTATTACCCACGACCCACAAGAAGCGGTGCGATTAGCTCACCAACTCTATGTACTGCAAGGCACGCCTGCGCAAGCTCAGCACTTGGTTGTTCAGGATTCCAAGCCACCACGAGTTCTCGATGGAGAGTGCGCCGCGCTTCAACAAGCGATTTTGGATCAATTGGAGAAAGACTATGAGTGATATGACTCAGTACAACTCCGTTTCGGCACGTATTAGTAAAAAAGAACGCGTGACCCATCCGGCTCTGCGCTTAGTTATCAGCACAGCGGTGATCTTGGGATTGTGGCAGTTGGTTGTGGTGGTATTCGACATGCCAGGCTTCATCTTACCTTCACCAATTGAAGTGCTGGATAGATTGGTCACTCGTTACGATGTCTTGCTCAAACATACTTGGGTTACCGCGCAAGAGATCTTACTTGGCTTGGCGCTTGGATTATCGATGGGTTTGCTGTTCGCATTGCAAATGCTGATGTTCGAGCCGCTGAAGCGTTGGTTATTGCCTATTCTGATTGCTAGCCAAGCGATCCCTGTGTTCGCCATCGCGCCAGTGCTCATGCTTTGGCTCGGTTACGGCATTGCATCGAAAGTAGTCATGGCGGCGATCATCATCTTTTTCCCCGTCACCACATGTTGCTACGACGGCTTACGTAATACACCAACAGGTTACCTCGACCTTGCCAAGACCATGGGCGCGTCTAAATGGCAGTTACTTCGTCATATTCAATTGCCAGCCGCCCTACCAACTTTAGCCTCAGGCATTCGTGTTGCCGTCGTTATTGCGCCGATTGGAGCAGTGGTCGGTGAGTGGGTAGGTTCAAGTGAAGGCTTGGGTTATCTGATGCTCCAAGCTAATGCTCGCATGATCATTGATGAGATGTTTGCGGCGCTGTTTATCCTAGCCGTGCTGTCTATCTCACTCTACTTCATCACCGATAAATTATTGAAAAAAGCCATCCCTTGGGAAAGCAAATAATTACAAAAAATAACCAAAGAAAATTGGGAAAGAAAAGGAAGAACCCCGTGAATAAAAACAAACTTATGAGCGCTGCTGCTCTACTCGCTTCAGTGGTATCAATCAATGTGCTTGCAGCAGAAAAAGAGATGACACTGATGTTGGATTGGTTCGTCAACCCAAATCATGGTCCTATCGTGATTGCCAAAGAGCGTGGTTACTTCAAAGAACAAGGTTTGAAGGTCAACATTCAAGAGCCTGCAGATCCAAGTACACCTCCTAAATTGGTCGCTGCTGGCAAGGTCGACATGGCGATTTCTTACCAACCGAGCCTAACTATCGATGTCGCGGCTGGTTTGCCACTAATCCGCTCTGCGACTTTGATTGCTACGCCACTCAACACGTTGATGGTGCTGGATAACGGTAAGAATGAAAACCTTGGCGACTTAAAAGGCAAGAAGATCGGTATTGCGATCGCAGGCAACGAAGAAGCGACAATCGGCACCATGCTAGCGCAAGAAAACGTGAAGTTTTCTGACGTACAAATCATCAACGTAGGTTGGGCGCTGTCTTCGTCTCTTGCGTCTGGCAAGGTGGATGCGATTTGGGGCGGTCTACGTAACTTCGAAACCAACCAACTGGCACTAGAAGGTTATAAAGCTAAGGCCTTCTTCCCTGAAGAACACGGCGTGCCAGCGTATGACGAGTTAGTCTTCGTTGCCAATGCAAAAAACTACGACAAAGAAGCCATCAAGGCATTCAACAAAGCACTAGAGCAAGCGACCACTTACATCGTTAACCATCCAAAAGAGTCGTGGAAAGAGTTTGTGGCTTATTCACCAGACACGCTCAACAACGAGCTTAACCAACGCGCTTGGAACGACACGCTAACTCGGTTCGCTCTTCGTCCATCTGCTGTAGATCTGAAGCGCTACGATGATTACGCCGAGTTTATGTATTCACAAAAAATCATCGAAACACTGCCAAAAGCGAAAGATTACGTACCGAACTTTGACTAATTCTACTGACCTTAGGATCTAAGCCTAGGGCCATTTGATAACGAGATACCCATAATGAAATACCAAGATTTGATCGACGCTTGCCGCCAAGATTGGCAAGAATACACTGAGCATGCTTTCGTGCAGCAATTAGCGCAAGGCACTCTGGCTCAGCCTTGTTTTCTGCATTACCTAAAGCAGGATTTTCTTTTCCTAAAACAGTACGCGCGAGCTTACGCATTAGCGATCTACAAAGCGCGTACTTTGGATGACATGCGCCGCGCCCTACCAAGCGTACATGCATTGCTCGATTCTGAAATCGCCCATCACGTGACTTACTGTGAGCAATGGGGACTGACGGAATCCGACCTAGAAAACGAGCCAGAAGATTTCGGCACTGTGGCTTACACCCGCTACGTATTAGATGCTGGCATGACCGGCGATCTTGTTGATCTATACGCGGCACTAGCGCCATGCTCCATCGGTTATGCCGTAATCGGTAAGATGCTGATTGAAGATGAGAACACGGTAATCGAAGGTAACCCATACGCAAGCTGGATCAACCTCTACGGTGGTGAGGAATTCCAATCTGGTGTCGCAAAAGGGGCAGAACACTTTAATCAGTTGCTAGCAGAAATTGATATCAACAGCCAGCGCGGTCAAAACCTGATTCAGGTATTCAAAACCGCAACGCGTATGGAAGTAGCATTCTGGCAACAAGGTCTGAACGCTCAGCAAGATTAATCGGAGAGTCTCATGTTAATTGAACAAATCACCCAAGCATTAACCGCAGTACGCCAGCAAAAACCATTAGTCGTCAACATCACTAACTACGTGGTGATGAACAACACGGCAAACGCGCTATTGGCTATCGGCGCTTCTCCAATCATGGCGCACTCCAAGCAGGAAATGGCAGAGATGATGTCGTTCGCGGGCGCACTGGTTATCAACATCGGTACACTAGATAGCGTTTGGACACCGCGTATGAGCTATGCCGTAGAGCAAGCCAATGCCAATGGTAAAATCGTTGTACTCGACCCTGTCGGTTGTGGAGCAAGCTCACTACGTACCGAGACATCACGTGAAATCGCACTCCTTGCAAACAAGCTGATCATCCGTGGTAACGCCTCAGAAATCATTGCACTCGCTGGCGAGCAAGCACAAAGCAAAGGCGTCGATGCGTTAGACAGCAGCGACGCAGCACTTGGCGCAGCAAACTTCTTAGTCGCAGAATATGGTGCAAGTGTGGTGATTTCTGGCGAGACTGATTACATCGTCACGAAGGAACAAGCCGTGCAACTGAACAATGGTCACGAGATGATGCCATACGTAACCGGAATGGGTTGTACGCTCACGGCTCTTACAGGCGCTTTTGCTGCTGTTGGTGATGATACCGGCCTTGCTGCAGCGGCGGTACTGGGCGTTGTTGGCGAGATTGCAGCGGAACAAGCTCGCGGCCCAGGTAGCCTGCAAATGAACCTGTTGGATGAGCTTTACCAGTTGGATGAAGAAACGCTGGCAAAACGCTTAAAGCTGCAAGTGAGCTAAGCTTTTCTCTAACAAATACCGGCCTCTCATTCCATCTAGGAGAGAGGCCCAAAGGAAACATAATGAACGCTTATCGTTTGTATTTGGTCACCGACGACCAACAAGATTTATCCACTCTCAAACACGTTGTAAGAAAGGCGATAGAAGGTGGGGTCACCATGGTACAGGTGCGCGAAAAACATGGTGACGTTCGTGCATTTATTGAACGAGCTCAAGCCGTGAAGACGATCCTTGAAGGCACTGGCGTCCCGTTAATCATCAATGATCGTGTTGATGTTGCCCTTGCCGTCGATGCGGATGGGGTTCACCTCGGACAGTCAGACATTCCTGCGGGGATTGCTCGTCAATTGATTGGCCCAAACAAGATTCTCGGCTTATCGATTGAGACTGAAGAGCAGTTGGCAGAGGCGGGGTCTCTGCCCATTGATTACATCGGCTTGAGTGCCATCTTCGCGACGCCGACCAAAACCAACACCAAAAAACACTGGGGTATTGAAGGTTTGAAAATGGCGTTAGAGACGACTTCACTGCCGATTGTTGCCATTGGCGGCATTAACGAAAGTAACATTCCACAGCTTAGCGCCACTGGTGTTCACGGCTTAGCTTTGGTTTCAGCGATTTGCCACGCAGAAGATCCAAAAGCCGCATCGGAATATTTATTAGGGTTGATGAGCTAACCTTGCTCACGCCTGAACAAAGCGCTTATGGATGAGCGCGTTTGCCTTTCAGTACTTTCAACAACCTCTCCTTTCACAACGAAGAGCTGCAATATCACTTTCACGCTCGAATTGACAGAGCGTTGATAAGTTTTTCACGCCAGATAACGTAAGATAAGCCCCTTATTTTCACGTGGTTGAATAACCCTCAATAAAAACAAAACGCTCTCAATGAAAACCAAAAAATATGGATTGATGATGCTCGCCTTGTTTGTTCTTGGCATCATCCCAATGTCGCTGTTTGGCTCTTATCACAATCTCACTTCACAAGTGCCTGAAAGTCTGGGTATTACTTTTACTTTGCTCACAGATTCTGCTGGTAGCAAAGGCTTTTTAATTACGTTAACACTGCTACTGCTTTCTTTATTTCGCTTTAAACCAAGTCGCATTGAGTGGATACAAAAACTCTCAATGTTAGGGTTGTTACTGGTGATTGGTTTTGCCAGCAAAACGGGGCTAAAACTGATGACAGAAAGCCCGCGTCCCTACACGGAATTGCTCGCAGCAGAACAATTGATTGAGCACCCAGACGCGTTTTATCAGTTGGATACAAAGCAGCAAGCCAACGTAATTAACCAGATTTCTGAACACGTCAGTGATTGGCGGACGCGCCATTGGCAAGGCGAGAAAGACTATTCTTTCCCGTCGGGCCATACGATTTTCGTTTCGATTTGTTTGGCTTTCTTTGGTGGGTTGTTCTTACAGAACAAGTGCTATATCTCTGCACTGTCATTGTGGATGTGGGGAATGAGCGTCGCATATAGCCGCTTATGGCTGGGCATGCATCGCCCTGAAGATTTAATAGGCTCAGTCTTGTTTGTCGCGATTGTATTTACTTTACTCCCGACATTTCAGATTAAGAAACAGATGCCGTTTGTTTCTCTCGCTTCGCGCTAATGTGAGCGATTACTAGATAAAAAAAGAAGCCAGCGATTCGCTGGCTTCTTGCTTTCAAGCGCTACTTTTTTCTAGCCATTTTTTGGTGGTTCAAACGCTGTTAGTTCTAATTCTGGGCCAGTGTATTTTTCAATACGAACCAGTGCCGAGTTCGCCGCACAGCCGTTTGCAAGTCGAGAGGTCGGAATATCCAACGTTAACACGTTACAACCGCCGTTCTTACAAATGCCGGTTTTCGGATCCAGATCCGGCCAGCCGCCTTCATGAATACATACTGAACCTTGCTTGATTCGGTCAGTCACTTCCGCGCCGACCAATACTTGGCCACGGTTGTTAAACGCACGAACTAGATCGCCTGTTTTAATACCACGCGCTTTCGCATCTTCAGGGTGAATCCAAATAGGTTCACGGTTTGCAATTGCGTACTCTTCGCGAATCTTCGCGTAGTTAAACTGACTGTGGAGACGATGCGCTGCGTGCGCGGTCATTAACTGCAACTCGCCATCTTTTGCATTGCCGGTGTACTCGGTTGGTGCCATCCAAGTTGGGTGTGGAGGACAGTCTTCCAACTGGTAACCTTCAATGGTTTTCGAGAAGATTTCAATCTTACCACTTGGCGTACCTAGCGGGTTCATGATCGGGTCTTCACGGAAATCCGCGTAACGAACAAACTGTGCGTTCTTCTCGTTCCACTTCATCTCGATCAGTTGGTTATCTTCCCAGAACTTGCTGAAGTTCGGCATTGCAATGCGAGAGCCACGGCCACCTTGTTGCGCCGCCTTATAGAAGCCGTACAACCATTCCATTTCGGTTTTGCCTTCGGTGTACACATCACGGCCACCCGGTGCTAGCATCTCTGCCATGTCCGCGAATACGTCGAAGTCATTACGCGCTTCACCTTGCGGCTCAACCACTTGTTTCATTGGCACCAAGTGTTGGTTACTGTAGTCACCTGTCATCGTTAAGTCGTTACGCTCAAACGATGTGGTGATTGGCAGAACGATGTCCGCATGCTTCGCAGCCGCCGTCCAGTAAGGCTCTGAAATCACGATCAGTTCAGGCTTTTGCCACGCTTTAATCAAGCGGTTGGTGTCTTGGTGATGAGTAAAGTTCGCACCACCTGCCCACCAAATCATCTTGATGTCCGGGAACGTCAGTTCATGACCGTTATGATGGTAGGATTGACCTGGGTTTTCCAACGCCTCGACAATACGCGCCACAGGGAAGCTTTGCACCGCGCCAGACACCGCCCAGTCGTTACCCGCAGAAGAGCCACCACCCAGTGATGCCGAAATCGCAGGAAGCACGCCAGCATCACGAGCAGGGTTACCACCGTTTGAGTAGTGGTAAGAGAAACCAAAACCACCGCCCGGTAAACCGATCTGACCCAACATCGTTGCCAGTGTAACCAGCATCCAGTGACGCTGCTCACCGTATTGTTGGCGCTGCATGCCCCAACCCGCCATCAGCATGGTGCGGTTTTTACTGAAGATGTCAGCCAGTAGCTCAAGTTGCTTCGCAGGTACGCCACAGATTTGTGATGCCCATTCTGCTGATTTTTCTACGCCGTCTTCTTCGCCCATCAGGTACGCTTCAAACTTGTCGTAACCTGCGGTGTATTTATCGAGGAAGGCTTTATCGTGCTTACCTTGTTTCACTAAGGTGTGTGCGATACCCATCATCATTGCCACGTCGGTCATTGGGTGAGGAGCAATCCACTCCGCATTCTCACCAAAGAACTCGATGGTTTCAGAACGAATAGGGTCAATAGCGATAACCGTCTTGCCTGATTTTTTCAACTGATGGAAGAACTCAAGACCAGCACAGTCTGTTGAGCTCCACGCGATTTTTAGAGTGTTGATCGGGTTTAAGCCCCAAAGCACAACCACATCGCTGTGCTCTAGTACCACTGGGTACGTGGTTTGTTGCTCATACACTTCGATAGAGCCCACAACGTGCGGCATGATGACCTGCGCAGCACCCGTTGAGTAGTCACCCAAGTGGCCTGAATAGCCGCCCGCCATGCTCATGTAACGTTGCAGCAAGGTTTGTGCTTTGTGCAGCACGCCACTTGAGCGCCAGCCGTAAGAGCCTGCAAACACAGAAGCCGGGCCATATTCTTTGCGAATTCGCATGTGTTGTTCGTGGATCAGCTTGTAAGCTTCATCCCAAGACACGCGTACAAATTCATCGCTGCCGCGAACGCCTTCGGGAGCTGATGGGTTTGCCAAGTAACCTTTACGAACCATTGGGTACTTAACACGCGCTTTAGTGTGCACTTGGTCAGGACCAGTGCTTTGTAGGCTATTTGGTACAGTTTGAGGCAGAGCATTGGTGGTCGAAACCAACTTACCATCTTGTACTTCACACAGCATTGGGCCCATGCGGCCCGCCGTTAGAATGCCTTTGCCGCGAGCATTAGAAGACGCAACAGACATAGGTGCAAATGAAGTGAATGCCATTGCACCAGCCGCCATACCAGTGCCTTTTAGAAATCCGCGACGGGTCATATTAGTCATAATCTTATCCTTCTATTTATCGTTAGTGACCAACCACATCTTTCGCGTGGTGCTGGAAGAACTTGGTTAGAATTTCTAGGTTCTCGGCTGAAATATCAGTTCGATCACCCATACTTTTCGCTACCGGTCCCCATGCGTTCACTGTGAAGTGATTTGAAGGAATTTTCGCGTGACAAGTTGCACAGTAAACGTTGTCCAACTCTTCTGCGTATGACCATACTGGATCAAGCGTGTCTACAACTGGAGAATCAATCGCACCTGTTAGAGAAACCGAGCGCCATTCGTTGCCGTAAACATCTGCCTCAAATTCACCAGTTTCAAGCGCTTGTTGGCCTTGCTCTGTTAGCGTTGCTACGATGGCACGTTGACCTTCTCCCATGTAAAGCACTTGCTCTGCGCCTTTCATTTGGAATGCGTTCAACTTAACAGTGCGGTTGTCGCCTTCAGAGCTGATTACTTCCAACTTCGTCGTTGGGTTAATTTTACCCATCTCACCCATTGCGATTTCAGTCACAGGGTAAACGACTTTGGCACCAGGTGATGTTTTTGTGGTGAAGCTCATCAACGTTTCAAATGCCTTGCTGTCTAGCTCTGCTTCTGGTGCAAAGTGCGCCACACCTTTATGACAATCGATACACGTTTGATCGTTTGCTTTCGCGTAAGCGTGCATCTTCGCCGCATCACGTGATTGCTCAAACTCTTCCATTGCATCGAAATCATGACACGAACGACACGTCGCTGAATCATTTTCACGGAACTGAGCCCATACCGTTTCAGCCATATCTTTACGATGTGCTTCATATTTCTCTGGCGTGTCGATCTTACCTGTCACAAATTCATGGTAGATGTCTTTCGACGCGCGAATTTTGGTGATCAGGTAATCCATTGGTTCTTGAGGAATATGACAGTCAGAACATTCCGCGCGAATGCCTTTCGCATTACTGAAGTGCACTGAGCCTTGGTACTCTTTGTAAGGGGTTTCCATAGAGTGGCACGAGAGACAAAATTCAGTATCTGAGGTGTAATGCATTACTGCCGCACTCCCCCCCAAAGTTAACCAGCCCACACCAATGCCGGCAGCAACCAGCAGTGCAACATATCGTTTTTTATTGACATAATTAGCAACACTTCCAAATAAAATGTAATTATAGGTCGCAAATTACTACTTTATGGGTAGCCCTCTCTTGATCCACATCATTTCCGTGTTGCTCTGTATGCCTCAAGTATGAAGTTTTGTTATTTGCATCTCAAAGATGAATATATGGCAATAATCCATTACCCAGCCAACCATTCACCACATAAATCACTTTTATGAATGCAACTATTTGATTAAACAGATAAGAGGATGAGAGACTGAATCTCCACATTGATGCAGTAAGGACACGCATGTCAGTTTATATCGAGACACACAGAAGCCAATTAAGACCCATCAAAGCCAGTGACTGGGAACTCTTTCAACGATTACTCTCCGAACAAGAGGTTATTGCGCTCTGTTTCGATCGTCCCAGCGAAACAGAAATAAGAGAAAAATTTGCTTCGCGATTATTACCATGGACCCCAAATAGCCAGCATTGGCTTTGCCTTGTAATACTCGATAAGCAATCTGAGCAACCCATCGGCATCACTGGCTTTGCTATTGAAAACGGTAAGGCAGAGGTAGGTTACTTACTTTTGCCGGAATTTCATGGCCAACAGTTTGGAACAGAAACTCTTCAAGCGCTTCTATATTGGGCAACCTCGACACATAACATCAACCACTTTTCCGCGACGGTCACTGAAGGCAATATTGCGTCAGAGCGTGTCCTGATAAAATGTGGTTTCGAACTCATTGAGGTCATTCCAGACGCATACCAAATTGGTGGCAAACCCTACGCCGATAAAATCTACTCACTATATAAATAAGGACGTATTTTGAATAAAGTAGTCATCATTACCGGCGCAAGCCGAGGCATTGGAGCCGCAGCGGCAAAAAAGCTGGCCGAGCAAGGCTATCGCGTTTGCGTTAATTACCGCACTCAGCAAGAGGCCGCCGACCAAGTTGTGGCAGAAATACAAGCAAACGGTGGAAAAGCGATTGCCATCGCCGCAGACGTAGCCGATGAGAAGCAAGTGCTCTCCTTGTTTGATGAAACAGAACGTGAATTTGGTGCAGTGACGCACTTGGTCAACAACGTTGGCATCCTATTTACTCAATCGCCTTTGTCAGAAATCAGCTTGGAACGCTTTCAGAAAGTAATGAACACCAATGTGAATAGCTGTTTTCTCTGCTGTCGAGAAGCGGCGAGGCGATTCAGTGCAGGCGGTGCAATTGTGAATGTCTCCTCTGGAGCGTCGCGCTCAGGCGCGCCATTTGAGTATGTCGATTACGCCACATCAAAAGGCGCGATGGATACCTTAACTAAAGGGCTCTCGCTAGAGTTGGCAGAGCGCAATATTCGCGTCAATGGCGTTCGACCTGGTTTCATTTACACTGATATGCATGCCGACGGCGGAGAACCAAACCGAGTAGATAGACTCAGCCCTCAAATTCCTCTTAAACGCGGTGGCACGGTAGAAGAAGTAGCAAATGCGATCGCTTGGCTATTAAGTGACGAAGCCTCTTATGTCACAGGTTCATTTATCGATATTGCAGGGGGCAGATAGAATGCAAGTCCATATCCGACAAGCGATTCCCGAAGATTTAGACGGAATTTTTCAGCTTAATTTTCAAATTAATTCACTGCATTTTGCGAATGCGCCAGAAGCCTTTGTTGCGCCTTCAGGAGCTGACCGCGAATTTCTTGCACAAGCACTAGAGAACAAAGAGCGACTCTTTTTGATTGCCGAACGCGAACAGCAAATTCTCGGCTTCTTAACCGCGATGATCACCCAAAACGACACCGTCAGTTTTCTGATCAAAGACCCAATTTGTCGCGTGGGAACAATTGTTGTCGATGAAGCGCAAAAGCAGCAAGGAATCGGCCGCCAACTGCTCCTAGCCTGTGAGCAATGGGCGCGCGACGCCAATGCCACACAAATTCGATTGGAAGTGATGGAATTCAATCAGCCAGCACAGCGCTTTTACGATAATCAAGGTTTTAAAACTAACTCACGCATTATGCTGAAACATTTGTAACGATAACGACAATTAAGCGCTTTTCACGACTAAACCCACCTAAATCGCATTTATCGATGCAATTTACCCCCTGATTTTAGAAAAAGACGATATGATGTGCGGATAAGGAGATTCGAACATGATTTATCTTTTCGATTGGGGGAACACCTTGATGGTAGATTTCCCTCACGCACAAGGAAAAATGTGCGATTGGGAACACGTAGAAGCAGTTCCTCAAGCCAGAGAAACACTGGCAATACTTTCCCAAAATCATCCCATCTACATTGCGACCAGTGCATCTGATTCCAACATGGAAGAGGTTCAGCGTGCATTTGTTCGCGTCGACTTAGACCAATACTTAAATGGCTATTTTTGTTTTGCCAACCTCGGTATCGCTAAAAACCAACCTGAGTTTTATCTCGCCATCGCAAAACAGTTAGGGGTTAACGTGAGTGGAATAACCATGGTTGGCGATTTACCTCACAAAGATATTTACCCTGCGATGAAAGCGGGCGTAAACACAATTTGGTTTAACCCAACGGGCGCTGATGCACCAGCCGAAGCCATTCCTAACCAAATTCGTTGTTTATCTGAGCTTATCCCCTAACCGTTACTAACCTGCACTAATCAAGGAAGATGAATGCAAATCAGATCCATCAAGGTGAGCGATATCGCGCGCTTCACCGCGCTGTGGAATCGAGTGTACTCCGAAGGGGAATTTTTGATTTCTCCTGCACCCGATAACGCAACGCTTCGCAGAATCCTGCAACGTGTGGAAAACGAGTCCATCCCTCAGTTTGTCGCGTTTGACCGCCAAAAACTTATCGGTAGTGTTGAAATCTACCCAGCTGAGATGTGCGGTTACGAAAGAGAGCAACGCCTTCGCGTCGGTATTCTTGGTATTCACATCGACAAAAACTACCGAGGCAAAGGATTGGGGCGAAAACTGTTGGCTGTCGCGATCGCACGTGGTTGGGAATTTGGTTACGACCAAATCGCACTCTACGTATATAAAACCAACACACCAGCGATTGCTTTGTATGAACGGTTTGGATTTGAATATCAGGGGGAACTTGGGGAAGTGACCTTGCCAAATGGTAAAGTCTTGATGAGTCAAAAAATGGTATTGTATAAAGCGCAAAGCCGTTCGAAAAACCCCGATTTGTAGAGTCACGATAACCGTTGTTCGCAACACTTATTCGGGGTTAACACCCTTGCGTCACATGCCCTCGAACAATTGAATCGTTAGAGGCTTGATTCACGTAGTAGAAATAGCATGCTTCTTCTGCCAGTGTGTAACCTTGCGGCCAAATGTACACAACGCGATCAACACCCGATTTATCTAAGAACTGATAATCAGGAATCGCGACAAAATGAGCACTGTTTGGGTGCTGCTGACCGATGATGCAAAAATCACTGCCTTTGCACGGCACGTCAATTTTCGAATAACCTCTGGCTGGTAGATCGATTTCTAACAAAGCTCGAATACTATCGGCACTCGCTTCTGGCATGCCTTTGCGTGTTTTGACATGTCGGTCAATGTAGTGAACGTGCTCTTGGCCGTAAGCGTTATCAATCACTGATTGAGCATGAAAGAATTTGAGAGCCGTACCCAAAGAAGACTGAGAACTGTGCAGCATCGCAGCGTATGCTTGGCGATGAATATCGAGTAGTACTGGTAAAGCAGCTAATGCGATGAAAGCCAAAGTGGTGAGCACTATGGTGATTTCCATCAGCGTAAATCCCTTTGATTTCACGTTTCTTATCTCAACTAGCCCAAGACAATAGCCCCACATCCATGTGAGACCGAGCCAATATATCGCCAATTTCTTACGATTAAAGGCTTAAGGGGTAAGAAGAGACAAACACCACTCAAACTTGAGAACAGCAGCCAAAGAGCAGTGTAACAAAACGACGCTATGTGTCAGATATTAGACGGTTTTTACTCTCTAGTTACTGAGTAAAGGCACATTATTTCGCACCAGACCACGACGAACATTCGTGCACATTTTGCCAAAACGACGAATCTCATCGAACTGCGGAACAATGCCGCGCTCCATGGCTGACTCCCAATAAGTGACTTCTGAATCGACCATTTCCAACAATTTCTTCGGACAGCCAATGCACTGCCCTTCTGGTCCACATACAAACGTTTCTGGTTCATAAATTGGTAGTTCCGCTTTTACTTGCTCGATGATGCTACGCATGGCGGTCATTCGATCTGGCTTTACCTTCATCATTCTGCTCCACGGATTAAGATGAAGCAGATTGTACCCACTGATACGCAAATGTCCCTACCCAATTTAGGTATATTCTGTTTGAATCGATTTCTTTATCGTCAGATCCGGCTTTTTAACCACCAAATACACCGCCGTAGCTGCCAGTACGAAACCAGAAATCCCCATCCAATCAAATGACTCTCCAAACGCGAGCCAAGCCTGAATCGCCGTCGTTGGCGGCACCAGGTAGAATACAGAAGCTACGCTCGATGCAGCACCGTTCTTAACCATGTACAGCAGCAGTAGAATAGCTACACAAGAGAGCACGACGACCAACCACAACACGGTCAAAATAAACTCCAGTTCCCACTGCACTTGCATGGTTTCAAACTGCATCGCAACGGGCAGAAACATGACGAGCGCGGCCAAATATTGCACCGTCGCACCACCCACCATATCCACTTTTTGGCAATGTTTTTTCTGATAAAGTGTCCCTAGCGTGATACCAACCAAAGCCAACAAACACAAACCAATGGCCAACACTTTATGCTGCTCGGATTGCCACTCCATTTTGCCCATCAACACCATAGCGATACCGACAAAACCAAGAGCCAAACCCAGCCATTGCGAGGGCTTAAACTCCTCACGAACAAACGCCACCAGCAAAGCCGCGGTTAAAATCGGTTGAATACCCACCAGCAACGAACTCAACCCAGCAGGCATACCCAAGGCGATAGCGAAATAAGTACCGCCCAGATAGAAACCGTGGATCAACGCACCAACCACACAGCTGTGCCAAAAATCTTTTCCTGTCGGCAACCTTCTACGCAATACCGCCACAAGAACCAAAAACAATAAGACATTGAATGCCATACGGATAGAAAGTAGTGTCGCTGGCTCGGCATATTGCAAACCAAAACGCGCACCAACGAATCCAGAAGCCCAAAGGATGACAAATACAAAAGGGATGGCTCGGATTAACATGATCGCCTCACTCACGCTTGTTTTATGTTTTGAGATACTGCTAATGTAATTAGGTACAGTGTTTTCAAAAAGTGACAGATGGAAGTGTTTTTATGGGTACAGATTTATTGGGAAGCGGTGAAGGGAATAAGTACCTCGTGGTGGAAAAACACCTCAAACAAGCCATCAATGGTGGCGTTTATCAGGCGGATGATCGACTGCCCTCCATTCGCTCGTTGAGCCAAGAATTAAACGTCAGTAACAATACAGTGATTCGTGCGTATCAAGAGCTGGAAGCACAAAACTTGGTTTACTCGGTACCCAAATCGGGTTATCGAGTTAAAGTCGCCTTGCCGACCTCTCGCTCAATTCCGGATCCGACTCGCGTGGATTTGCTCTCGATCTGCAAAGAAATCCTTACTTATCCTGAATACCAAGAGCGTTTGCCTACCGGTTCTGCCCACCCAAACATTGACTCCCCCGCGATCAAAAGCTTGTACGCCGAGATCGGCCGCCACAGCCGCCAGCAAACGCATGTACCGAGCCATTACCAATTACCCCCCGGTGATCACCTCTTAATCAAACAACTAGCGAAAATCACACAAGATTTGGGCACGCCAGCCAAGTTGGATGAGATCATGGTGACGCACGGCGCGCAACAAGCCATTAGCCTAGCGCTGCGCGCAACGACACAAAAAGGCGATATCGTCGCGGTGGAGTCCCCTTGCTATTTTGGCAACTTATTGATGCTAGAATCACTCGGCCTCAAAGTGGTGGAAATTCCGAGTTGCCCGCGCGACGGTATGTGCCCCGAAGCCTTAGCAAAAGCAATGGCGACATGGGACATAAAAGCGATAATCGTAACGCCAAACTTCACCAACCCTACTGGTGCCATGATGCCGCTAGAAAAGCGCCAGCGATTGCTCTTGGCATCTGGCAATATTCCTATTATCGAAGACGATGTGTTTGGCGGGTTAAGCTATGACAAGCCGTTACCAAGCTTGAGATTGCTCGATGACAAGCAACGCGTAATTTACGTGAATTCGTTATCCAAAACGCTCGATTCGCGTTTGAGAATTGGTTGGATGTTGGCGGGGCGATATCGAGATCAAATTGAGCAATATCTACTGTGTGAGAACATGGGCAGTTTGAACCTGATGCAATCCGCCGTGGCAACGTTTCTAACGTCAGGCAAGTATCGAACACATACTGCGCGAATGGGTCGGGTTTATCAAAACAACATGCGACGATTTATCCAGATGCTTCATCAATACTTGGATGAATACGAACCTCTAAAAAATAGATACCAGATCAACGCCGTGCAAGGTTCGTTCTTGCTTTGGTTGCGACTGCCCGAAGACACGGACAGCTATGCGTTGTATCAAGCATGCAATAAGTACAGAATCAGCCTACTTCCCGGCACCGTATTTGGCACTCAAGGGCAATATCGGCATTGCGTACGCCTCAGCGTGGCAAACTTTGGTCATGAAACCGATTGGAGTCACGCGATGCAAACACTGGCAAAATTGATAGCAAAGCATGTCTGTTAACTCGCTCTTAATAAATGAACTTATGCCCACACACGCAAACAGGTAACAACAAAAAACTCCACGCAAAGGTGGAGTTTTCTCGTATCGTTATCGCCCTCAGTGCGACTTAATTTGCCACATTCTCGCGACGTTTTCGGCTAAATTAGCAACGTTGACGTCGGCCTCTTTCATGGCCTCAGGTAAGCTCATCGCCCTTGGTACACAAGCAAACACCGCATCAATACCGCACTCATAAACCGCCTGATAGTTGTCACCCACACAGCCTGCTAATGCAATGACTGGTAAATTACACTGCTTGGCCACCTGAGCAACGCCCATCGGCGTTTTGCCATGTGCGGTTTGATGATCGATTCGACCCTCGCCTGTAAATACGATATCCGCATCCGCAACATGCTGAGCAAGTTTGACCGTTTCAAGCACAATCTCAATTCCCGGTTGCAAACGTGCTGGCGTGTACCCAAGCAAGGCTGCGCCCATACCACCAGCAGCACCCGCCCCTTCACGAGTCAGTACATGCTTACCCGTCGCTTGTTCCGTCAACTCGCCAAACTTGCGCAATGCGTTATCGAGCAGAGTGACGTCTGATACGGTCGCTCCCTTTTGAGGGCCAAAGATAACCGACGCGCCTTTGTCACCACAGAGTGGGTTATCAACATCGCACGCTACCAACACTTCGCAAGTTGCTAAACGAGGGTCAAGACCAGAAATATCGATGGACGCAAGCGCCGCTAACCCGCCTCCATTTGGGGTAATTGCATGACCAGACTCATCAAGAAACGCCACCCCCAACGCGGTCAACATGCCCACGCCACCATCATTGGTAGCGCTGCCGCCCAAACCAATGATTAAGCGTTGAATACCTCTATCTAGCGCGTGTTTGATCAGCTGTCCAGTACCAATGCTACTGGTCAGTTTTGGGTCGCGAGCATCACTCGGCACAAGGTGCAGACCACTGGCCTCCGCCATTTCAATAACCGCGGTTTCGCCGTCGCCGAGGATGCCATAAAACGCTTCAACATCATTCCCTAATGGCGCGGTCACCGTTGTGAAGACTTGTTCGCCTTGAGTTGCATCTATCAAAGATTGAACCGTGCCTTCGCCACCGTCTGCGACCGGAACCGTAACAAACTCGGCATCATGCCATACGCGAGCAAGACCCGTTTTGATCGCCTCGCTCACTTGTTTGGCGGTTAAGCTTTCTTTAAATGAATCAGGTGCAATTACCACTTTCATACGTATTTCCAGAGACTTATAAGAGAACGAGGCTCAAAATGTACACCAATGCCATTGCCGTGACACCTTGAACGAGCGTAGCCATGGTTTGCGCGCGGTACGCTAAGCCCACCGACATGCGACTAAACTGCGAAACTACCCAGAAGAAACTGTCGTTTGCATGAGAAACCGTCATCGCACCTGCACCGATCGCCATCACCGTTAATACGCGGCCCATTTCTGAATCGAGCCCCAATTGCGTAAGCATAGGCGCAACCAAAGCTGATGTGGTCACCAGCGCAACCGTTGATGAACCTTGCGCCGATTTTAGCGCAGCCGCAACGATAAATGGCATGAAAATACCCACGCCCAGCGCCGATAACGTCGTACCTAAGTATTCACCTAGCGGCGTTGCTTTTAATACCGCGCCAAAAGCACCACCCGCACCGGTAATCAAAAGAATAGGCGCAGCAGCCGTAATACCTTGGCTGATTCGCTCGCCAAATTCTTCAATCTTGTTGTCTGACTTGAGTAGGCGAACAGAAAGGAACAGGCCAATCACCAATGCCGTTAGTGGCTGTCCTAAGAAAGTCAGAACATCAAACACAAAACCTTCGCCCAGCGGTAGGCTTGGGAATTTCGCGATAGAGCCAAAACAGATCAATAAGATAGGAACAAAAATAGGAGCGAATGCTTGGCTCGCCGTTGGCAATTTGCCGTAAGACGCTTTGAGTGCTTGCCAGTCTTGCTGAATTTCTTCTACGGCTTCAATGCCATCTGGTTCAACATGTTGGAATCGGTTCGCCCACAACATACCCGCTAACGCCGCAACCGCTGCAACAAACACACCCACACCAATCACTAAACCAAGGTTAGATTCCAGGCCTAAGTTACCCGCAGCGGCAATCGGGCCAGGAGTTGGCGGCACAAACGTGTGCGTTGCGTATAGGCCAGTTGCCAACGCCACACTCATCGCAACGCTTGAGGTTTTTAAACGCTTCGCGAGTGATTCTTTGAGCGAGTTCAGAATGACAAAGCCTGAATCACAAAATACCGGAACAGAAACGATGTAACCTATGATACTCATGGTCAATGTTGGGAAACGCTCACCCAACACTTTGATGACCGTATCGGCCATGGTGATCGCCGCACCACTTTTTTCCAAAATAACACCAATGATAGTACCTAAAACGATAACCAAACCAATGTAACCAAGGATGCCGCCAAAGCCAGAAGCAATGGTTTTGGCAATGCTATCTGCCGGTAAGCCGTAAGCAAATGCCGCAAGGAACGCCGCGATGATCAGCGCTAAAAAGGGATGTAATTTGAATTTGGTGGTCGTGAGCACAATAAATGCGATCACCCCGAGCAGGATTAATATAAGGTTCATGATAACTCCATTTATTCTTATTTTGCTGAGCGAGTCCGTGTTGGCTCACTCAACATGTAGGGACGCATGAATTATTAATCGTTTGCTTTAGAATTCCTTTAGGCGGAGTGACAAATGATGTGGTCAAAAAATGACGCGTATTGTGCAGATGCACAATATCACGACATTTTTGAGAGCCGAGTCGCAATATAAAGCTCCGCTAACCCCACAAAATTGGTAGTTGGTAGCCCTGTTATCTCGGTGATTTTCTCTAACCGATAGCGCAGAGTGTTCCGGTGAATAAACAGCATTTTAGAGCATTCTGTTACGTTGCCATTGCATTCAAACAGTGCATCTAGGGTTTTCAATAATTGCCCAGATTTGTCTTTCTCTTTCAACCGTTTCACACCATCAATAATTTGTTCACCTTGCCAAATATCCGCCAACGGCGCTAACAGCACAGGCAAACGAAGTTCATCGAACAGGTACTTACGTTTCTCTGGGTAGAACTGCTTGCCAATGGCTAATACCTGTTTCGCGCTTTGGTATGACAACGCGACATCTTTAGGTTCATTAAACAGCTGCCCTAGCGCAATGTGAAACGTATGTGAATCGTGATCGCTTAAACGCGACATCAACTTATCAATGCGTTCACTTTCAACTTGGCTATCCCACTGCTTGGCGGAATGACACGGTTTCAACACCACAATTTCATTCACCGAGACAATCGCAACCAGGTTGTTACGCTCTGGGTATTCAAGCAGCTCAACAATATTGCGCACACTCTTCATGCTTTTCGAGGCGGACGGCGTCGAGACTTCAATCACCGTTGCCACCCGTGGTTGAGTAACATCGATAGAAAGACGCATCGCCCAATCTTTCAGCTCTTCATCGGTCAATTTGCCATTGATCCAAGCCAGAATAAACTCTTCACGATGACGTCTGTCCCACTGAAATTTTTCCACCAGCGCAGCTTGCTCGATTGTTAGTTCAGCGGTCATTTTAACCAGTTTTGCAAAATCTCGGATTTTCTCCGGCTCTCCTGTGACGCCAACAATACCGACCACGTCGCCATGTAATTTCAACAACATATTGATACCGGGTTTGACACCCTGCAACGTCAAACATTGCTGCTCATTAAGCTCTAGCGAATCGCCATGATTCAGCGCCAGTACCGCGCCATCATGCACTTGCCCAACACGTTTAGGGTCGCCACTGCCAATGATGATGCCTGCCGAGTTCATCACATTCACATTGTGACCAATGATGGACATGGTTCGATCAACAATTTGTTGTGCTAAAGCGTGGTCGAGAATCACCATTTCGAGTTTCCAAATTGACCGTTTAATCACTCAATAAATCACAAATGGCAAACTATCGCGATGCTGCGGTTCTAAATAACGGAAGCAGCTCAAAGCATTATCCAATTACCCATATTTAAAAAGTGGATTAACCTTCATTTTTAGCAGCGGGTTATATACTTAGAACAAAGGTTACCAATGCATTCTTCACTGTGCATTGATGCCACTCGTCTACCTACAGAGGAGAGATCAACATGGAGTTACGGAATAAATCGGGGGAAGTTGCAAATATTGCTGATAACCTCACTTTGAAGGAAATCACAGAAATGGGCTACACCGTAGATTTATGCGATGAAGCATTTGCTCCTGGAGAGCATTGGAAAGCGGAAGGTAAAACGCAAGGTATGGGCGAGTATCCAGAGGAGTAAACGTCCTGACGAACCAGCGCAAAAAAGCGCTCCACAAACAGAAAAGCCGAGCGACTTAACGCTCGGTTTTTTACTTCTGAACTTCTTGAATAAACAAGCTCATCTCTTCAAGATAGTTGCCGTTTGAGCATCCCCAGTCGGTGACCTCAATCAACTCTGTAACTAACTGTCCAGACTCATCATCTTGCACTCTCTGCACAAACGCTTCAAAACGTTCCAGTTGCGCCTGACTCTTAACGCCATGCACGGCATATTCTACAAGCAAGCCGTTATAAGTCTGCCAGCGCTGGTCGCCAGCAACATCATTGCTTAAAATCACAGAACACTTTTGTTGAATGCTTTCAACCGCATCATTTCTTGGTGGCGCGACTGTAGAACATCCAACTAAAATCGTACCTACCGCCAATAACGTAACTTTTGTTTTATTTATCATATTGTTTCCAACTGTATCGCCACGATATGGAAATCTTATTACACCTGATAAGGATCATCGATAGCGCATCGCGGATTAATTACTTAATAAACTGTAAACTCCATACCAGTCTTAATACTGCAAGCTCAGAACTCCTATTAACTCACCCAAAGGTAAACAAATAGTAAAATCACCTTTACGCGATGCAAAATCGACAAATGAGATTAGCGTTCCTTTCTCGCGACCAAGCGTGCAATAATCAACTGTCTACATAACGAAACCATTTGAAGGATCAAAATGACCGCAACGGATTACCTCAACGACCTCAATCAACGTTACCTTGCGATTCACCGCACCAAAGAAGATTTCTTTTGGGAAACTTACATGGGGATCAGCGATGACCATGATGGCTCGACGCAAGCACAAACGGCATGGACAAGCTTTTTAAGCAACGCCGAGCAAATTACTGCCATCAAACAACAGCTTGAAGCCGCGGACTCAATTACCGACCCACAAGAGAAACAACAAACCATGACGGGTCTATCTGGTTGGCTGGCGATGTTTGAATCTCACGCTATCGAGGGCGAAAAAGCACAAGCGTTGAAAAATCAGCTCATTGCCTTTGAAGCTGAGCTGTTCGAGAAAAAACAGAACCACGTACAAACGTTTACCGATGAAAACGGCGAGCAAGTGGAAGGTTCACTGCCAGTATTGAGCTCAACCATTCGCACCAACAATCATGAAGAAGTTCGCCAATCGGCTCATCAAGCGTTGCTGAACCTTGAACAATGGCTACTGCAAAACGGCTTTATAGAACTGATCAAACTACGCAACCAGTTCGCTCGCTCACTGGGTTATGCGACCTTCTTTGATTACTCCGTGCAAAAAACGGAAAAGATGAGCTCTGAGCAGCTATTCGAGATTTTGGAAGATTTCGAACAACGCACGCGAGATGCGCACCTCAACAGCTTAGAAAACTTGGCGAAAGAGAAAGGCGCAAGCGCACTCACCGGCTTCAACTTTGTTTACTCGTTCGCGGGTGACGTCATGCGTGACCTTGACCCATACGTGCCGTTCTCTAAATCTCTGAGACGCTGGGTAGAATCGTTTGGTCGTCTGAATATTGATTACTCTGGCGCGACGCTAACGCTGGATTTGTTAGACCGCAAAGGTAAGTACCCGAACGGGTTCTGCCACGGCCCTATCCCTTCATTCTACAATCAAGGCGAATGGGTCGCAGCACAGGTGAACTTCACCAGCAATGCCAAACCAGACCAAGTGGGCAGCGGCTACGATGGCATAAACACGCTGTTCCACGAAGGTGGTCACGCAGCACACTTTGCGAACGTAAAAATGAACGCGCCTTGTTTTTCGCAGGAGTTTGCGCCGACGTCGATGGCTTATGCAGAAACTCAGTCGATGTTCTGTGACAGCCTGTTAACCGATGCCGATTGGCTAAAACAGTACGCACTGGATGATGAAGGGAATTCGGTTCCTAATGAGATCATTCAAGCGATGATCAACAGTCGTCAGCCATTCAAAGCTTATGAAGAACGTAGCATCTTGGTTGTGCCATATTTTGAGCGCGCGTTGTATCAATTGAGCGATGACGAGTTAACGCCAGAGCGCATCACTAAGCTCGCTCGCGATTGTGAAAAACAGATCCTTGGTTTGGAATGCAGCCCTCGCCCACTGATGGCGATTCCACATTTGCTATCCGACGAAGCAGCTTGTGCGTATCAAGGTTATCTACTCGCGCACATGGCGGTGTATCAGACCCGTGCATACTTCCTTGAGAAGTTTGGTTACCTGACGGATAACCCAGAAATTGGCCCACTGCTGGCAAAACACTACTGGCACGCAGGCAATCACTTGTCGCACAACGAAACCATTGTCAGCCTGACTGGCGAAGGCTTCAATGCCAAATACCTTGCAGACGTGTGTAACCTGTCGCCAGAACAGGCATGGGAAGTGCAGCAGAAGAAAATCGACTCACTTGCGACGCGAGAGCGAGCATCAGTCGCTTCACTGAACGCCGCGATTAAAGTCGTCGACGGCAGTAAAGAGCTGGCAAGCAACACCATCTCTGACGAACAAATGTGTGACGATTTTGAACGTTACATCGTAGAGACTTACGGTCGATAACACGCAGAAAGCCAGGAGCTCGCCTTCTGGCTTTTTATTCTTTAGCTAATGCAATAGGAAGGAAGATCCATGCATCAACAAATCATCAAATTTTGGTTCGAGGAGCTATCGCCCAAAAATTGGTTTGAAAACAACCCAGAGCTGGACAAGCGTATTACATCGCGATTTGCCTCGGTATTAGAACAAGCGGCTCGTTGTGAACTGTTTAATTGGCGTAACAGCGCACAAGGACGATTGGCCGAAATCATCGTCCTCGACCAGTTTTCACGTAATGTGTATCGCAACACCCAAAAAGCGTTTGCACAAGACCCACTCGCATTAGCATTGGCTCAAGAGGCAATTCGGTTAGGTTACGACAAAGAATTAGCGCCTGAGCAGCTAAGCTTTTTGTACATGCCGTTTATGCACAGCGAATCTCGCCTCATTCATGTCCAAGCTGAAAAATTGTTCCGCGCATCAGGGCTTGAAAATAACTACGATTTTGAGCTAAAACACAAAGCCATCATCGACCAGTTTGGGCGCTATCCTCATCGCAATGCGATACTGGGAAGAGAGAGCACTCCCGAAGAGTTAGCGTTTTTGCAACAACCTGGGTCAAGTTTCTAAATAACAATGAATAATGAGTTAACCATGAGAGACCACGCAGTATGCTGGCCATGCTTGCTAAAACTAGACGGCGACGATGAGCTGATCTACACGCATTCCCAGTCCGACTTAGACTCTGAATGCGAAGCCCTCATTTTTGGGCAAGATGATTACGTTATTGACTCAAATGGCAACACGTTTGAATTGAAAAACAATGGTTCGAACACCACTCTTTTACACCCAAAAGAACGAACGCTGTCCGTAGAAGAGGTTACGTCATTAATCCAATCGCATGAATTCAGCCTCGCGCAACGGTGTATTATCAAGATTCATTTCACCTCGGTGAGGCAAGCTGTTGAGGCCTTAGCTCACTAACTCAATCCCAACATGCATAGCATTAAATAAAATTATCATTTTTATAACTTATGATAATTTCATGTAATCAACATCACGCCATATACTCTCCCACATCGAAACAAGACAACGTTCAAACACACATGTTGGGAGCAAACAAATGAAAATGAATCATGTCGGTATTATGGTCGGAGATATGGACAAAGCGGTTGAGTTTTACACGCAAGCGCTAGGTCTAAAAGTCGTTATGGGCAACACGAAAGTGATTGAAGAACGCGAAACGGCAATTGGCAGAATGTGTATTGCGGTCTTTGGGGAAGGCTTTAAAGGCTTCAACATTGCGCACCTTGTGACAAGTGATGGCATCGGCCTTGAGTTATTCGAAATGAAAGAACGTCAAGAGCGCCATGAAGTGGATTTTTCTCGCATCGGTATCTTCCATTTCTGTTTACAGACAGACGATTTTGAAGGTGCTATCAAACGCACCGAAGCACTAGGTGGCAAAGTTCGCATGGACATCATGCGTTACCACCCAGAAGACGATAATAAGCCTGCGAAAATGGTTTACCTAGAAGACCCATTCGGCAACCTATTCGAGCTTTACTCACACTCTTACGAAGAAACTTACGCTTCTGATTACGAGTAATAGCCCCATCCATATCCCAAAAGGCTAGCAATACGCTAGCCTTTTTTGTTTGCTTTGAGTTGCAGTGTTTCTGCACTCGCTCTAGCAAAAAAACATCTGGAATTTGATCATTTCTCTCACCACTTTTAAGGTCACTTTATACTTACCTCAACACAATGCAAAAAGGAGTGAAGCATGCCCACCAAAAATCCAATCGCCATCAAAGCGCTTGATCATGTTGTTTTAAGGACCTGTAACCTCGATGCTATGTTGCATTTCTATCGAGACATTTTGGGCTGCCCTGTCGAACGCGAAGTAACGGAACTTGGTTTAACTCAACTTAGGGCAGGTAACGCATTGATTGATGTAGTGACGGTAGACAGCGAATTGGGCCAACTCGGCGGTAAGCCACCAGTTCAAAATGGTCGTAATATTGACCATTTTTGCCTGCAATTGGCGCCTTTTCCCGAGGATGAATTACTGGAATATCTGCGTGCGCGCGGCATTGAAACCGAAGAGTTTGCGAAACGCTACGGCGCACAAGGATTCGGTCGCTCACTCTATATTCATGATCCGGAAGGAAATGTCGTCGAGTTAAAACCTCAAGTGATTGATGAGTAAGCGAGTAAAAACCTTGTTATATTCTGAAAATAACAAGGTTAATTTCTAAAATAATTATTGAAGTAAGAACATATTATTAAGTCAAAATTATATCTGGCTCACCTATTTCTTTTTCTCGCCACCATTGTTTATTTATATGTTCTTGATGAACGTAAAAACTCTCCCCCGGCATTGGCGTCAGCAGCGTTATATGTTCTTTTTGACAATGGGTAAGCAAATCTAAAATCGGTTCGTCCCAGCGGTGAGTAAACAGTTCGTATGTAGCCCAATGTACTGGCAACAGTTTTTTCGCATTTAAGTCGCGAAACGCTTGCACGGTATGATGAGCCTGCATGTGCCCCCAGTTTTCGACCGGATAACCTTGGCCTTTCACATCAGCAGCCACTTCCAAACAGGCAATGTCGATTGGTCCACATCGCAGTGCGATCTCGGAAAAGTGCGAATCGTAAGCTGAATCGCCACTAAAATAGAGCGTCTCTTCTTTACCTTTGATGACCCAAGAAGCCCACAAGGTCGAGTTTTTATCGAAATAAGTACGACCAGAATTATGGTTAGCGGGCGTACAAATCAGTTCGATTCCGGCATAGTGCACGCTATCCCACCAATCGAATTCCACGATGTTGTCTGCGCAAACGCCCCACTTTATCAGATGCTTGCCAACCCCTAAGGGTACATAAAACGTCACGGGTTTATCGGCGTAGAAACGTATGGTCGATGCTTCTAAATGGTCGTAATGATCGTGCGAAATCACGATAATTTCAGGAATCGGCAAACAATCTCTGGCATGGGTATTGGGAATATTGCGTTCAAACCACGCTTTTGCGATGAACGGAGAAGCGTAATCAAATACCGGATCAGTCAGAATTCGAATGCCATCGACCTCCACCAGCATGGTGGAATGGCCCAGCCAAGTAACGCGCATCGATTCACTTCGCTGCGCAAACTGCGTAGGTTGAATTGGGAAATGTGGCAGATGTTCGTTAGGACTCAATGGCGTTCTACCACCAAGATAGCTCCAACACACCTGCCAGAATGATTGCGGGCTAGGGACATTTGGCATCTCGTTTTTAACGCGGCCGTTTTCAAATTGAGGCGAGTGGTAAACACGGTGCGCCAACTGCGCATGGTAGGTTTGAGGCGGAATCAGTGAACTTGGCTTTTGTTCACTCGTTAGGTATGTGCGCTTAAGTATCGTCTCAGACATATCGTTATTTTGTCTCGCTTGTGAACGCTCAACAGTAGGTTTATTAAAACGTGCGTGTATGTCTATTTCGTGACCAAAATGAGGTGTAAGATGAAGATTCAGTTTCAATCAAACGTCTTCTATTTAAGGAAGCGGTTCTCAAACCTTCTGAATACTGCGTCGGTTTGAAAGGAGAAAACTATGGTGACTTGCAGCCAATACGATTTTATTGAAATCGCCTGTATGTTTAAGCTCCCTATCGAGATCACGCTAAAAAATGGTGAAACTCATCAGGGCAACGCGTTCGACACAGGCTACGACATGCAGCGACAAGAGTGCTTGTTTTTAGATATGGATGGTGAGCACACCGCTTTCCCGACTGAACAATTAGTCGCAATGCGCGCGCTCAAAGCCAATCCGCATTTTGATGAAGTGACGTTTGAGTAAACGTCCGTCTTTCATTGACACCGTCCAATAAAAAACACCTCTCAAGCAAATACAACTTGAGAGGCGTTCTCTTACACGATTCACCGGAACTTGTTGTTATTCTCGCGACCGGATGAAAACCAGCATCGGCATCATGATCACGAACATCACTCCCACAAGCTGGAAGGTGTGCACAAACGCGACCATTTGCGATTGCTGCTGCAACATCTGTTGGTATTGGTCTAACGCAACCGGATCGGTAATAGAAAGCCCCTGATTGGCCGCCCAGTCATGCAAGTTAGGATTATAAGGATTAATACCCTCTCCCAGCGCATGCCATTGCTGCTGACTATCACGATATTGGAACGTGGTGGCGATAGAAATACCAAACGAGCTACCAATGGTACGGAACAGATTGTAAATACTCGCCGCCGCAACAGATTGCTCTTTCGGAATCGTTAAATACGCCAAGGTGGATAGCGTCGAGAAGGTTAAACCAAGCCCCATCCCCTGAATCATACTCGGCATCACAATCCAAAATGTATCGATCTGCAGTGAGTATTGCGTCATCAAATAACTACCAATCCCGATGCAGCTCAAGCCAAAGACTATTTTGATTCTGGGATCGAATTGCGGATTGAGCTTAATCACCAAAATCAACATCGCCGCTGACGCCAATCCACGCGGTGCCATTAATAAGCCAGTGGTTGAGACCGGATAATCCAGCAAGCTTTCCAACAGCATCGGTTGTTGAGTCGTCAGGCCAAACATCGCCATCGACACCACGGCAATCATCAACGACGAGACCATAAGATTTCGGTCTTTCAGTAGCCACAATGGCGCTATTGGGCTTTTGGTTTTCCAGCTGCGATAAATCCACATCACCGACCCCATGACAGCGAGTAATATCGCGGTCTGGATCATGCGTGAGTTGAGCCAGTCTTCTTCGTTACCTTTATCCAACACAAACTGCAACGCGCCCACACCTAACGCCATGTAACCGATGATCCACCAGTCAAAGTTAGGTTTGGATTTGTTGTCGATGTGGATATAGCGATAAATCAAAGAGGTACAAATCAAACCGAATGGCAAGTTGATGTAAAAAATCCAGCGCCAATTGATGTTGTCGGTGATCACGCCACCCACGACTGGGCCCAAAATAGGACCAAGCAAAATGCCGATGGAGAAAATCGCCATCGCTTTGCCTTTTTGTTCGTACGGATAAATCTGCACTAACGTCGACTGCGCTAATGGAATCACCGACGCGCCGAAAGCGCCTTGAATAATGCGAAATAGCACCATCTCTTCAAGAGACTGTGCTTGCCCACAAAGCGCACTGGCAATCACAAAACCGATCACAGCAACCAGCATGACTTTGCGTTCACCAAAGCGCGACACCCAGAAACTGGTCATCGGAATGAAGATCGCTTCCGCCATGCTGTAACCCGTCAGCACCCAAGTAATTTGGTCTGCCGTTGCGCCCAACGCGCCCATCATGTGCGATAGCGACACGTTCGCAACGGTCATATCGATTAACACCATGATGGCAGAAAGCATCACGGCGACGGTGGCAATCCCCCGTTTGTCTGCCGTAATTTGATGGCTCATTGCACGCTACTTTGCAAATCAATGGTGACTTCTGAGCTCGCACCCACGCGAAGTTGCGGCGCATCGGCCGGTACTTCTAATGCCAAACGTACAGGGAAACGCTGTTTGATTTTAACCCAGTTACCTGTTGCGTTTTCTGGTGGCATCAAGGAGAACGATGTACCACTCGCAGGCGACAGCTGCTCTACCGTTGCTTTCCACACCACGTCTGGGTACATATCAATCACCACATCCGCATGCATGCCAGGTTTAATATGAGTAAGATCGGTTTCTTTAAAGTTCGCGCGTACCCAATAGCTGTCTTTTAAAATCACAGGGAACAACGTTTGACCCACGCTAACGACCGAGCCTACGTGCGTATTGATCTCACCGGCAATGCCATCCACTGGTGACGTAATGTCGGTGTAGCTCAAGTTCAGCTCTGCTTGCGCTAACTGTGCTCCCGCTTGTTGAACAACCGCAGCCTCTGCGCCTTCTTCACCACGGTTCGCAATGGCTTTTTCTACCGTCGCGCGCGCTTGCTCCAGGCTCGCTTGGGCATTGGCTAGTTTGTTTTTTGCCGTATCTAAATCTTGGTCCGACGCCAGTTTGCGTTTCACCAAGGAATCCGTACGTTTGTACTCCACTTGCGCTTCTGTCAGGTTAGAGCGCGCCGCATCTAAGCCCGCAACGGCTTCAGTTACCTGCTTATCGGCAACGTCATGTTGCTGGACCGCCAATTGGTATGCCGCTTTTGCTTGCTTCACTGCCAACAAATATGGGCGTGAATCTATCTTCAGCAGTAGGTCACCTTTGTTAACAGATTGGAAGTCTTTGACATCCACAGAAACCACTTGGCCTTTTACCTGAGGCGCTACCGACAAAATTTTTGCCCTAACATAGGCATCTTCTGTGCTTGGGTGACTGTCTGAATACTGCCAAGACCAATACATCGCACCAAATGCGATAACACAGAGAGTAAAGAAAAGAGTTTTTACCAGCTTAGATCTGGAGGAGGAATGCTTTGCGATATCGTCGCTCATTTATATTGTCCACTTGTTCAATTATGTGATCAGTGTAGGACTTTTCGATCTTCCGACAATAAAATGATCTGCAAGGTAAAGATCCAATTTTGCATGTTGCTAAGTGGAGTAAATGATGTGCAATCAAAACGAGGATAAAAAAGAGGGGCAGTCCCCGTAACCGCCCCCAAAGTCATGCCAATAATAGTAATGTGCGTGTAACTACTGGTTTTTCTTAGAACTTGTAACCGCCGCTGATCATAAATACCCAAGGGTTAATTTTGACGTCGGTTTTTTGCTTCACTCCACCTGCTTTGTAAGTTGCTTCTGTTTCAATGTTTGCGTACCACGCAGCGGCGTTGAGGAACCATTGATCGTTGATCATGTAGTCCACACCAATATTCGCTGCTAGACCGAATGAGTCATCCAACTTAAGATCTGAAAGACCAGCGCCTTTACCCGTGCTATTGAAGCCCTCATCAAAGAACATGGTGTAGTTCAGACCTGCACCAACGTATGGACGGAACTTACTTTGTGGCTCGCCAAAGTAGTACTGCACCATAAGCGTTGGTGGAAGGTGTTTGGTGTCCGCGATATCACCAAGACCTAACAAGTCTGTTGAAATATCGTGGCTGAATGGTGTTGCTGCTAGAAGCTCTAAACTGATGTTGTCTGTAAACATGTAGCCAAACGTCAAACCAAGCTGCGTATTTGAATCCACTTTCAATTCTTCTTGAGAACCAAGAATCTTATCGCTGCTGTCGTTTGGAACGACAGACGCCGCACCAACACGAAGAACGAAGTCACCTTGTTTATGAGCGAAAACACTTGGTGACACGAGTGCAGCAACCACTGCTAGACTGCAGATTGTTTTTTTCATTTTTATTTCCTTTCGTAGGGCTTCGTTATGTCGTACCCAAAGGGGTGCCTGTTAACTGATCTGAGATTTCAAGTAAACTCAGCGCCTTGAAGCACACGGGTATCTATATCTTTTTGAGCTGTGCGCAATCTAGCACATAGAAACCCTACTATTTTGATGGAAATCAATTTGTGAAAAATATAGGTTTTTTGTATGGAGAAACGCCATATTGATCAACAAATTATGCAAATAGGATACAATTCTGTAATGCAAACTGTGCGTGTGAGTTGCCATGCATACCCATAAATGCGAATCCTCTCGTTAAGGCTCGTAGCCAGCAAAAACTTTTTTCGTCCTCTACGTCTTCTATTTTCAAAAAACAACCCACTTAAAACGCTCGTTTGCCCCCTTAAAATCGCGATTTGAGGGGTTTGTAAAGCACTGAAATACAAGAAGTTATTTTTCTGGAAAATCAGTCACTTGGAGTGCTAGTCTGCTCGCAGCTAAGGAGAAGACATGTTAAAAACCGATCTCATTTTTGAACGAGAAAACTTTTCTCATCACGATTTTCAGAATGCTACCTTTAAAAACTGCCACTTTTATATGTGCTGTTTCGACCATGCCGATCTGCGCGATGCTAAGTTCATCGACTGTCGCTTTATCGAATCCAAAGCGCTAGAAGGGTGTAGTTTTCGCTTCGCGAACTTAAAAGACGCCAGCTTTACGAACTGTATGTTGGCGATGAGCCTGTTTAACGGCGCAAATTGTATGGGCTTGGAGCTGCGTAAGTGCGATCTCAAAGGGGCAAACTTCCAAGGTGCGAACTTTGCTAATCGCGTCAGTAACACCATGTTTTTCTGTTCTGCTTTTATTACTGGCTGCAACCTCACCTACTGTAACTTCGAACGAGTGTTACTAGAAAAATGTGACCTCTTTGAAAACCGTTGGAACGGTGCGAACCTCGCAGGGGCAACTCTCAAAGGCTCGGATTTATCTCGCTGCGAATTCTCGCCAGAACAATGGGGAACCTTTAACGTTGAGCAATGTGATCTGACTCATGTCGAACTAGACGGGCTGGATGTTCGCCGCGTTTCTCTGTTTGGTGTTAAAATTTGTGATTGGCAACAAGAGCAATTGCTTGCGCCTTTTGGACTGATCATTCTCTAAGGAAAGGCCATGAACCTGTTTAAAGACTTACCGAATAACCTCGACGAGGAAGTGTTCGAAGACCTGCTGACCCACAAAAACCTGCGTATAGAACGCATTGTCTCAACGGGGCAAACCTCGCCCGAAAGTGGCTGGTACGACCAAGAAGAACATGAATGGGTCTTGGTTCTTAAAGGATCTGGAGAGCTGACTTTTGAATCAGGTGTAGTGCAACGACTTGAGGCAGGCGATCACGTTACGATTCCAGCTCATACCAAACACAAAGTGAGCTGGACTGACCCAACGCAAGAAACCATCTGGTTGGCGGTGTTTTATCAATAAACACAAAACGATCTTAAACCCAAAAATAGGCGCTGAGTTTGCTCGATACTACTAAGCCGTCACTGGCACTGTTTGATTTTGATGGCACCATCACCCGAGAGGATATGTTTAGCCTTTTCCTCCACTATTCTGCTTATGGCCTGCGCAAACGAGTAGGAAAGGTCGCTATCATGCCATTTTATGCGCTGTACAAACTCGGAGTGTTACCCGCTCGTGTTATGCGCCCTCTCAGCAGTTTTATTGCATTTTCAGGGAAAGAAACGCAGAAAATTGAAGCGATTGGCACTCAGTTTGCCCATGAAGTGATCCCGCTGTACTTACGGCCAGAAGCGATGGAAAGGCTGGCTTGGCATCAACACCGAGGCGATACCATCGTAGTGGTGTCGGCATCACTCAATGCGTATCTCAAGCCTTGGTGTGAGGCGAACGGTTACCACTTGCTGTGCAGTGAACTGATCTCAGAACAGCCAAAACTGAGTGGCTTTTACCAGCAAGGTGATTGCAGTTTAGAAAGAAAAGTCTCACGCGTGAAAGCGGCGTTTTTGCTCGACGAGTTTGCGTCTGTTTATGCCTACGGTGATACGCATGAAGACATTCCGATGCTCAAACTGGCAGACTACGCGATGCTCAACTGGAGCGAGTGGAGAGCAAGCGAATAACGATATGTGCTCTGATTTTCAAGACAGCCACTCAACCAAAGTGGTCGTTTTAGACTGAAAAAAACAAACCCTTCTCATGTGAGAAGGGTTTTATTGTTCAGGGCCCGAATAAATGGCTTAACGCCATACACCCCACTGACCCGTTGTGCCTGGTTCCTCACCAGACGTCCACCATTGGGCAGTCCATTCTTTACCATTGTGTGTCACCACATCACCTTGGTTGTAAACGGCTGTCTTGTCCCACAAGTTGGTTGGTTCAACTGGTGGCGTGACATCCGCTTTGATCAGTGACAACGCGTAACTGAAGTCTGCGCTTGGCGCTAATACTTGGTTTGCATTCACGTTGTTACTATCGAACATGTAGTGGTTCATCTCTTGATGCCAAATGCCCACGTACCAATCACCCGTTTGCTGCGCATTAAATTGATCCGCAATTTCTGCCGCCCAAGTCGCCGTATTGTTTGCACTGATTGGTAGTGAAATATCGACAATTTCATTGCCTGTCGCATTAAACGTACGGAAACGAATGGTGTCACCCGCTTCTACTGGCCCAAAACCTTGCTGAACAAAGTAGCCTAGAGATGTCAGATTGTTGCCCGGTTCGGTTGGATCAACAGGGTCAGTCGGTGGCGTCGTGCTCGTTCCGTTTAACGTAATGTCACTACAGTTGTAGAAACCTTCCCCAGCGACATCAATGCGCTGCCAACGAGTATAAAGCACCGCATCGCCGGAACGATCAGCAGGGAAAGTCACCTGAATACGGTAGCGTTTTTCCGCATCAACATACACATCACCTGCGGTGTCGATCAGCTCTAAATCACTCCAAGTAAGAGGCTTTGAATCATCATAAGTTGGCTTGGTGAGATAGAATTCCCAGTACGATGGGTTGTGCGGCGCTTTGCCGTAAAACACCAATTCAATCTGGTTGTTTGCATCTGGCGTAACATTGGTGCGCTGCCAGTTTGGAGAAGGAATGTTCAAGCCTTTCTTAGCCGCATCGCCGGCAGAACACAGTTCACCGTCGCGAACCACGGCTTTCACATGCTCCATATCTCGGTAATTTGGTACGTTCGCCGCGATTTCGCTGCGTTGCACAAACGGATACGCGCCAGATTCTTCAAAAGCCGCTTTACACGCTTGGTTAGGGATCTCGTTGGTCCAAAAACCACCGTCTAAATAACACGTATTCTGACGAGCGCTTGGAAATTCTACCCAGCCGTGGGCGTTGACGTTAAATGAGCTCAATGCGGCAACAGCGCTTAAGCTCAAAAGAGGAAGTGTTACATGTGATTTCATCGTTCATCCTTAATTTTGCTGACTCGCCGCTCTGAAACACAAGCGGTTTAAGCAAAACTAGCAGGATGGGATTATTTAGAAGGTGAGAATAAATATGGAAATTGTAAGAGTGCCATCTGCTTTCCAGCATTTGTTGTGAACCATTCTCATACTCGACTGACTCTTTCGAGTCACTTCAAATTCATGTGCCACAAAAACTGTCACTCTCGTTTGGCTATCGCTCGTCTTTTGGTGTGTCCATCACCACCATGGTTGTGATCGACTTGACGTGTTCGCACTCACCCAACACATCAGCATGGAACGCTTTATAAGCGGCGAGATTTTGCGTCTCTACGCGTATGAGATATTCGTTAGATCCCGTAATGTTGTGACATTCCACCACCTCGTTTACAAAACGCACATGCTCTTCGAAACCCAGCTGTGCCTGCTTAGAGTGCGAGGCCAAACCAATCGACACATAAGCGACAAAGCCCACGCCAAGTTGCTGATTATCCAGTACTGCTCGGTAGCCTTTGATCACGCCTTTACGCTCTAAATCTTGCACTCGGCGTAAGGTTGCAGACGGAGATAAACCAACGCATTCCGACAGCTCCACATTGGAGATTCTTCCGTCTCGTTTGAGCACTTGCAATATTCTTTCGTCAAATCTATCCATGATGATGTTTCATTGCTTATTTAGTTTCTAATCATCAAATAAAAGCACAATATTGACCTCAGTTCTACTTATAGTTGTTCTCAACTTATCGAGAACTGATTCAAGGAACAATCTATGGAATATCATCAACTGGGCGCTTTGGCGTTGTTCGCTTTTGTCTCCACTTTTACGCCGGGTCCCAATAACATTATGTTGATGACCTCAGGGGCAAATGTCGGCTTTAAACGCACTATCCCACACATGTTGGGCATTACCTTCGGCTTTGGTGCCATGCTAATTTTGGTGGGTATTGGCTTGATGAGCCTGTTCCATGCCTACCCGCTAACCCACTCGATTTTAAAAGTATTGAGCTTGAGTTATTTGCTGTACTTGACGTACAAAATCGCCACCAGCGACAAAACAGAAGCAAAACACGATTTTCGCCCGATGTCTTTTTTAGGGGCTGTTGCATTCCAATGGGTGAACCCAAAAGGTTGGTCGATGGCGTTGACGGCCATTACGGTATACACCAGTGGCGGTTCTTGGCTCGAACTGACTTTTATCGCCGGTATCTTCTGTTTAGCTAACTTGCCATCGGTGACATTTTGGACGGCGGCAGGTATGCAATTGCAGCGTTGGTTGACCACCGATAAACGCGTTAAGGGGTTCAACTACAGTATGGCTGCGCTGTTGCTTTTGTCTACGATTCCAATGATATAAGTCTATTTTGGGTTAAAAAACGACTCACTTTACGTAATTGGGAAAGGACAGATACTGCATTTTGCTTGAGGCTTTGGCGTTAATTCACAGTGTAAATTTGTTTAAAGACGCTACCCTCTTGTTAGGGAACTTGATAATCTTTAAATGAGAAAGAGAATAATTATCGAGTAAAGTAACAATGAAAAAGAAGCCTCAACCTAAAACGCTTGTTGTCACAGACACAGAAACCATCACTCCAAACATGCAGCGCATTACCTTGCAAGGTGAGGCGCTGAGCCACTTTCCTCGTGACTGCGAAGGCAGTTACATCAAATTACTGTTTAACGATATGGGCGGCGCGGATCTGAGCATCCTGCCAGAAGACGACCGACCAATCATGCGCACCTACACTATCCGACGCTTTCATCCAGAAACCAGTTCAATCGAAGTGGATTTCGTCCGACACGTAACGCAAGATCTGCAATGCGGATTTGCAGCGCGTTGGGCAATGGCCGCGCAAAAAGGCGACACGATAAGCATCGTAGGGCCGGGTAGCATCTCCAACTTAAATACTGAGGCGGATTGGTTCTTCATGGCTGCCGATATGACGGCACTTCCAGCACTTTCTGCGAAAATTCGCACGCTGCCAGAAGAGGCCAAAGGCTACGCTGTGATCAGCGTGATGTCTCCAGCCGACATTCAACCCCTACACGCGCCAGCAGGCATGGAGTTGATTTGGCTAACTGAACAGCAAACCTTGGCTGATAGCGTTCGCGAACTCGAGTGGTTAGATGGTAACGCTTCGGTATGGTGTGCGTGTGAGTTCGATTCAATGCGTGCGCTGCGCCAATATTTCCGCAACGAAAAAGAAGTCGATCGCGAGAATATCTACATCAGCAGCTATTGGAAGCAAGGCGTGTCTGAAGATGGGCACAAAGTGATTAAACGTGAAGACGCGGAATCCAACCAATAGTGATTCATGTCTTTTCGATTCCAGCTCTCATCCTAATAAAAACGCCCGGCATCACTGGGCGTTTTAGCAACTTCAGTTGTATTAAAGTTCATGAAAACTCTAATCCGCTAGTTCCTGCGCTAAAAAGTCGATTAACAACCTCACTTTGGGCGATAAATTTCGGCTTTGTGGATACAGTGCCCAAATGCCTTCACGGTCGTCTCGGTAATCGGTCAGCACCTCGACTAGCTCACCGTTATCTAGAGCTTCTTGAACGTAATAGTCCGGCAACTGCACTAAACCCAAACCACGTTTGGCGGCGCCCATTAGCGCAAAACCACTATTGCATTTAATTCTCCCCGATACGCGCAAAGACTTATCGCGTTTATTTTCCTTAAAATGCCAATAATCGACCGAACCAACTAGGCACTGATGTCGAGCCAGTTCGGATAATGTGTGAGGCTCGCCAAATCGCTCCAAATACATAGGGCTAGCACACACGTAATTTTGACGCGACGAAAGACGCTTTGCGATCATGCTGGAATCTTGCAGGCGGCCAAGACGAATCGCCACGTCTACCCCTTGCTCTATCAAATCCAGTTTTTGATTGGTCAGAACTAAATCGAGGTCCACACGCGGGTACTTCTCCAAAAACTGATGCAAGAGCGGTGCGAGGTTCATTTCCCCATAGGTCACAGGCGCTGTCACACGCAGCAAACCTCGCGGTTCGGTTTGCATTTGCGTTACAGCAAGCTCAGCTAGTTCTAGCCCTTCGACCAAGTGTTTGCACTGCTGATAATAAAGCTGTCCAGCTTCAGACAGAGAAACTTTTCGCGTCGTGCGATGCAGTAACTTAACCGCAAGACGCTCTTCAAGTGCCGATACGCGGCGACTGATTTGTGCCACTGACGTTTTCAGTTTAGCCGCGGCAGCTGTAAAGCTGTTAGTTTCCGCTACGGCAACAAACTCGCTGACTCCTTCCCAATTCGCCATGCTGTATTCCTGTCGACCTCTTCTAGACAAATAGTGATTACATTGTTCTCGTCGAGCTACGCTTTGAAAACGGGAAAACTTTACGCGTCAGGTAACGGACGAAGATCGTCGTATTGCGCATCAAGCTCAATACCAAAATATTCTTTCAACGCATCCAGGTAGGCTTGACCTGGCTCTAGCTCTATTTCTGTTAGCGCTTCATGATTTGTGCATCTGAGTGTGTAGTTAAGCAGCGTCACCAACCCACTTTCTGTCGCTCTAGCAGCGACCCTTGCGCTAGTAAAACGCGAATTAGGCGAAGTCGAGGTAAAGAAGTTGCTACATGCAATGTCACCAGCAAACACAAACTCTAGGTCAAAGCTGTATAGATTGTTCCACGTGTCCGTTCCATCGGTTGAAAGCACTTGGAGGAAATAACCAAACTGAGCATCTTTGACAAAACGGAAGGTTTGTAAATCCGTCTGAATCACTTGGTCAAGGATAAATGGCAATGGCGCTCGAGGGGTATTGGAGCCAAAACCCACATCGACAATCCATGTTTGTTCCTCTAACGTCACTAACGTGATTTGATGACTACGACCTGTTGGTGTACCAGACACATGTACACGCCCTAGCAAACTTCGCGCTTCAAACCCAAGAGTGTTGAGCACATCAAGCATTAAACCATTTAATTCAAAGCAGTAACCACCGCGAGAGTGGTACACGGTTTTTTGAATAATATCTTCAATCTCAACAGAGACGCCTCGCTGCAATGCGATGTCAAAATTCTCAAACGGCAGGCAACGATGCTGCGCCACGTGAATTCTGTGCAATGACTCCAAATCGGCGGGCAATTCACTAGGCAAGCCTAGCTTGGTTAAATAGGCACTCAGATCCGTCTTATTCATAATGACTCTTACTTAGCTGATGGTTTGACTGTTTTCTACTTTAGCCCCTCTATCTAACTTCAGGTCAATCACCTTTTCCATTTCCCTTCCGCTTTAAGGAGGCATCGCACTCTTTTTACACGCTCACCTTATCATTATTACGCATATGTAAAAATCATTTTCAAAATGGACGGATTATCATTTTTACTGAAACACCTAAAATGAGCACCAACAAAACGACGAAGCGCGGTAAGCAAACCTTAACTACGCTTATTACGTCACTCCATATACTGAAAATATAAAGGAAACATCCAATGTCGCTTGAAATCAAACCTGGTCAAACTCACATAAAATCAAAAGCAATGGTCGCTTGGGCTGCAGGTGAGCCGCTTAAAATGGAAGAAGTGGATGTACAACTTCCAAAAGCCGGCGAAGTGCTAGTACGCATCGTAGCAACTGGTGTTTGTCACACTGACGCATTCACACTATCAGGTGACGATCCAGAAGGTATCTTCCCTTCAATCCTTGGTCACGAAGGTGGCGGTATCGTTGAAATGGTTGGCGAAGGCGTAACAAGCGTTGAAGTTGGCGACCACGTTATCCCACTTTACACTGCTGAATGTGGTGAGTGTAAGTTCTGTAAATCTGGCAAAACGAACCTATGTCAGGCCGTTCGTGAAACGCAAGGTAAAGGCCTAATGCCAGATGGCACAAGCCGATTCTCTATCAACGGCGAAACTATCTTCCACTACATGGGTTGTTCTACTTTCTCTGAGTACACGGTTCTTCCAGAAATCTCACTAGCGAAAGTAAACAAAGAAGCACCACTTGAAGAAGTTTGTCTTCTAGGTTGTGGCGTAACCACTGGTATGGGTGCGGTATTAAACACAGCTAAAGTTGAAAAAGGCGACACAGTGGCAATCTTTGGTCTCGGCGGTATCGGTCTTTCTGCAATCATCGGTGCTCGCATGGCTGGTGCCAGCCGCATCATCGGTGTAGACATCAACGAAAGCAAATTCGACCTAGCGAAACAACTTGGTGCAACTGACGTAATCAACCCACAAAAATTCGACAAGCCAATTCAAGAAGTGATTGTTGAAATGACAGACGGTGGTGTTGACTACTCATTCGAATGTATCGGTAACGTAAACGTGATGCGCCAAGCACTTGAGTGCTGTCACAAAGGTTGGGGTGAGTCAGTCATCATTGGTGTTGCTGGTGCAGGTCAAGAGATCTCAACTCGTCCATTCCAACTGGTAACTGGTCGTGTATGGCGTGGCAGCGCTTTCGGTGGCGTTAAAGGCCGCTCTGAGCTTCCAGAAATCGTAAACCGTTACATGGCTGGTGAATTCGGCTTACAGGAGTTCATTACCCACACAATGGGATTAGCAGACGTCAACAAAGCGTTTGATCTGATGCATGAAGGTAAGAGCATCCGAACAGTTATCCATATGGATCAATAATGCTGCCTCAGGCTCTCCTTTTGGGGAGCCTGAATTCCTTCTGCTAATTAGAGAGTTTATTCATGACCATTGAAAATGTAAGCCAAGCCAAAGTGTTTGGCGGTTGGCACAAGCAATATACACACGAATCCAATGCCCTAAACTGCACCATGCGCTTCGCGATATTCTTGCCACCTAACGCAACGAAATCGAATCCCGTACCCGCGCTATACTGGCTCTCTGGTTTAACGTGTACCGATGAAAACTTTATGCAGAAAGCGGGCGCATTTCGTATGGCGGCCGAGCTTGGCATTGCGATCATTGCACCAGACACAAGTCCGAGAGGCGAAGGTATCGCTGACGACGAAAGCTATGACCTAGGAAAAGGAGCTGGCTTTTACCTTAATGCGACGCAAGCACCTTGGTCACTGCATTACTGTATGTACGACTATGTGACTGAGGAGTTGCCTGCGATCATCGAAAGTAACTTCCCAGTCTCTGACGTGAAGTCGATTTCGGGTCACAGCATGGGCGGCCACGGAGCGCTCACCATTGGTCTGAAAAATTCAGAACAGTACCGTTCTATTTCAGCGTTCAGTCCAATCAGTAACCCAATGCAATGCCCTTGGGGACAAAAAGCCTTTACTGCTTACTTAGGCAAGGAGCTTGAAAGCTGGAAGCAATACGATGCAAGTGAACTTCTAAAACAACAACAATCACCATTACCAATTTTGGTTGATCAAGGTGATGCTGATGGCTTTTTAAATGAGCAGCTTAGACCGGAAGCGCTGATTGCTGCGGCACAAATACACGATTCAAACCTAACCTTGAGAATGCAACCAGGCTATGACCATAGCTATTACTTCATCTCAAGCTTTATTGAAGAGCACCTCAACTTCCATGCAAAATATTTGTTTGCATAGTTAAATTAAGTAAGCTCATGAAATAAAAAATAAAGTCACCAAAACTAGGTGACTTTATTTTCTTTACGTACTAACAAATACATATCTGAATATCGATGATTTAAATATGTAAAATAATGTAACTTAAGAACAAATTCGACGTCCCATTTCTCGCCTTATTAAATTCTCATTTCCGACACAGTATCTTTATTAAAAATGATACAAAGTTGCACTAAAAAGTAATTAAATACCGCGAAATCATTACGAAACTCTACCATCATCCCAATACTCTTAGCTTTTAATTAAGAAGCAACTTAATAACCTTGACGTGACGTAAACCGACAGTTATTTTTGAAACATAACGTATTATAAAATCTCATCCGGTTGGCTCTATAATTATAAATAAATTACCGCTAGCACCTTTGTCCTAGCTAAGAAAAAAGAATAAAACTCAAAAGGGCATATGATGAAAAAGATAGTCGCGCTAGGTCTGTTTTTTGTTGCGCCATTCTTGTCTGCAAATACGATCGTATTTAGTAGTAGCCAGCAGCCTAGTGTCATACTGGAACTGGAAGAGATCCAAGCTTTACCTACCACTAGCTACACGATGACATTGCCTTGGCTTCCTGCCTCGTCAGAGTTTTTAGGCGTTAAACTCAGCACGCTTCTTACACACGTCTATGGAAAGGTACCAGAGCAGGTTGATATCAGCAGCTTAAACGACTATCACTCGACATTGTCCCGACAAGATATTCTTCGATATAAACCAATACTGGCTTATCAACAAGATCAGAATTACATAAAAGTCAGGAATAAAGGCCCTTTCTGGGTGATATATCCACTCAATCTCTATCCAGAGCTAAACTACAATAAATATCATGCGCAAATGGTATGGCAAGTAAATGAAATAAAAGAAAATAATAAGAATGAAGTTATCAGAACCCTATTCTAAGAAACAAAGAATATTGCAATATTCTACCACCAGCAAAATGCTGCTGGTGGTGTTTGCCGTTTCTTTGCTTCTCGCGAATGTCGTGCTTTTACAGCAAACACGTTCACTCTCACAAAATTTTAATAACGAACAAAAACAAGCGACTTGGTTTTTATTCCAACTCTCCAAAGAACTATCAGAACTTGTCGGCGAGGCCAGACGGTTAGATGAAAACGTATTGAATATTGATGGTGCAGAGCTTCAATACGAGTTAGCGTGGAGTCGCTTTGACTTATTGACCAGTAGCACGAAAGCCAATAAGTTCTTTTCTCGGAACAACATGCACCTTTACTTCATTAACCTTTTTGAAGAGTTCAAAGAGCTAGAAAAACAACTAGTAGAAGCTAGAACAGGTGATAGCCAAGCTGCTGCTGCATTTTATCGTTCAACTCAAACACTATATTTAGGCTTAATAGACTTCGTTAATCAAAACTTCCGTCTAAGCAGTAAAGCTTATGAAGCACAAAAAGGTCAAACCCAGCGCTTAATGCAAGCACAATATATGTTGTTTGCGACGTTCGTTTTGTCGATTATCTCTTTAACTTATTTCTTTTATCGTGAATCCCATTTTCATAGAAAATTGGCGCTCAGCGACCCTTTAACGAACCTAGGGAACCGCAATGCACTATTCATTACCCTAAACAAATTTACTCAAGAAAAAAGGCCCTTTTCTCTCTGGATTCTAGATTTAAATGGTTTTAAAGAAGTCAACGACACACACGGACACCAAGTTGGCGACACTGTACTGCGGGAAATCGCTAGGCGGCTTAATTCTATGACACTCAATGATTTTACTGTTTATCGCATGGGAGGAGATGAGTTCGCGGTTATCCTTGAAGGTGAGCATCTCAATGAAGAGAACGTACGTGAGCAGATAAATACCGTCTTTGATGCACAAATATTAAACTCCGATAAAGTCTCAACACTTTCAACAAGCATGGGCTTAGCGCAATACCCTAAAGACAGTGACAATGTTGACTTTCTTATCAGCATAGCGGATAAGCGCATGTACAAAATGAAATTTCAACGTTAAACGGTATATATGATGAGAAAGTTCATGCAAGTACTGCTTCTACTGGCAGTCATTGCGGCAGGTGTGTTGGCTTGGGTATTTATTCCATCGCACGAAACCATCGGGCAAAAAACGCTTGAGCAGGCACTCAACGACGACTACAGCCTCGTTGGACATCGAATCTACTCAACCGATCCGGATGCTGGCAACCGATTCGGCTACTTCGTATTGGCAACGGGCCAGAGCATTGAAGAGCAAGAGCCGTTTTTGGTCACTTCGGATCAGTTTATTCGCATGGAGCAAACGGGTGATAATACCTTGTCTGTGACCGTCAATGGCCGTATTTACCATTATCATAACGACTTGTGGGTGCCAAAATCAGACGGGAAATTGCAACACTTTTTAGTCAGCGCAACCGCCAAATACGTACGCTAAAACGGGAACCTTACTCTCCCAAAAAAAACAAAGCCCCGCATGTACTGCGGGGCTTTTTACGTGAAGAAGAAAATAACATCGAAAAAATGAGCGTTACTTCACTAACACTTTCTCTTTAATCACTTTGAGTACCCCAGCCTCTTGGTTGCTTGGCGCAGAATAACGAGCAATTTTCTTAATCTCTTCGTGCGCGTTGGCAACCGCGTACGAATGCTCACTGACTTGCAGCATTTCGAGGTCATTGAGGTAGTCACCAAACGTCATAGTTTCTGCCGGAGTAAAATTCATCGTCTCTTGAAGATGCTGAATGGCCGCGCCTTTAGAGGCCTCGGCATTCATCACATCCAGCCAGATTTTTGCACTCACCACGACTTTATGCGTTGCGCCAAACTTTGCGTTCATGGTCGGGAACAGGAGCTCTTCCGAACCATCAAAGTGACAAATTGCTACCTTAATAAACTCGTCTTCGACCTCAAGCAAATCCGGCACATATTCACAGCGGTGGTAGTACTTTTGAAATTCTTCCAGCGATTGCTGATCATGCGTTTCGATGTACGCCGAGCGCTTGCCACACAATACGATGTTCGCCCCGTCAATCTCACGAGCCGCTTTCACAATCTCCAACACTTCCGCTTTAGGAATGGTACAACTGTAGAGCTCATTGTCTTGGTACATCACTAAGGTGCCGTTTTCAGCCACATACAACAGTCTGTCTTTGATTGGCGCGAACGTGTCTCGCAGACTGTAATACTGACGACCAGACGCAGCGGAGAACAAAATACCTTGCTCTTCCAGTTGCAAAAACAGATCGAAAAACTCTGGATCCAAACGACCGTATTGGTCAAGCAATGTGCCATCCATATCGGAAGCAATAAATTTGATGCGAACTTGTGACATTAACTAAAACTCTAAATGACGCTGCGAAAATATATCCATGTAAGGTACAGGATCTTGTATGAATCTCAAGTCGGGATGACGACGCCTTTCGCTATTACCAAGGATGCTGTTTAAAGTAATCTTCACTGTGATCGATGAAAGCTCTCACCGCAGGAGACAAGTGTTTACGTGATGAATACAGCGCGTAAATGTTGAGATCATTTGGCTTCCAATCCGGCAACACCGACTCAAGCTGATCCGATTTGAGATAGATATTGCTCAAGTAAGTTGGCAACATCGAAATACCCATGCCTTGTAAAGCGCCATGCAATAACGCCGTGGCCTCATTGCTGGTTAGGCGACACTCAATTCCCACCGATTCGAACTGGTCGCCCTGAGACAAATGCCACACGTGGCGCTCAAAGTTTTTGTATCCCAAACAGTCGTGTGAAGATAAATCTCGCGGATGCGCGATCGCGTGGTGAGTTTGTAAATATTGCGGTGATGCTACCAACACCGATTCGCACACCGCAATCGGCTTACCAATCAAAGAAGGATCGGGATCTGACGCAATTCGGATCGCCAGATCGATACGTTGTTCGGTTAGATCACTCACTGAATCTTGCAGATCTATGTCGATATGCACTTTGGGGTGCTTTTGCATAAAACTGTTTACTACGGGGATCAACTGTGAGAATCCAAATGAAGTACTAGACGCAAGACGGATTTTTCCGGACAGCTCACCATCAGCGGCAATGTTCGACGTTAATGTATCGGCCTGTTTTAACCAGCGCTCAATCTGAGGCAAGCTGCGCTCCCCTGCGGTGGTGAGGGACACCTTGCGCGTGGTGCGGTGTAACAAACGAGTTTGCAGCCAGTTCTCCATCGCCTCTACATAACGAGTTACCATTGGCCGAGACATGTCTAACCGCTCGGCGGTCGCGGTAAAACTGCCAGAATACACCACATCTACAAATACTCTTGCTGCCGTTACTCTATCCATACATTTGCTCGAAATAAGAAATAGTGATGCACATTATTGTGTATTTTTCCGAGCGTATCAATTTCCTAATATAGCTCCCGTTCCCAAGCCATGGTCGCTTGGCCCCAAATTTTTTAGGAGCTTATTATGAAAAAATTCACTTTGATTGCTGCATCCATTTTAATGGCAAGCCCTGTTCTAGCGGCAAACCACTCTCCCCTTACTCTTGAGGTTTACAACGCCGACGGTAACAGCTTCCACGTAAACTCAACCTTGGTATACGGTGAGACTGACGCCATGGTTATCGACACTGGCTTCACCAAAGCTGACGCGATGCGCATTGCCGCTAAAGTGCTGGACTCAGGCAAAACGCTTAAAACCATTTTTATCAGCCAAGCGGACCCAGACTACTACTTTGGCGCAGAGGCCTTACACCAACAGTTCCCTGATGCGCAGATCATCACAACGCCTGCGGTTCAAAAAATTATTAAAGAGAAATTGGCTGGAAAGCTGGCGTACTGGGGACCAAAGCTTGGCGCAAACGCACCGGTAAAACCAGTGATCCCTGTCGCGTACGATAAAGCATCATTGGAGCTAGAAGGTCATAAGATTGAAATTCGTGGTAACCATGGCACATCAGCACACCGCCCTTACCTATGGATTCCAGATAACAAAGCGATTCTAGGTAACGTAGCCGTGTACTCAAACGTACATTTGTGGATGGCAGATGCCGCTGACCAGACCGCCATCAATGCTTGGGAGCAGCAACTTAGCGAGATGCTTGCGCTTAAACCTCAAGTGGTCATTCCTGGTCACATGAAAGCAGGCACAAAGCTGAACGCAGACACCATTCGCTACTCGCAACAATACTTGCAGGATTTTCAGCAAGCGAAAAAACACAGCAATAACAGCGTTCAACTCATTGACACCATGTCTGCGAAATACCCAGAAGCTCAATTGCCAATCGCGCTAGAAATCGGTGCGAAAGTGCATACTGGTGAAATGTCATGGTAACCGTGCATTACTTCTTCGATCCCATGTGTGGTTGGTGCTACGGGGCATCACCACTCATCGAAGCCTTGATGGACACCTCTCAATTTAAGGTAGAGCTTCATCCCGGCGGTATGATTGAGAAACGCGCGATTGAACCTGAATTTCGTCAGCACGTCATCAACAGTGACGCTCGTATTGCAACCGAAACCGGAGCGACGTTTGGTGAAGCATATCTGCAACGCGTGAAAAGCGAAGGTGCGTTTGTTCTTGATTCTTATCTACCAACACAAGCGATCTTGAGTGCGGAAAAAATGGGGCTGAATCCATGGCACATGCTAAAGGCCATCCAATCTGCGCATTATCAGCTCGGGTTAAAAGTGAATGAAGCATCGACGCTCAAAGCCATTGCAGAATCGCTAGGTTTAACAAGTGATGCGTGGGAGCAAAACATGGCGTTAAGCGAAGCCGAACTAGATGAGAGAATTCGCTCTAGCCGACAATTGATGCGACAGTTACACGTTGGTGGTTATCCAACCCTGATTGCAGAAGTAAATGGCGAGTACTTGACCTTGCCGCACTCGACCTACTACGACAAACCGGCACAGTGGAAGCTTGCATTACAAAAACTGCAATAAGCTCTTCCCCACTCGCTCTTGTTCTTAATCCAAGAGCGAGTGCCAACACCGACATGGCAATCCTGACTCAAACAGGTACAATCCTCGCTCGATTTTTTACTCGCGCGGATACCCACCATGCACTCGCCTGAACATTGTTTTACTCGTTTTACTGCTGATATTTCTGGCTATGAATTGCCAACGCAGTTTACGTTTCCGTTCTACTACACGCCGCATCCTCTTTGCGTTATGGCCGCAAAGCAATTGCAACAGCACTTATTAGCGCAAACCGACTTCGAACACGATTTTGGTTTGGTTAATGAAGAAACGGGGCGAGGCAAAATGTTTGGCGTATTGCTGGTAGAAAGCCCTCAAGGCGAGCTCGGCTTTTTAAGTGCGTTTTCTGGCAAAATTGCTGACCAAAACTTGATTCCAGGATTTGTCCCTCCTGTGTACGACATGCTGACCGATGAAGGCTTCTTCCGCGCAGAAACGGATGCCATCAACGCCGCCAATACGGAGTACAAAACCTGTGCCGCGAATCCGGAATTGGCGGATCTTAAAGCGCAAATCCAAGCCGACCGCGCCGCTTATCAGCAAGAGGAGCAAACACAGCGCCAAGTGATGATTGACGGCCGCGCCGCACGCAAACGAGAGCGTCAACAGGGCGAGCAAACACTCAATGCCGATGACCTCAAAATCTTATTGGATGAGTTGGGTAAGCAAAGTGTCGCCGAGAAAAACGTTCTCAAATACTTAAAGCAAGCGTGGGATGAAAAGCTTGCAATCAAAGAAGCGCGCTTGGCTGAGTTAGAGCAGCAACTTGCTCATCTGAAAGAACAGCGCAAAACGCTCTCCAACGCTTTACAGCACAAACTGCATAAACAGTACCGCTTTCTAAACAGCCATGGCGAAGCACGCGACTTGGTGGACATTTTTGCGGACACCACAAACCCAATACCACCAGCAGGTGCAGGGGAATGTGCTGCGCCAAAACTGCTCCAATACGCGTTTAAATACGGATTCAAACCGCTGGCGCTGGCAGAATTTTGGTGGGGTGTGTCGCCAAAGTCTGAAGTTCGCCAACACAAAAAATTCTACCCATCGTGCAACAGCAAATGTCAGCCGATTTTGGGCCATATGATGCAAGGGCTGGATGTCGAACCTAATCCATTGGCGGAGAATTGGGCAGAAGACAAAGAACTAGAGATAATCTACCAAGACGACGCTATGGTCGTCGTCAACAAGCCCTCGGGCTTACTTTCAGTGCCTGGTAAAACTATCAAGGACTCTGCTTATACGCGCCTACAAGCGATGTACCCTGATGTGGAAGGGCCGTTTGTGATTCATCGTCTCGACATGGCGACCTCTGGCATTTTGGTGTTTGCCTTAACTAAGCGCGCGAACAAAAGTCTGCAAAAACAGTTTATGGCTCGCGGCGTACAAAAACGTTATATGGCACTGCTCGAAGACGTATTAAACGAGCCTGAAGGGGAAATTTCACTGCCAATGCGTGGTGACCCCGACGACCGCCCACGTCAACTGGTGTGTTTTGAACACGGGAAACATGCAGAAACCTACTGGCAACTGATTGAAGTCAAAGATGGGCGCAGCAAGGTATACATGTATCCGAAAACCGGGCGAACTCACCAACTACGTGTACACAGTGCTCATCACATGGGGTTAAACATGCCGATGGTTGGTGATGGTTTATACGGCGAAAAAGCCAACCGCTTACACCTGCATGCTGAGATGCTAGAGCTGGATCATCCATACAGCAAAGAGCGCATGGTGTTCAAAGCTGAGTGCGAATTCTAACGTCTTCCCGAGTTTAAATAACAAAAAGGCACTGACTATCAGTGCCTTTTTTGGTTTCTAACAACAGAATAAGCGTGATGCGCGATACCGAAAACCGTTAGCTCACCTTAAACTTGGTCCACACCTGAGAGCGCCAACGCCTTGCCATGATGATACCACGCACCCATTCATCGAGTGCGATTGCCATCCAAGCCCCTAAAACGCCATACCCCATGTGAATGCCAAAGATGTAAGAGAAAAGCACACCTAGTCCCCACATACTCAAAATCCCCATTTGCACTGGGAACTTGATGTCACCCGCGCCTTTGAGCCCCGCGATAAAAATCAGGTTAAACACACGTCCGGCCTCGAGCAAAATTGAGCCCATGACTAACGAACCTGCCAATGCGAGTATCTCTGGTTGATCGGTAAATACGCGCAGAATCTCTTCTCTAAACAGGTAAATCAGTGTGGTTGCCGCCGTTGATGCCACAAATCCTACTAAGAAGTAGATTTGTACGCGTTTTAAAATGCTGCTCACCCAACCTTTACCGATGTAGTAACCAGTCTGAATTTGCGCTGCCTGACCAATTGCCAGCGCGAAAGCAAACGAGAAACGGGCAATGTTTTGCGCATAAGTGAAAGCCGCTAACGATGCCGTCCCCATTTGCACCACAAAATACACAATGCAGATTTGCGCCACGTTGTAAGACAGCACCTCACCCGCGTTCATGCCGCCGATTTTTAAGATCTTTTTGTAAATCTCTACGGGCACTTGTTTCATGGTCGACATTGGTAGCTCAATGCTGCTGCGCGCGAGAATAAACCATAACATTAACGTACCGATGACTTGGCTGACGACGGTTGCTATTGCCACGCCTTGCACGCCATACACAGGTAAACCAAATGGCTGGTAAAGCGCAATATAGTTACCAATGATGTTGAACACACCCGAGATCAAATTCACCACCATTGGGGAACGTGAATAACCATGACTACGCAGAATAGTTGTAAAAACAACGCCAATCGTAACGTTAAACGTCATCGCACCGCTTATCAGCAGATATTCATGAGCGTACTGCTCGACTTGCGCTTCCAAGCCGTAATACGGGAGTAGATATATCGCACCAAGCACGGCAATCACACTCAATAGCACACCGACGAGCACAGACAACGCAATACTCGCAACACCAACGCTCACTGACTCTTGCTCGCGTCCAGCGCCATTGTATTGGGCAATCAAAATCCCCGTACCGCTACTGACAAAGGTCGAAACGATGATTAAAAAGAAGGTAATCTGCGTGATCACACCAACAGCGGATACGGCTTTGTCTGAGTAGCCACTCAGCATGAACACGTCACTGGTTCCTAAAGCCGTCCGTAGCAAAATTTCGACAAGAATTGGCCAAGCTAATGCCACGATGGACATTCGTTGGTTGATGTTTTGGCTTTTAGGCATGCTTGTAACCTTTCCTACAACTAAAAACTGCCTCACAATATTTGTGAAGCAGTTTAAAAATAGTGACTCGAACGAAGCTCGATATGAGGTTGTGATTTAGCGCGGATTCTAGTCGCATATTGGTCATAACGACAACAATATTTCGCCCTGTTTCGGAAAAATATTTCTAATGCATTTTCGAAACGACATATGCCTTGACGATACGTAGAGCAGAGATTGGTGAACAATACTCTCAATCAACGAGCACCGAACAGAATCAGGATAATCAATAGAAATATCTCCAACTAGATACATTACTTTGAGTTATCAGTCCAACCATATAGAGCCATGAAGAACCGTCATGAAAACCTGCATGCGCCACCATTCCTCTTTGAACACTCGCACCAAATCACACTGATGGCTTTGCACTAAAAATGACTGATATCACATTTGGAAACTTTGTTGTTCTATTTATCGCGAAAATACCGCCTAGAATAAGCGTACACGTTAATTAAGCAAGGATACGTAATGTCGACATTGGCTGGGGCGCGCTTAGAAGAAATGGCGGACATCCGCTCAACAAGAAAAAAGAAAATTGTCTTTTTATGCTCCAGTATCGCCGCTGCCTGTTTAACTTATGGTTCCATTGCTCAATCACTTGAGAATAACTGGGGTTTAAGCTTTTTCCATGCTTTGTGTGCCTTGGCATGCTTAGCAATCAGTTATGTAATAAAAGTCCAGCGGCACCATCAATACGCCGACTTATGGCTAAGTGCTGTCTTAATGTTCGAAGGGTTATTGTTACTTCTGTATAACGATGCTCCGTCAGGCAAAATGTTATGGCTATATCCTATTGTCGCCACTCTGGTATTAATTAATGAGTTTAAGGTCGGTCTGTTGTTCAGTGGCACCTACATTTTACTGATCTTTTTTGGGGTCGCTTTTTTAGATCGACTGCCAACAGCCACAGAAATCATAGAGCGGAGATTGATGCTGACCCTGATAGCGACCGCGTTTGTGTGTCACACGTTCTCGTATTACTACACGAAAGTCCTCAATTACATTCAAACACTGTATCGTGAAGGGATTGAGGAGTTAGCATATTTTGACCAGCTCACTGGGCTTGCCAATCGCTGGAGCTTTGAGACTTGGGCGCGCGCAAAGCTCGATGAAATCAAGCACTCATCTGATGACAGCATCACCGCATTGGTTTTTCTCGATATCGATAACTTCAAGCACATCAACGACACCTACGGGCACGATATTGGTGACCAAGTACTTCAAGCCTTCGCCACTCGATTAAAAAATAACATTCGCAACAAAGACAGAAAAACAGATAAACACGACTACTCCATCGCTCGATTTGCGGGCGACGAGTTTGTAATCATGCTTTACGATGTAAAAAGTAAAGATGACCTCGACAGCATCCTAAAACGGATCGTGAATCTGTTTCCTACAGGTTACCGAAGCTACGATATGATTAACGAGTTAACGATGAGTGTAGGTGCTGCTATCTATAAGCAAGATGCAAAGGATTTGTCTGAATTGACTCGATGTGCAGATAAAGCAATGTACGCAGCTAAACATACTGGTAAAAACCAGTACGCCTTTTATGAGCACTGCAATACGGAAGAACAGTCAACATCTGATGCACCAGCGGTACCAGAAGCTTGCTAATGACTAAGCGAACACATGCATCACCCAAAGCCCCACAACGAGGAATACGATTAACCACACTACTTGCAACGTTCTGTTCGGCTTGTCTTGCTGACGAGTGGGGTGATCTTTAAACGCACGGCGCTTCATTTTGCCCATTAAGCTCTTTCCTAGAGCACGTCGATAAAATTCACGTCTCTTATGAGCGGCATTGGCAACTTCGGTAAAGCGCTGTCTTTGCTCATTGGTGAGATCTTTGTCCTCGTAACGAGGAGGGATATCAGAATGCTTGCGTTGTACTGCCATCACTTCCTCCCTGGTCGATGGGTACATTTTTATTAAGTATATACCCAAATAACCAAAAAGATGCGTTATAAGTGAAGCACATAGACGAAAAAACCACCCGAAGGTGGTTTTATGACGAGCAACAAATGAACGCTAGAAGTACTCACATAAATACGCAGTCGCTTCTTTCACTTGAAGCTCAAATGAAGAATTACCTTCCACTTCAAAAAACTCACCACTTTGATAAGTCGTCCAATCGCTCTCGCCAACACGCTTGACCACAAGCGCACCTTTTACAACCGTCATACGCTCTGGTGCTTGAGTACCAAACGTGTACTCACCAGGAAGCATCACACCAACGCTAACATCCTGATCTTTCTGGTTAAAGCCTAGTGATTTTACACTACCAGCAAAATAGCTATTTTCCTTAATATTCATTATTGGTTTCCTTATCAAAAGTCCGCTCTTTTTTACCTTGTTTCTTTCCGTTACTCAAGCTTTGAAAGCCATTAAACTCAACGTAGTAACGCACATCCTTTGCTACTGAGCGAGAACCTCTTTTCGCGAGGATTAATCAGGCGACCTAAACCGAGCAAGAAAACCTGCGAAGTAATGAATGTGAGCAAACAACAAAACCATCAATAAGATGTGTATCTGAATGTAAAAGTGGACATTAGATCATAGTTTCGTCGTCTCAATGGCGGGATTGTTTGTTTTTAAAAAGGAAGGTTTCCACCATGTTAAAAAAGTGGAGAAAATTAGATCTATGACGGACTCAACTCGCCGAAGGCGAAAAGCACGACAAGAACCAAAACTTTCACTTTTGGCTCGCCACCAATCCAAAATCTTCAAGAGTACATTTGTCTGCTTCGGGATGGGTCTGTTGACGTTTTTTGGCTATCAAATCCACCTCTCCTATCAAGACCACATTGATCCGGAAAAGGTGTACGGCGAATGGATTGAGATTGGCGCGCCACCCTACCAAACAGAACGTCTCGTTTTCACTGAAGATGGGGTATACCGAAACCATCGACTTATTACGACGGAATTTGAATTCGATGGCAAGGTCATCACGTTGAATACCGGATTAGGAAAGACCGCGTATCAGATCTCGGGCTCTCATCTTTCACCTCAAATACGCCGTATTGAGCCTCTTATTCCAGATCAGCGATTCATTCGTAAAGGATTTGAGCATACCGTTCAGGGCTCAGAAACCGGCGCAGCCTCTAAACGTCGTGCCGCGTTGAGTGAACACTTCAGCCGTGACTAGTACGTCTTCACGGCTATTTTTCCTTTCAATTCTCTTTCTATATCAATGAAACAAAACCTTAATAAACAACAAAATAAGGCCTTCATCGCATTTAACTAACTCGTTACTGAGTAAACAATAATTTTAGTTTCTGCTGAGATTTTATAAATTATTGACTCAGTCTGACACTTTCTGTGTAACAGAGTGCGAGTTTTAGTTAAGTTCTCTCAAGTGCCTCGAAAACCGTCTTAATTTTTTTTGACGAAAAAAAACTCTCTGAAATGCTGAGTGTGATGCTTTTGCACGTGGAGTAAATCCAATCATCTTATCTGGTGCAAGAGCAGCCTATGTTCTAGGTAGAACATGAATCCAAGGATTGAGAGAGAAGTTATGATTCGATTTAACCTATGTGCAGCTGGAGTTGCTTTAGCGCTATCAGGTGCTGCAGTTGCGGCTCCAACCGCACCAAGTATCGATATGTACGGTTCCAACAACCTTCAGTTTTCTAAAATTGAACTCGCGATGGAAACCACGTCAGGCTACTACGACATGGTGAAATACCATGAGCAAGCGAAGATCACTGTTAAATTTAACCAGTGGAGTGGCACACCTGGTGACACTTACAACGTCTATTTTGATGGTGTAAAAGTAGCAAGCGGCCCTATCACTGGTAGCCAAACGACAGCTTCGTTTGAATACGGCCAAGGTGGCTTATACCAAATGGAAATCGAAGCATGTGATGCGACAGGTTGTGCGAAAAGCGCACCAGCTGAAATCACGATTGCAGATACCGATGGTTCTCACCTGAAGCCACTAACGATGAATGTTGATCCAAACAACAAAACCTACAATACCGATCCAAGCGTCGTGATGGGTACGTATTTTGTTGAATGGGGCATCTATGGCCGTGACTACACAGTCGATAATATGCCGGTCGACAACTTGACTCACATCCTTTACGGTTTTATCCCAATTTGTGGCCCAAATGAGTCTGTGAAGTCTGTTGGCGGCAACAGTTTCAACGCGCTACAAACTGCTTGTACAGGTGTGCCTGATTATGAAGTCGTTATCCATGACCCTTGGGCTGCTTATCAGAAGAGCTTCCCACAAGCTGGTCATGAATACAGCACGCCTATCAAGGGTAACTACGCAATGCTAATGGCATTGAAACAACGTAACCCTGATCTAAAAATCATCCCATCGATCGGTGGTTGGACACTGTCTGACCCATTCTTCGATTTCGTGGACAAGAAAAACCGTGACACATTCGTCGCATCAGTTAAGAAGTTCCTGAAAACTTGGAAATTCTACGACGGTGTTGACATCGACTGGGAATTCCCTGGCGGCGGCGGTGCAGCAGCCGATAAGGGCGACCCTGTAAACGATGGCCCAGCATACATCGCACTGATGCGTGAACTGCGCGTAATGCTTGATGAATTAGAAGCTGAGACAGGCCGTACTTACGAGCTAACGTCCGCTATCGGTGTCGGTTACGACAAGATTGAAGACGTAGACTACGCAGATGCGGTGCAGTACATGGATTACATCTTCGCAATGACTTACGACTTCTACGGCGGTTGGAACAACGTTCCTGGTCACCAGACTGCGCTTTACTGTGGTTCATTCATGCGTCCTGGTCAGTGTGACGGTAGTGGCGTTGATGAGAACGGCGAACCGTACAAAGGTCCTGCTTACACAGCAGATAACGGCATCCAACTTCTTCTTGCTCAAGGCGTTCCTGCGAACAAGCTAGTACTTGGTACAGCAATGTACGGTCGTGGCTGGGAAGGCGTAACTCCAGATACACTAACCGATCCAAACGACCCAATGACAGGTACTGCTACAGGTAAACTGAAGGGCAGCACAGCGCAAGGTGTTTGGGAAGATGGCGTAATTGACTACAAAGGCATTAAGTCATTCATGCTAGGTGCAAACAACACTGGTATTAACGGCTTCGAGTACGGCTACGATGCACAAGCAGAAGCACCATGGGTATGGAACCGTACTACGGGCGAGTTGATCACATTTGATGACCACCGTTCAGTGCTAGCAAAAGGTAGCTACGCGAAGTCTCTTGGTCTTGCTGGTCTATTCTCTTGGGAAATTGACGCGGATAACGGTGACATTCTAAACGCGATGCACGAAGGTATGGCTGGTGGTGTGGTTCCTCAACCAAACCGTAAACCAACCGCAGCCGCTGGCGCAGATCAATCGGTAACAGGTCCTGCAAATGTGGTTCTAGATGGCAGCCTGTCAAAAGACTCTGACGGCACCATCGCAAGCTACGCTTGGGAACAAGTATCTGGCACAGCAGTGGTACTAACAGGTGCAAACACAGCGAAAGCAAGCTTTGATGCAGCAGAAGTTATTGTTGAAGAGCAATTAACTTTCAAGCTGACGGTGTCTGATAACGAAGGTGCAACGGCATCTGACCTCGTTGTAGTAACAGTGAAACCAGCAGGTGTTGTTGACCCAGTGAACAGCGCACCAATAGCGCAAGTTGTTGCTCCAGCAACAGCAAACGCTGGTGACGTTGTGGTTGTAGATGCATCTGCGTCTAGCGATGCAGACAACGATACCCTGACATTCAACTGGACTCTACCTCAAGGTCTGAATGCAACGGTTGAAGGCTCCAAAGTCACGTTCACTGCTGCGGAATACCCGCAAGACACAAGCTTAAGCTTCACTGTAAGTGTGAGCGACGGTAAAGCGTCTTCATCGGCAAGCGCGACAGTGGTTGTTGCACAGCACACAACCGATCCGAACCCTGGTACTTGTGACAACGCATGGGATGCGAGCGCAGTGTACACAGGTGGTAACCAAGTGACTCACGCAGGTAAAACGTGGGAAGCGAAATGGTGGACTCAGGGTGACGATCCTAGCCAATCTGGCGAATGGGGCGTTTGGAAAGAAGTTGGCGTAGCTAACTGTAACTAATTTCAGCCTTGCAGACGTTCTGCTAAATAAACAAAGGACAGCTTCGGCTGTCCTTTTTGGATTTAACCTCTTAACGAGGAGAGCAACACCAGAGACGAAAAAATCTGAGGTGTTACTTTCAAATCGAATTAGCGCAAAACGGAGCGAATCAATCAGTAAAAGTAAGGGTTACCAAGCACTATCGAGCAAACGGTCAAAACTACTGAAGACTTGCTCACACTTCATCACTCGACCATGCCCCTGACCTTGTGTTGTCACTAACTCAACGTTTTTAATCTCTTCAGCCGCTTTTGCCGAGACACTGTATTTGGTGAACTTGTCTTGCTCATCATGAATAATAATGGTGTGAGACGGACGCTCAGACAAACGCTTCATCGGATCAATGGACTGTAACGGATAACCAAATTGGTCTTCAACTTCTGAAACCACAGCATTAAAAAGCTTCATCGAGTAACCGGAACGTGCAATGCTACCGAATAAGTTCTCTACGTAATTTAATACCGGAGCAATAAGCAGCAAAGGCTTGTTTTCTAACTTACTGTGCCTACACTCAAGAGCAGAAGCGGTGCCCATGCTGTGCCCAACTAGACCAACAATATCCTCGACAGTATCCAACACATCTTCTAATCCTCTGACAAACCCCGGAATGTGCCCATACTGCCCCTCACTCTCACCATGTGCCGGATGATCGTACGCCAAAGCAGTAAACCCTTTCGACGCAATATGTTCCATCAGTGGATAAAACTGACTTGCCGTTCCAGACCAACCATGAGTTAGCACCCAAATAGGTCCAGAGCCCAAAGTATAGGTTTTGATGATGCCTGCATGCCCTTTAATTTCACCTTTGATAAGCCCTTGAGGCTCAATATTTTTAGGTTGCGTACGAGCAGGTGTCAGAAGAAGCTTGCGCGCGGTCTTCTTTGCATGTGACGGGGCCAGTGTATGGTGTAACCGAGTACTAATGTTCACCAAACTGCGCTTAATACTGAAACGTTGCGATGTATTAAAGTAAATTTTTTCACTCATAATCATGTCCTTAACTATCAGCTTTGCACAAAATAGAACGGTCGTGCTTTTTATACTGATAAGAAAGAGCGAACTCAGCCGCTCTTTGTGATTTTATGTCTACGAATCTGGGAAGCGAATAACCGATATTAGCCTTTCCAGCGAGAAAATAAGTTGTCGATCCCTTGCCAAAACAGACGCAAGCTTTCTTGCTCACCTTTAATTGAGTAAAAAACATGCGCACTCAAATAGAGACCGTACAAATCAAACGTTGCTTGGCGTGTATCTAAGTCTGCTGCAAATTCTTGCTTCTCTTTGCCTTTCGCTATTTGGATCTCCAAATAACTCAGCCAAGTGTCTATGGATTTACGCAGTCCGGCCTGAAGCGGGCAATCTTTATCTGCCGTATCATTCCAAGCGTCAAGAAACATACAACTGCCTTGGAATGCGTGATTCCAAGTCATCCAAGAGTCGAGCAACCCTCGAATTTTACGCTCGATATTGCCATCCCCGAGTTCTCGAGCAGGCTCAATAACCCGATCAGCGAACACTTTATTGGCGTGATCAAGCACCGATAGCTGTAAATTCAACTTCGAATTAAAGTGGGCAAACAGACCACTTTTCGACATACCGCATTGCTTGGCTAACTCTCCAATCGTAAGACTTTCTAATCCGTCTTCGCTGGCGTTCTCAAAAGCCCGCTGCAGAATAAACTCTTTTGTCACTTTTCCTTTTTGCATAGTCTTATTTTTAGCACGATCGTTCTTTTTTGCAATCTCGAGTTAACTGGTCTAACCATTATTCAGTGCTATTTTCGACTCACGAATCAGGTATTGATTGCGTTAATAGGTTAATAATTAAGAAGTTTGAAGTAAGTCTTAATTTTCAAAACAGCTTCAATGTAAGCGCAAGTCTGTTGACTTTTTCACGTATTACTTCAGTAACAACCTGCTATTTTCACCTAAGTTTTTTATTTAGGTAAACAATGTAATGGCAAAGAAACAAAAAATAGCCAGCTTAGAGTTTGCACGTATCATTGCGATGCTTGCGATTGTGGGTTTGCATTGCCAGATGGCACTGACGTACTGGCAGTGGAATGGGATACCATGGGTTGGCTATATGCTCAACCAACTGGCTCGTTTTGCTGTTCCGCTGTTCTTTCTCATCTCGGGTTATCTAATCCAGCCGAAGTTGAGTCACTCACCTATCGATACTCTTAAGAACTACGCCAAACCGTTAATGAAGGTTTGGCTCATTTGGAGCATGATCAGTTTACTGATGCCATTCCAATGGCAGACGGTCGCTGAGGCAGGGTATCTCGCCGAAAGGCAAGGTTATTGGGGGTACTTAATGTCAACCCCGATCAATTCACTCATCGAAGGCGGACTCGTTCATCTGTGGTTTATTCCGGCTCTGGTCATTGCCATAGCGTTAATTGCCTTTCTCGTGCATATCAATATGGTGCAACTGATACTGCCAACTGCAGTATTGCTATACATATACGGGGTCTTTGCTGGCAGTTACGCGACCATTACCGACCTGCCAGCGCCTTTCTTTACTCGTAATGGGCCTTTTTTCAGCACGTTGCTAGTTGTTCTGGGTTATTTCGCACGAGAAGCGCAGTGGCGGTGGTCGCGAAACAATACGGTTCGATGCATTATTCTTGGCATGGCACTGCATTTTGGTGAAGCTTACTGGCTGATGCAACATGACATCGCTTTCAACTCGCACGACTTCCTATTCGGTACCGTTATCTGGGCTGTAGGTGTCTTTATGTGGCTTTTGGCTCACCCTCATTTTGGCGACATGCCTTGGGTCTTCAAACTATCTCCTAGCGTGTTAGGGATATATGTTAGCCATCTGCTTATCATAATTGTCATGATGAATGTCGCTGGATTTATCGGGCTGCAACACCTCGCGAAAGATGTGTTTATTTATCCTGCAACGATTGTTGCAACCATACTGCTTGTGAAAGCAATTGACACTTCACCGTTGAAAAAATGGCTCCTACGCTAAATGCATTCAGCTCTAGATATAGCTAGCTTTAACTCAAAAGGGTTAGAGCTAGCCAGTTAAAAATGAGATTTCTCTCTCACTGACCAATTTTTGACTTTCTAATCCTTCAGAATTTGCTTTCACTCACAAAAAACATTGTTCATTTCCTTTAAATTGGCTCGACTATTACAACATTGCTCATTAAACGGAGGCTGTATGTGGGCAGGTCAAGGACTCGTTCCTTTTTTAGAGATTAGTCACTGGTTAACTTACGGTTTATATGCCGCTGCGGTTTTATTCGGCGCAGCAAGCATTGCGTCACTCAGAAAATAGTGGCGCACACTATCATTTCCTAACTCCTACTGTTAATTCGAGCTCTCTCACAACTAACTCATTCATTTGTGGCTAATATTTCTCCAACCAGACAAAGGAGAAATGTCTATGCCAATCTATCCAATTGTGGCTTTCTGCTGTTTGTTGTTCTCTAGCGCCACCTTTGCTGCATCAACCAATGAACTGAACCTTGTTAATTCTGGTGTCGGTTACGCGGCTCTGATTATCTTTTCGATCGCTTACATACTGGTTATGCTGGAAGAGTATCTGAAAATGAGAAAATCCAAGCCAGTGCTGCTCGCTGCAGGATTAATTTGGATTCTGATTGGCTACACCTTTGCTCAACACAACCAGCCTGAAATCGCCAAATCCGCACTAGAACACAACTTGTTGGAATATGCCGAGTTGCTGCTGTTTTTGCTCGTGGCGATGACCTACATCAACGCAATGGAAGAACGCAAACTCTTCGACGCCTTACAAGCGTGGATGGTCGGTAAAGGTTTTGGATTCAAAAAGTTGTTCTGGCTGACGGGGTTTCTCGCTTTTGTCATTTCACCGATTGCCGATAACTTAACTACGGCCCTATTGATGTGCGCTGTAGTGATGAAAGTCTCTGGTGATAATCCTAAGTTCGTCAATCTTGCTTGCATCAACATTGTTATCGCAGCCAACGCTGGCGGTGCATTCAGCCCATTTGGGGATATTACAACCCTGATGGTGTGGCAAGCCGGTCATGTCAGCTTTGCTGAGTTCATTCCGTTGTTTGTACCGTCATTGGTGAACTACTTGGTTCCCGCGTTTTTGATGTCACTGTTTGTTCCAAACACAAAACCGAATACGATTCACCAACACGTTGAGCTAAAACGCGGGGCAAGGCGTATTGTCGCGTTGTTCATTTTGACGATTGCCACCGCAGTCTCTTTCCATGCTATGCTGCACTTCCCACCCGTTATGGGCATGATGATGGGCTTGGCGTACTTACAGTTTTTCGGATATTTTTTGCGTCAAACTCTTAAACACTCACTCGCAAAAAAAGCAGCTATGGCAATTGCCAATGGCGATGATCAGGCATTGAAGCGCTTAGGCTCAGTGGTTCCGTTTGATGTGTTTCATCGTGTGTCTCGAGCCGAATGGGACACCTTGTTGTTCTTCTACGGTGTTGTAATGTGTGTTGGCGGTTTAAGTTTACTTGGCTACCTCGAACTGGTTTCAAACGTCATGTACACGCAATGGAACCCAGTCTGGGCAAACGTAATGGTTGGTGTCCTATCTGCAATCGTCGATAACATTCCGGTTATGTTTGCTGTACTGACCATGGAACCAAGCATGTCGATGGGCAACTGGCTACTGGTCACATTAACCGCAGGTGTCGGTGGCAGTTTGCTTTCCATTGGCTCCGCGGCAGGCGTCGCTTTAATGGGAGCCGCGCGTGGACAATACACCTTCTTTGGCCACCTAAAGTGGGCTCCCGTCATCGCCTTGGGTTATGCCGCCAGTATTGCGGTACACTTGTGGATGAATAGCGGTTTATTTACTTAAAAACACCTAGAATTAGTCACTTAACTTGCAATGTAACCTAACGGTCGGATGGATGGTTAACGCCATCCATCACTTCAATCGCTCCCAACTCATATGGGTTGACGCCCTCTAAGCAGCCGACATTATAGCCATACTCACTCGGGTCAGAACGACGCTGATGGTGCGTATAAATACCGCACTCGCCACAAAAAAAGTGCTTCGCAGTGTGTGTATTAAATTGATACTGCTTCAAGACGTCTTCGCCTTGCACAGTACGAATACCGTTCAAAGGTACAGATGCTACAATCGCGCCACGACGTCGACACATAGAACAGTCACACCGTCTCGGTTTCTCAATACCATTGGGTAACGCCAGTTCCAACTCAACTTTTCCACAGTGACAACTCAGTCGATGTAATCTGTTGATTTGGGTGTTGCCAACTTTCTTAATCATAACTTTTCCTTGTTGTTTTTCTATCTGTGTACATTATGTTAAACAGGTTAATATCATCATAATCTCGTCCAAAAACTCGACATCCATCACTTTTCGCGACATTTTATTGGCCGATTTGTTAGTTGCTATTTTGGCGACTGTCTATCGCGTCCGTGAGACGTGTTATCTCCGGCGCGGTTTTTAAACCAAGGAAATTAATTTATGGACAAAGATCATAGCCTAAGAGAGAACCTCTTGGCTCTGACGCTCGGCAGTGCGTTGGTGTCACTTGGGGTGATATTTTTTAGCAAAGTAGGATTGCTCACTGGCGGTACGGCTGGTTTGGCGATCTTCCTAACCAAAGTGAGTGACTTCAGTTTTGGTCAGATATTTTTCGCTCTTAACCTCCCTTTTTATATTTTATCTGTGATGCGCATGGGTTGGCGCTTCACTATCAATACCTTTATTGCGGTTTCGATTGTCTCTTTTGCGGTCGATCATCTGCATCATGTGATTGAGATTTCACGAATCGAACCTTTCTATGCGGCACTTTTGGGTGGTGGGCTGATTGGAATCGGTATGTTGGTAATTTTCCGTCACAAAATGAGTTTGGGTGGCTTTAACATTCTAGCGTTGTACCTTCAGGAACGTTTTGGAGTTCGAGCGGGTAAAGTTCAAATGGCGTTAGATTGTGCCATCGTGGTGATGTCACTGTTCATTGTAGATGTGCACCTTATCGCTCTATCTGTTCTAGGTGCCATCGCAACGAACTTGATTTTGGCGATGAACCATAAACCAGGACGATACCAAGCAAAAGCGCAAGCAGCATAATCATCGCTGCATAGTCAACAACCCTAAAGCCCCCAGCCAGTCGCTCGGGGCTTTTTTCATTCAACGCTAAGATCACGTCAACGAGCTCGTTTTGCAGTGCTGCTGCATCTCTTCATCCAATTTAGCTTTATATTTCTGGCTAAGATGGAAGTGTACTTGCATCAACAAGTCATGTGCGTGGAACAGCTCAAACGCGTCGCTACCATTTTGCTGACAAATAGCCTCACAGCGCTCAGCATGCACTTTGGCTTCTTGCGGTTTATCCGCTTTAAGCAAGCTCATCGCTAAGCGATACTCTGCGCGCTCTTCTTGCATCCACCCCCCTGCCACTTTCCAATAGTCTAGCGCGAGTGTCGCTGCTTCTAACATCTTCGATTTTTCCATGCACGTGCGCTCAGCCAGCGCTTCGTACTGACATGCTAAGTTGTTCGCAGTGATCGCGATAGCGCGCGCTAATGGCCCTTCTGCATCGTTCGGCGTCATTCCTAACGCTGCCTTCACCAACCATTGACTCGCCAGTTCAAGCTGAACAAGTGCAGAAAGTTCATTCGAAATCAAAGCGTAAACTCGGCGTTGTTCTTGCTCTTCCAATAATTCCATATTGTCAGTGCCATCTACGAAGTAGCGCGCAACGGCAATACTGCGTTGAAATGCCAAACTCTCGGCAACCTTGCGTTCATCAAAGTGATCTAAACAAGTAAGAAACTGTTCTGGGCTCTGGAGATGCCCAATAGCGGTATGCAGCATCAATGCGAATATTCGCTCGATTTGGGTAACGTCTTCCACCTCGCTCAGAGCCGTTTCTAGCTGAGCATAAATTTGTTCGGGATTTTCCTCGTGATGCTGCCAACACTCACTCATGAAGGCATCAAAATCCGTTTTGAAAGGCATGTCCTTATTGTCCTTTTTCTGTTCGTATAACGAATATGAAACTCTACACTATCGTTACCCCTGTGTAGCACGCTTAATCCCAATATGAGAATCGCCTCACTTAAAGCGGTGTGCCTTGCTCCAACGCGAGCAAACGTTGCTTGCGCTCCACTCCACCTGCATACCCAGTCAGTTTTCCGCTTTTGCCAATAACGCGATGACAAGGCACCACGATAGAAATCGGATTCTTCCCATTTGCTAACCCAACAGCACGCACAGCTTTAGGGTTACCTATCGCATTCGCGAGATCTTGATAGCTCCACGTTTCCCCATATGGAATGGTCGTTAGTGCCTGCCAAACTTGATTTTGAAAATCAGTGCCTGTCGCTGCAAGGGGCAAGTCGAATTCGTTGCGCAGACCAGCAAAGTATTCATCCAGTTGGGTGACAGCTTGGCGCAAAACCGGATGCTGCTCGTCTCGCACCCCCAGCTCACTCGGCTTAGTGGTGCATGTTTCAAACCAAATGCCAAGTAAGCCCTCAGCGTTCGATTGGATAGTCACCGTTCCTAGTGGACTCGGCATTTCGGTATAAAATGTTTTCATGATTGATTCCATAAGTGAAACGTCGCGTAGCTTCCCCAAGGGGCCGCAGTGTGCGTATTCAGTGATGGGTAACGCTGCATCGCCTTTTTCACCACTAAGTCTTTATCTAGAAAGCAATCGGGTTGAGATTGCCCTCGCAGTTGAGCATAACTGACGGTCCAAGGTCCAATGCCTTTCAAAGCTAGCCAGTGCTGGGGGTCAGCTTCTGAGTTGTCCTGCATAAACTGGGCGAAGCGCACTAGCGTTTCTTTACGGCTTTGCGGCATGCGCAAAAAGCTCACGTCGGCGTTCGCAATATCACTGGGAGTCGGGAAAAAACGTTTTTCTGACTCTCCACTAAGTGTGGCCACCAATAAGTTAAGTTGACCAATCGCCGCTTTAACCGACACCTGCTGGCCTAAAATCGCTCTAACCCCTGCTTCCCATGCATTCCATACACCAGGAATACGAATACCTTTACTCGACACGAGCCCAGGCGCGACATACTCCAAATGCTGCTCAACAGTACAAATATCAGCGTCAAGATCGAACATACGACGAATGTCAGACACCAAGTTTTGCAGCTTCGTTACGTCTTCAATTTCAAACGCCAGTTCTAAGTATCCTTCACCTTTTGTCGCTTTAAACCAGGCTTTGCTGTTATCCAAAAAAACGTTGCGCTGATAACTCTCATCACTCACCAGCTCAACCCCCTCAACCGCTCGCAAACGATAGAAGTCCAACATGTGCGACCAATTCAACTCACCTCGATAAGGTAAGGCAATTCGATTGCAACCCGCACCATCAAACTCTTTACGGCGTACTTGAGAAGGCGTTAGTTTGAGAAACTTTTGAAAAGCATCGTTAAAGCGGCGCGTACTGTTAAAACCTGACGCAAACCCCACGTCGGTGACCGACATAGAGCTGGAGTGAAGCAACTGTTTGGCGAACATTAGTTGCTGATATTGCGCATACTGCTTGGGTGACATACCTAGATACTGCTCAAACAACATACGTAAGTAACGGTCAGAAATCCCAACACGCTCAGCCAACTCTGACACCGAATGGTGATGCAACTCCCCTCTATCAATTAACGAAATCGCTCGTTGAAAGGTCGTCTCGACACCTTTCCATGCCCAAGATCCAGGCGCGCTGTCAGGTCGACAACGTAAACACGGACGGTACCCTGCTTGAAGGGCTTGCGTCTTATCAGCGAAATACTCAACATTTTCTTCTTTAGGCAAATTTGCCGGGCAAATCGGACGGCAAAAGATTCCCGTTGTTTTTACCGCCACATAAAATCGCCCATCAAAACGACTGTCTCGCGCGACTCGCGCCTTGTGACACTGCTCGAAGGTCAGTGAGGTATGGGGGTGAATAAACATAGTGCTTTCCTTGCTCATGCCTTTTGTCATTTATTGTTCATAGGCATCGTTCAATATAGTGTTATTGTAGCTTGCTTAAGCGCCCACAATTAGCCATTTTCGGAACTCAATATTGAGATTTATTGGCATTAGCGCTTTTGTACACTAAAGTTAGATCCAGAACATCACAACAACGTCGGCTAAAGGGAATTGGCATGGACTTACATACTTGCGTAATTGTATTAAGAAACCAAAAGGTTATTACCAGTAAATCCGTAGATCATTCTATTGGAATTATCGAAAGAGACTCAGATAACGAGATCTCAGAAATTCAGATTAATGCGACGGATGGACGTAATATTCGAACTTATCACTACAACAATGTAGAGGAGTCATTAGAGAGCTTAATGAACCTCTGACGGTTTTCTTTAACACACCTTTCTCCCTTGTTAAAAGCGAAAGCAATAGAGCACAGTACATGTGCTCTTTTTTTGTTTAACAGCAAAAATGTTTATCGAAAATAATGACAGACCTTGATTTAAAACAGACAATAATCGGCAAATAAACACCCGAATATAAAAATCAAGACATTGATTTAAATAAATAAAAACCAATCATTCAATTTTTTAGAACGAGTTTATCAAAATCCTCCCGTTATTTTTATGTTCGCCTCTACCTAAACTGTTCTCAACAGCACGGGAGCACACGCTTCCCACTCATTGAAAAGAGTCAGAGGACAGAATCATGAAAGCACTATTACAGAAAATTACCACATCAAACGCAGGTTACAGCGCACTATCACTTCGCGTTCCAATCGGCATTATCTTTATGGCGCACGGCGCACAAAAACTATTTGGCTGGTTTGGTGGCTACGGCCTAGAAGGCACAGGTCAGTGGATGGCATCTATCGGTTTAGGTCCTGGCGTACTCATGGCGTTACTTGCGGGCAGCGCAGAGTTCTTTGGCGGCTTGTTCATTTTACTTGGTCTGCTAACTCGACCAGCAGCGGTTGCTTTGGCGTTCACGATGGTGGTAGCGATATTCTCTGTCCACTTTGAGAATGGCCTGTTCATGGCAAACAACGGTTACGAGTTTGGCTTGGCATTACTGGCAGCGAGCGTTTCTCTGGCGTTCTCTGGCGCAGGTAAAGCAGCGTTAGATAACTTTTTAAACAAAAAGCTCTCTTAAGGAGGCCTTATGATTACGGTAAGACATGCAGCAGACCGAGGTCGAGCAAACTTTGGCTGGCTTGATAGCAAACATACGTTTTCTTTTGGTAGCTACTACGATCCTCAACATATGGGCTTTTCTGAGCTGAGAGTCATTAATGACGATGTAGTCAAGCCTGGCGCGGGTTTTGATACACATGGCCACCGTGATATGGAGATCATCAGCTATGTGTTGGAAGGTGTTATCGCACACAAAGACAGTGAAGGTAACGTCAAAACACTACCTGCAGGTGAATTCCAACTCATGTCGGCAGGGAAAGGGATTTACCACAGTGAGTACAATGCATCGAACCAAGATACGCTGCGGTTTCTACAGATTTGGATTCAACCGAACACATTTGGAACCAAACCAGGTTATCAGCAAAAAGATTTTGGTCGCAATCCTGGGTTAACGACTATAGCAACTCCAACTGGAGAAAACGGCACGCTACTTATTAAGCAAGATGCGACTTTGCATCAGTTAATTCTTGAGCCAAGTAGCGAACTAAACTTTGAGATTGAGTCGGGCCGAAATCTATTCATCCATCAAGTGACTGGGAGCCTTAGTGTCGACAATACCACTTTGACGGCTGGCGACGGCGCGAAGGTTGAACACCAGAGTAAGGTTGTTTTGCGCAATACATCAAACGAAAGCACAACAGCCCTGTTGTTTGACTTACCATAACTATCGATTCATCGAGATAAAAACAAAGCCGCCTTGATTTCTCAAGGCGGCTTTTTCGTTTTTCTGACTTTTCATTCAACGCTATTCGTCGGAAGTGCCAGAACCAATTTGCTGAAAACTGTAAGCGGTCAGTGGATCGATCTCTTTGACAATTTCTTCCACTTGCTTAATCGCGTCTACAGACGAGCTAGCTTTACGATAGCTCAAATAGATAGGGCGACACCAATCTTCTACTCCAGACACCTTGTGAAGCTGCCCATTAGCGATAAATGGCTCCACGAGAGAGATTGGTAAGTACGCGGCTCCACCCTTCTCTAAAATAAAGTCCAATGCGATACGCGCTGTTGAAGTGCGTAAATATGGAGCCGGAATCTTAGGGTGACGCTCAGAATGCTCTGAGGAGAAACGCGTCCCCCAGTCAACGTACACATATTTGTTTTCGAAAACGGTGTCTAAAGAATCTTTCTCAGTTGATACCAGAACGAGAACAACATCTGCCACTTTTTTACAGTTAAGCTCATCAGCTTTGATCTGATCGAACGCAAATGCCATATCTAACGTGCGCTCTAGCAAGCTACGACTGAGCATCTCACGTCCCATCACTTCTGCCATGAAGCCATAACCACCAAACGAATCTGTGACGACACTTAAACAATTCTGTAAATAAGCGTCCCAAATGTTTGGCGTGCCACCTAACGTTAGTTGCAGCGCTTTGCCATCTTCAAGCGATAATTCTAGCTTCGCTTGTTGCAATGTAGTGACCATTACCTCGGCATAGCTGATTAAGCGCTCACCTGCAGAGGTCAACTTTATGTTATTTCGATCACGAATAAACAATTGCGTATCGAAGTAACTTTCCAATTGTTTGATACGTGCGCTCACAGCGGCTTGGGTAATATAAAGGTTCTCAGCAGCACGTCCGAAGTGACGAACTCTTGCCAGCTCTAAAAATGTTCGAAAGACTTTTACATCCATAAACCATCTCCTGGTTAATATAAAACCAGATTAACAACTAATTAAAATCATGACGACAAAAAAGTTTTGTTTTTCTTTTGTTAGATTTAAGCCTAATTTTCGCCGTAAGTTCACTACATTCATCAATAACGGTTACAGAGGCTGTTGACATGTCTGACACTGAATTCCGTCATGGCAAAAAACGTTTTTACGATAACGTAAAATTCCCACGCGGCTTTGCAAAGTCTGGCGATTTTACTCTTTCAGAAGAGGAAATCCTAACAATTTATGGGGATACAATGCTTGGCTTAGAGTCAGGCGAATTAACACCTGAAAACAGCGAAGAGAAACACTTCATCAAGGTGTTAGAAAACCCGGGCAAAGCAAAAACAAAACTTGAGCGTACGTGGCTAAAGTACACCCAACTTGCTCGTGGTCGCAAGCGCTTCCATACGCTAAATGGTCGTAACAAGCCTGACGCCACAGAAGAATACATTGAAGAGAGTTTGGTTGAAGACGATTAATAACCAATAACCTAGTTCTCGCCTTTTTCTAGCAGTAGGCGAAAGCTCGTTTGACTTTACTGAGCGAGCAAGACAAGCTCATTTCTTCTCCTAAAGCCCAAGGGGGCATTCTCCCAAGGGCTTTTTTAATATTTGGGTGATGACCGTTTACTTGGCGAGCGTAGCAATCTTTTTCAGAAAGCTCTCTTTCAAATGCTCTTGGTCATATTCCAAGTGATAGGTGTTGTGGAAGCCAATTTTTAGCTCAACACCATTTCCTCTCAAGAAAACGTTGTACCCATCGTAGTCAGAAAACGCTTCTACACCTTCATACATTTTACCAAATTCGGTTGGCGTACCGTTGTTCATCACACATTCGTAAGCCTGTAGTACTTTGCTCGGATCTAACTCATTTTTCATACCGAATTCCTCACTGGTTTACACATTTCAATTATGGTTAAAGAATGAGCGCCATGCCATATCTAACCCATAATATTTGAAGTTCGTGTGCGATTTCGCACTCTGTAGGTTGTTAAAAAACAAGGTTAAGTGCGAAGGCAGAACTTAATTTAGATCATAAATTTTATCTATTGATTCGTCAGTTTCATAATGCAATTTCTTTGTAAAAAATCGTCTTATAAAAGCATTTAGATATAAAAATCGTCTACAAAACCAACATTGGTTAAAGAAAAAGCAAAATTTTGACCTAAAACAATAGCAGTTCGCCATTACTTATTTTATAATGCGAATTAATGTTTCAGTACATCGTCAATTCCAATAACTAGGGGCACAAAATGAGACTTATCCCGTTAACTCGAGCAGCACAAGTAGGTAAGTGGGCAGCTGCGCATATCGCTAAGCGTATCAACGACTTTAAACCTACTGCTGAGCGTCCATTCGTTCTGGGTCTACCAACTGGTGGCACTCCTCTAGCAACCTACAAAGCCCTAATCGAGCTTTACCAAGCCGGCGAAGTCAGCTTCAAAAACGTCGTGACTTTTAACATGGATGAGTACATTGGCATCCCTGCGGATCACCCAGAATCTTACCGCTCATTCATGTACAACAACTTCTTTAATCACATTGATATTCAAGAAGAAAATATCAACCTACTGAACGGTAACACAGACGATCACGACGCAGAATGTAAGCGTTACGAAGACAAAATTAAGTCTTACGGCAAGATCAACCTGTTCATGGGCGGCGTGGGTAACGACGGTCACATCGCGTTCAACGAGCCAGCGTCATCTCTTTCTTCTCGTACTCGCATCAAGACCCTCACTGAAGACACTCGCATTGCGAACTCTCGCTTCTTTGACGGCGATATCAACCAAGTGCCTAAATACGCGCTGACTATCGGTGTTGGTACGCTTCTAGACTCAGAAGAAGTGATGATCTTGGTCACTGGCCATAACAAAGCTCAGGCACTTGAAGCAGCCGTGGAAGGTTGTGTAAACCACCTATGGACAGTTTCTGCTCTTCAACTTCACCCTAAAGCGGTGATCGTATGCGACGAACCAGCTCAACAAGAACTGAAAGTGAAGACAGTGAAGTACTTCTCTGAGCTAGAAGCAGAAAACATCAAAGGCTTTTAGCCCATAGGATGGCAGCCTAGAAACACACTAAAAATACAAAACCCGTGTTGAACACGGGTTTTTTCTTATCTGAACAGCGGGCTTAAGTCGTCAATAAGCTTTAATACCAAACTGACGAAGACGCTTAGGAAGCACTTCATCCAACTTGTCTAGTTCACTCGGTTCGACTTCGATAAGATTGAAATGATGCTGCTCATAAACAGTACGAATGGTCTCACGGTCGGCCTGAGCCATCTCCCCATCGTCACTTCCCCAAAATTGCAAATAGACTTTGCCACCTGGCAAGTAAAAATCGCTAGTGACATCTTGGTCAATCGGCAACTGACGCTCATAAGCGTGCACAACACCAGCCAAGTACAGCCAGTTGTCGATGAGCAACTCCCCCTTAGAGCGCACGTAATGTCCATCTAATGTTCGGTGCTTGGCTTCAAATTTTTGGCGAAAGCTTGAGTACGATTTATCCGTAGAATGTGACTCCGCGTCTTGCCCTAAAAACTCAATGACAGACTGCTTAAGACGCTTGTTACGCAGCACCACATCGTGCCATACGACAAAGGTATTTTGTGTTTCTTTATCGGTTCTTTGCTGTCCACCAGCGCGCACACCAGCTTCAGTGACACTCCATCCCTCTTCGGATTTGGTCAACCAACCCAGTTCACTCAAAAGCTGATTCATGCGCTTCGCATTCAATTTCAGCTTTTCACCCAGTTGTGTCGCGCTCAATGTTTTCCCTGAGCTGGGAGTCAGCTCAATATGTAAGTTGGTCGGCCAGACGATGAACTGGCCAAATTTAGGGTGATCCACATACTCACCGCCAAACTTTGCCCCTTCTTCGGTCAAAATCCACTTTTCATCTTGGCGAACGATGTAGCCTGCACGTTTGAGATCGGCAAACAGCAGCTTAGCTTCTACCTTGCGCATTTTCGCTAATGCCGACGTCGATATTTTTTCAGACATGTGGGTACCTCATGCTGCTGCAAAATTGAACACTATGTCGTCATAGTAACGCATTGATTTCACGGCTTGAAGTCAGGCAAACAAGATTTCGTGTTACAAATAGCAAAGCCAGCGTATAGGTGCTGGCTTTGTTATTTCGGTAAAAAAGCGAATGTTATTTAATAAAAGCGATGCATCCTTGCAAAATCACTAAATTCACAATGTCGATGAAGAATGCACCGACAATTGGAACCACCATAAATGCTTGTGGTGATGGACCATATCGACTCACGATGGAGCCCATATTCATGACCGCAGTCGGTGTAGCACCTAACCCAAAACCGCAGTGTCCGCTAGCGATCACCGCCGCATCGTAGTTGCCTCCCATCATGCGGAATGTTACGTAGTAAGTGAACATCGCCAACACTGCCGACTGAATAGCAAGAATAATAAGGAATGGGATCGCAAGATCGAAAATATTCCACAATTTCAAACTCATCAAGGCCATGGCAAGAAATAGAGATAGTGCAACCGTGCCAAGAATATCAACGGTTTCTAAATCAACCTTGCGCGCCTTCGTCACTTCCATGATGTTAGTGATAACAACACCAATAAACAGCGCATAAACAAAATCGGGAATCATTAACCACTTGATGTCAAAACTGCTTACCCAACTCTCGAGATACTTCGCGCCTGTCACGCAAAGTAGAATGATGGACAAGCTTTCAACGACTCTTTTCGCTGTGACACGATCTTCCTCATGTTCGTTGTACGTCACCAGTTCAGGGAAACTCTGATGACTTTGATTGGTGCGTCCGTATTCCGATTCCAAGTTGTGTTTGTTTAGTAGCTTTTGTGCAACAGGGCTGCCAATAATCCCGCCCATCACCAAGCCAAATGTAGCAGAAGCCATTGCCACCTCTAGAACATTATGCAAACCATACATTTCTTGAAAAGTTTGCGACCACGCAGCTCCAGTTCCATGTCCGCCAGAAAGCGTAATGGATCCGGCGATCAACCCCATGAGTGGATCTAACCCCAACGCTGTTGCTAAGGACACGCCGACCGCATTTTGGATAAGAATGTAGACCGATGCCACAACTAGGAAGATGAAAACCTTCGCACCGCCTTTAATCAGTTGGGTGTAATTTGCCGCTAAGCCAACGGTTGCAAAAAACATCAGCATAAAGACGTTTTGCAGTGGTAAATCAAAGGAAACATCCACACCGTTTAAGTGCATCGTCGTGATTACGCAAGCGACCACTAGACCACCAACAATTGGCTCTGGAATATTAAATTTTTTTAAGGTTGGTAACTTGGTATTGATGAACTGCCCTAAAAACAACACGCAAATTGCGACGAGGAACGACTCCTGTGGGCCGATAGATATTACCTGATTCATGAGACCTCTTTACTCTACTCTTTCTCATTCATTGAGCACGCGCTCAACGTGAGATAGGTGCCTAAGCCAGTCAGATTGCCTCTCGAAACTTTTGTTTTCTAGGCCTCTTTGACCATCAATTCTCATCAAGTAAGAAATAGGCAGACCTAAAATTATGCTAATTATCATTCAGTGAGAATATTCATTTAGAACAGGCGATAAGTGTATTGATGGGAAGAGAAAAACAACACTTCTCAACTTATGAGAAGCAATTAATTTCCATATAAAACAAAACCTCAAAACAACGACCACATAGGTGGATATTTAGAGCGAATAAGACAGGCGGATACACTAGGTTTTAAATTATTACTTTCTCTCTAACGCACTAGGTGTTATACATATATATAACACCATCTCAACCAAGAGATTCACTCATGACTAATTGGCATGATCGCCAACCGATATTTCGACAGTTGGCAGACCAGATCACGCAGCAAATACTGCAAGGTGTCTGGCAAGAAGGCGATGCTCTGCCCTCCGTCCGTAGCATCTCTGCAGATATGAAAATTAACCACCTCACCGTTATGAAAGGCTATCAATTGCTTGTTGATGACGGGCTAGTGGAGAAAAAACGCGGTCAAGGTATGTTTGTCGCTTCAGGAGCAAAGCTCAAATTACTCGCAGACGAGAAGGCACGTTTTCTTCAGCAACAAATTCCGCAGATAGCCGACACAATACAGCGTCTGGATATGTCACTCGACGAATTCATTCAACAACTAAAACCACACTTGAAAGGTGACCAATGAGCGCATTAGTCAGTGTAAACAACGTCTCCAAGCAATATCAGCAACAAGGAGAAGCACTGCATGAAGTGAGTTTCGACCTACATGCAGGACAAGTACTTGGCTTACTCGGCCATAATGGCGCAGGTAAATCAACGCTTATTAATGCCCTACTCGGTGCACATGAATATCAGGGCACTATTCGTATCAACGGATTTGAACCTATTATGCAACGCGACAAGATAATGCAGAGCTTATCCTACATCTCGGATGTCAACGTTCTGCCAGATTGGATGACCGTTGCTCAACTGCTTAACTATACCGAGGGCGTGCATCCAGGGTTCAATCGCGCCCAAGCAGATACGCTACTTCGTCAAACGGACATCAAACCTCGTGCGCGTATCAAATCTTTATCCAAAGGGATGAAGGTGCAATTACACCTCGCGATTGTGATCGCGACCAACACCCAAATCCTCATATTGGATGAACCGACACTCGGGTTAGATCTCGTGTATCGCGAGACGTTTTATCGTCACTTATTGGAATGGTTTCACGACGGCGAGCGCGTGTTGATCATCGCCAGTCATGAAGTATCAGAGATTGAGCACTTGCTGACAGATGTTCTGATTCTTAAGCATGGTCGCCCCGTTCTGCAAACCTCGATGGACAGTATCAGTGAAGACTATTTCATTCTTGAAGCCAACGACGAGCACCGCACACAAATTGAAGCGATGAACCCACTCTCGTCACAAAAAGGCCTCGGTTCAACGAAATGGTTACTCAAAGCCCAGTATGCCCAACAAGCAGAAACAATGGGTTCCATCCATGGGGTGAAGTTAGCGGATCTATTTTTAGCATTGCAGAAGGAGGCAGCGTAATGCGTTCAGTTGTCGCGATGTTGCAAAAAGAGTGGTTAGAAAACCCTCTTGTTTTACGTATTCCACTGTTTGTGTTGGCGTGTGGAGTTATTCTCTTTGTGAGTTTAATGAGTAACGATACTCTACAACACAATATGTTTTTCCAAATGAGCTTTGGTGGCGATGTCAGTGACATTCACAGAGAGCTTGGTGATGACGTCAATATGTTGATTACCGGAGGAGCAGGGCTGCTGTCTATCTTGTTAGCCGTTCAGTACTTCCCAAGAACGCTACGCAAAGAACGGGCGGAAGGCAGCATTATGTTTTGGCGCAGTATGCCTGTCAGTGACATAAAAACCCATTTAGTGAAGCTAGGGTTTGGCTTATTGGTGATTCCGCTCGTCTGCTCGGTGCTCGTACTCGCTGCAAATTTAATGTTGTGGTTGCTGAACATCTCTACTGATCACCAATTGGCTTTATTGTACCGCCAAGCCTCGTTAGGTTACGTGCTGCTGCATTGGGGAGAGTTTTTAATCAGAATGTTGTTCGCCGGTATTCTGCTGTTACCGCTGGCATTAACTGCGATGGCTATTTCACAAAAAGTGAACTCACCACTGGTCATTTTGTTTATCGCCATTTATGCGCTACGTTGGATGCCTATCGCACTTTTTGGTTACTACGGGCTAGATCACTTTTTCTCCGAAGTGCTTTACCTTCCGCTGCACGCCATTATTACACCAAACCCATTCAATACCATTCCTCAAGCGGGTTGGTTAAACGTTGGCATTTACGCCTTCATTGGTATTCTTGGTTGGACAGCTAGCCTCAAGTTCAGCCGAACCATTCAATAATCCGTCGTCCGATAAACGGCCAAAATCGAGCCATAAAAAAACGGTCACAACCTGTGTTGTGACCGTTTTTATTTCGACCTTAGGAGATCATGAACTTAAATTTAACCAAGGAATGAAATGTAACCTTGTAAAATGATTAAGTTAACGATGTCGATAAAGAAAGCCCCCACAATTGGCACCACCATAAATGCCTGCGGCGACGGGCCAAATCGGTTAACGATCGAACCCATGTTCATTACGGCTGTTGGGGTTGCACCCAAGCCAAAACCGCAGTGCCCCCCTGCAATAACCGCAGCATCGTAGTTGCTTCCCATCACTTTGAACGTAACATAGTACGTAAAGATAGCTAAGACGACAGACTGCACAGCTAAAATAACCAAGAATGGAATCGCTAGATCGAAGATATTCCATAACTTCAAGCTCATCAGAGCCATCGCTAAGAACAGAGATAGCGATACCGTACCTAACATATCGACCGTTTCGGCATCTAACTTACGAATCTTGGTCACTTCCAAGAAATTCGTAATGATCACACCAATGAATAGCGCATATACGAAGTCTGGAATCATCAGCCATGAGATTTCATACGTGCTTACCCATTGCTCGACATACTTGGCCCCAGTAACACAGATCAGTAGGAAGAAGAGTTTCTCCACCACTTTTTTCGCCGTTACTTTATCTTCTTCGTATTCATTGTAAGTCACCAACTCCGGGAATTTCTCGTGAGTTTTGGCATCTCGACCACCACGACCATACTCAGACTCTATGCTGTTCTTTTCCACCAGACGCTGCGCTACAGGGCTACCAATGATACCGCCGATGATCAAACCAAAAGTCGCTGATGCCATTGCAATTTCTAAGACGTTATCCAATCCATACACGTCTTGAAAGGTTTGTGACCACGCAGCACCTGTACCATGACCACCAGACAGAGTAATCGAGCCAGCAATTAACCCCATCAAAGGATCTAAACCGAGCGCCGCCGCAAGTGAAACGCCAACGCCGTTTTGTATGATGATGTAAAACGATGCGACAGCTAAGAAGATAAAAACCTTCGCACCTCCTTTCATCAACTGAGTGTAATTTGCGGCCAAACCAACTGTCGCAAAAAACATTAACATAAACGTATTTTGTAATGGCAAGTCGAACTCTAAATCGATGCCGTTGAAATGAAGAGCAGTAATCATGCAGGCCACAATAAGGCCACCTACAATCGGCTCAGGTATGTTGAATTTCTTTAAAATCGGTAGCTTAGCATTAATAAAATGCCCCAGGAAAAGCACACTAATTGCGACCAAGAAGGACTCCAGTGCACCTACAGATATTAAATGATTCATATCGCCTCTTATTATTGTTCTCTTCATTCTCCGTAATGAATGAGTGTTAGTTTAACCTTCGTTCAATAGCAAATTTTCTCGCTTTATTGTTTCGAAAATACTCAAAAAGTTGGTGTAGATGCGCCTTAGGCTAGTTTAAGGGGCGCTCCTTAAGCGATGTGTCAGTTTTTACGCTGTTAGCAAGCCCTTAAATGTGAAAGGAGCTGATACAGCTCCTTCAAATGGCCCCTCGCAATACCTGTGCGTTATCGCTTGGGGTGTTGTGTTGTGAGTAAATTCTGGGTGACACTTTCTGAACCACTTCGGGCTCCCTTACTTAAACAGAATGTGTCAATTACTATCAAACAAAGTTCCTTCCCGTTGTAACCGCTAAACGCCGAGAGCGCGTTCAAAACAATTGGGTTTGCCTGTTCCTGTCGTAGCTTTTCAACTCTGGCTCATGGTGTATAAACGAGCCGAATCCAAGGAAACTCTCAGGCTGCAACAAACGTTTTCGTCACAACGGAGCAGGATTATAACATATCGCTGATAATTTTCTTCAATTCAGTGACATTCACCAACCCCATAGTTAAACCTTGCAATGATTAACTGCCTATTATCATTTTCACAGATAAAAATCGAAGCACAGTTACTCAGTAAGCTTCTTAGAATACGATGCATAGCTAATAACTTCACCGCCGTTCTTATCCAAGAGGTCTTGATAAACGCCCTAGAGAACCAAGCAGCCGAAATATGCGATGTTATCATGATTGCTTTTCGAGACCGACGTCCCGACTTTGGCTAATGAGTACACCCCCAACTATGCATCAGACAAAAACATGTATAATTTTTTATACAAGTTATTCAATAACAAGAGTCCCACATGAACATTCATTCGCTTTGCGCTGCGCTATTACTCAGCATCGTCTCATCAGCTACAGCAGCTGAAAACATTCGTATTCAATATTCTCCCATAGAGACAACTCATGAAAAAATCGCCCAACAATCTATTCAAAGCAGCGATGTAAACACCATCTTTGTTGAGCTGTCTCAGGCCTACTTTCCATTTGATCAAGCTCTCACGCTGGTTTACGGCGGAGAAGATGGTCCAATGTATGATCCTGATACACACACAATATACGTTCCTTACACTTTTTATTTGGAGTCGCTCAATTACTTCTCCAATAATCAGTATGAAGAACGCTTCGGAAAATCCCCAAAAACAGGGGCGCTAGATACGTTATTGCACACTTTACTTCATGAAGCTGGACATGCTTACATCGAAGATCAAAGCATCCCTGTTCTCGGAAAAGAAGAAGATGCGGTCGATAATTTTGCCACTATTTTAATGATTGACTTCCTAGAAGATGGCGCAGATATGGCCATTAGCGCCGCCGACATGTTCGCATTCGAATCCGACGACAGACCGGACTACTACGATTTTGGCGAGTACATTGACGAACACAGCTTTGATTTGCAGCGTTACTTTTCAACGTTATGTTTGGTGTACGGTAGTGATCCTGAGCAATACAAAGCCTTACTCGATGAAGTAGAAAAAGACTACCTGCGTGATCGCAAAGAGTTCTGCCAATTCAATTACGGCAACATTCGCGACAATTGGCTGCATTACTTGCAAAACAATGAACCAAAAGAAAATTCGCCACGTAAAAGCGATTAGAAAATCTCAAATAAGAAGACCGCAATGACAAAACTCACCATATTTTATGACGGAACCTGCCCGCTTTGTGTCAAAGAGATGAAGGCGCTAAAACAACGCGATTCCAAGCAGCACATCAAAACCGTCGATATCTATAGTGATACATTCGCAGATTATCCGCAGATCGATCCTGAACAAGCCAACACCATTTTGCACGCCCTCAACGAAAAGGGGGAGCTTCTGCTTGGGTTGGACGTGACTCATCGTGCGTGGCAATTAGTTGGTCGCTGTTGGCTCTACGCTCCACTGCGTTGGCGCCTCGTTAAACCTGTTGCTGACTGGCTTTACCTCAAATTCGCAAAGAATAGGTATCGCGTCTCATATTGGTTAACAGGGACTTCTCGTTGCAATAGTGGGTCTTGTTCACGTTAATTGTGATCCCGCTTAAAAATGCTACGACCTTCGTCTAGATTTACAAATTTCCAGTACTTCTGATTGAGTAACTCGGTTAATCTCTAAGCATTACAACAATAAGTATTAACACTTTTATCAGGTAAGCTTATTCAGCTTGTCACTTGTAACGCTGCGCCGAGAGAAGGACGTCTCTATGAATCTGACGATCAGAAAACGACTATATATCCTTTCAATAATTCCAATTCTAACTATGGCAATAGGCATGATGTGGTTCACCTACCTACAAACCACTGCCTACAACGAGCACGAGATTGAGCAAACTCGAAGTCGAATGATGGAGATGAAAAAAGCCGAACTCAAAAGTTACGTGCAAATGGCGCGTTCCGCTGTCGAGCCACTACTCGCACAAAATGCCCCACTGGAAGAGGCTCTGCCTATCTTGAAACAACTAGAGTTTGGTCAATCCGGCTACATCTTTGGTTATGATTCAAAAGGCGTTCGCGTCGTGGTGGGTAAAAACACCAAAGGCATCGGGGAAAACTTCTATAACTTGCAGGACAAGAAAGGCAATTACCTGATTCAGGATTTGCTAAAAAATGCCAAAACTGGTGAGTTCACGACTTATTACTTCCCGAAACTCGGTCAGAGTGAAGCACTACCGAAACTCAGCTACTCAGTCTTTATTCCTGAATGGGACTTGATGTTGGGAACGGGTTTCTACACGGACGATATCGACGCCATTGTGGCAGACATGGAAAAAGCCGCACACGAAGATCTCAACACCACACTAACTGCGATAGCCCTGTTTTGTGCCTCGATAACAGCGATAGTTGCAGTCTTTGCCGTATTTGTTAACCGCAGCATCATGAAACCTATTGAGCAGTTTGATGCCTCAATCCACTCTTTCGCACAAGGCGATGCAGATTTAACAGCGCGCATGGAAGAATCTAGCGTGCCGGAGTTCACGCAGCTGAGCCGCAACTTCAATATCTTCGTTGAAAGCCTGCAAGGCATCATCAAGAGTGTTAGCCATGTCGGACAAGAAGTGGTTTCAGAGACCAACGAGATGTCACAGCGTGCATCGCAAGTGGACGAGTTAGCTTCAGGTCAACGTGAAGAAACCGAACAGGTCGCTGCGGCAATGACCGAGATGACAGCAACGGCGCACGAGATTTCAAACAACGCTAACCAAGCAGCGCAATCAGCCAGAGACGCCGATGAAAATTCACAGCAAGCGAAACACATTGTTGATTCCGCAGCAAACTCCGTCGAAGCGCTCGCGCTAGAGGTGTCGGAAGCCAGCACGGTAATTTCTCGTTTAGAGAGCGACGTACAAAACATTTCTTCTTCGCTAGAAGTGATTCAAGACATTGCCGAGCAAACCAACCTATTGGCACTAAACGCAGCCATTGAAGCAGCCCGTGCAGGCGAACAAGGTCGAGGCTTCGCAGTCGTTGCCGATGAGGTTCGTAAACTGGCAAGTCGCACTCAAGACAGCACAGGCGAAATTCACCAAATGATTGAGCAGTTGAAGTCTGGCTCGGATGCAGCAGTGAAAGCCATGGGCTCAAGCCAAGCGCGTGGTGAAGCAACGGTTGAGGAAGCACGAGCTGCCTCTGCCGCACTGCAAGAAATCCAAGCCGCAATTGCTAACATCATGGACATGAACACCCTGATCGCAACAGCAACCGAAGAGCAAAGCCAAGTTGGCCAAGAGATTTCACAACGCATCGAAGTCATCTCTCAACAAAGCAGCCAATCGGCACACCTTGCGAATCAAAACCGCGCAGGTAGTGGCAACCTAAACCACAAAGCTAACGAGCTGTACGACTTGGTCGGTCGCTTTACGGTTTAAAGCTTTCCTCACCCATTCACCATGCAAACAGCGACGCCAAAACGTCGCTGTTTTTATTTCTGCTATCCTCATACGACTTAGCTATAATGCCGCCAACTTAGCACCCATAAGGGCAAACCAGATGATTATTATGACCACCAATTTCGGTGATATCGAGATTGAACTGAACCTAGAACGAGCGCCAGTTAGCTCAAAGAACTTCAAAAAATACTGTGAAGATGGCTTCTACAACGGCACCATTTTCCACCGCGTTATCGACGGCTTTATGATTCAAGGTGGCGGTCATACCGAAGACATGACAGAAAAGCCAACGCGCGCCACTATCGCGAACGAAGCAAACCGTGGTCTAAAGAACCTTGTTGGCACTATCGCAATGGCGCGTACCGATGCTCCGCACTCTGCAACAGCACAGTTCTTCATTAACTTGGAAGACAATGATTTCCTAGACCACACCGCAACCACCAACCTAGGTTGGGGCTATGCAGTGTTTGGTAAAGTGACCGCGGGTATGGATGTCGTAAACCGCATCGCGAAAGTTAAAACGACCTCTAAACTTGGTCACGATGATGTGCCATGCGATCCAATCATTATCGAGAAAGTGACGATCAGCGAATAAGCCCATTCGCCTCTTCGGAGAAATCGTCGCTATAAAACGACAAAAGCGCCTAACGTCTTATGACCTAGGCGCTTTTTGTTTTTATGACTCAGCCTATTAGTTTGGCTTGTGTCGGAGTTATTGATAGAAAAGCTCGGCTTTTGCTCCGACTAAATCCAGTTCAGAGCCTTGAAAATCAGCCAGATATTCAGCAACAAGGTTGTACCCAACCCAATACCCCATGTATTTCGGCCAGCGGCTTTCATCGCTACCAAGAAAGTAAGCGTCGAAGTTGTAATCTAAGCTGGTCAACTTGCCTTTCATCTCAGCATAGAAAGGGCGCCAATCTTGATCTTTGATTTGCTCAAACAAGCTCGGAGTGACGCCGCCATTCATCTTACGTTCGAAATGACAAGCTAACCCTTCCATAATCAGCACATCACCAAGTGCAACGTCATTCTCTCCGGCTCGCATACGGAACAGGTGATGCAACTCATGCGCTAACACCGCAGCTAGTTCATTCTCAATAACGTTTTTAATATCAGCACGTTGAGTATCAAGCAGAATCTCTACACGATAGGCACTTAAGCAATAGCCGCCAATCCCCGTCTGCGGTACGTCATTGCGATCAAACGGGCTAACGGTGAGGTCAATGTTACTTAAATCAAAGTAACTAGAAAGCTGTAAGCTCAGATCATCAAGTTTCTGATGTAAATACTCAGAGATTGGGGACAACTCTCCCGTCGCATTTAACAGGGTTACGCGATAACTCATTTATCTTCCTTGATAATTTGGGTTAAGAGTAGAGAGTTTACAGTGTAAATAGTGAGCAGTTCTAGCGATTACATCCCTTTGAACAAACTTTGAGATGCACGGCTCACAGGGAGCTTAGTTTCTCCAACGTGCACAAACATTCTGCCAGCAAAGTCTTTGTTTACTTTGCTAATTTTGCACACTTGCACCACGCTTGAACGGTGCACTTGCCAGAACTGTTCTGGGTTAAGCTGTCCTATCAACTCTTTCAACGATGTACGAATCAAATACTCCTGCACTTTGCCTTGTCCTTGTTGGGCATATACAGAAACGTATTTTTCTTCCGCTTTGAAATACAACACATCAGACGTAGCAATCAGATGAATATCTTCCCCTTGCGTCGCTTTGATCCACTGAAGATATTGCGGCGTTTGTGGAGCGGATAATTGCTGCAACTGTTCTAACAGGCTGCTCATCTGCACATTACTGCTTTCTTGCTCTCGCTTAGCAAGGCGTGCTTTCACTCTTTCACACGTCGTCAGGAGGCGCTCATCCGAGATAGGCTTGAGCAAATAATCGGCGGCATTTTGCTCAAAGGCTTTTATGGCGTAATCATCGTACGCGGTAACAAATACAATCAAAGGCGGGTTGGCGAGTTGATTGAGTTTTTGCGCTAATGTCATGCCATCCAAAACTGGCATACGAATATCAAGAAACGCAATGTCAGGTTGGTTTTGCTCAATGGCTTGCAACGCTTGTTCACCATCGGCGACTTTGGCTATCACCTCTAGCTCTGGCCACACTTCAGCTAGGCTTTTATCAAGATGACGCCTCAATAGCGGTTCATCATCAGCAATAATGGCAGTAAACCCTGTATTCATTCCTTTCTTCCTTGATTACGATTCCATTGGCCAGCTCAGGCGAACACATACGCCCCCCTGAGCAGACTCACTGATAGAAACCTCTCCTTGCCCTGCGAACAAAGCTTCAACTCGCTGCTTGAGATTACTTAGACCCACGCCAGAGCCCATGTGACCACTCACGTGATTCAAGCCAACACCCGTGTCTCTGACTTCAATCTTCAAGTTCTGTTGTTCGCGCTTGATGAGCAAGCTGACTTCACCACCCTCTCGCTTCGGCTCAATACCATGGATGATGGCGTTTTCGATTAAGGGTTGAAGCATCATCGGCGGTAATTCGGTTCTGCCTAGCCCTTCTTCCACCTCAATCTTGTAACTGAGTCGATCACCCAAACGAGTTTGTTGGATGCCTAAGTAAGCCTCAAGTAACGCCGTTTCATTGTCTATGGTGGTGTGTTCTTCGCGTGAGCTTTTTAGCGTTGCACGCAGTAGCGCGGTTAACTGTTCTAGCATCAGCTTGGCTTTATCGACATCTTGCGACATGAGCGCGCTGATATTTGCCAAAGTATTGAATAAGAAATGCGGTTCAATCTGGCTTTGCATCTGCTTAAGCTGACTCAGCAACAGCGCACGGTCTTGCTCTGCTTTCTCGCGCTTGATGGCTTCCAACTCTCGTTGAGCAACCGCCTCTTTCTCACGCGAGTAAAAATAGAAATAACACATACCGCTAAACAGTAATCCCATTAAGCCAACAGGGATCATATCGGAGATACCAAAATACTCTCCGAGCCAAAATTGCGCATTAATCACCCCAAACAATAAACAGGCAACAAGCGAACACACCACTTCTATCATACGTGGGAGGGTTGGAAACAAACGGTCAATCAACCATGAGAAGAAGATAGCCGAATAGCCAAATCCGAAGCTAACCGCTACATGAATGTAAAATGGACCGCCCCAAACCGAGAGAGTCATTGCTGCGATAAAGAGACAAAATGCCGTGGTCACTAATAAGCTACGCGGCCATCCACTTTTCACCACTGATTTTGCTGAACACATTTAGAATTTCCCTTTGATGTTAAATACAATCATATGCTTATCATTGATTTGTGCGTAAGCAGATTGGTCGTCTCCGGTTAAAAAGCGTGCGGCAACTTCCACTTCTACACTTTGATCGCCAGTATCAATCCATTGGTAGTTAAGCCACTGCGTGACAATCACACCACCATCTTGGGGCGACAACATCACATCCAACGTGGGGGTTACATCACTTAGCCAGCCCATATCCGCTTTACCGTTCCATGCAGCCCACGCTTCCACATCCCAACTCCAGTGCAGCATTACGTTATGCTGAACGATATTGGCGTGCTGAAACCCTTGGGCGTAGCTTGTCGCAAGTAGAGCGCTGTTAGCCAACAAAGAGTTGTTAGGATCAGGGATCTGAGAGAGTAATTCTCCACGCTCTATTGCTTGTTGCCATTCGTTTTTCGACCATGCTCGGCTGTCGTACCAATATTCAGCAATCACGTTGTGTCCGGCTTGGTTTGCCCAGTTCAATCCAACTAAGGCTTGAAATGCGCTTCCCTGCTCCTCAACCGAAACGGGTTGGTAAGGATCATCCTGCTGAAACTGATAGCCGACACTTTGCTTTTGCCACAGCATGGAACTGTGCATGGCGATGGATTCATCCCACACGGCAATGGCACTGGCTCCGAGTAAACCTCGGCGCACATCATCGTAATAACCAATAAGTTGATACTCGGTGTCACCCACTAGCGCATAACGACGAATACCAACACCTTGTTGCTCTGCGGCTTGATCAAGTGCACTTTGGTCTTGTTGCCCCCAGCTTGAATCAGTTGCAATCACCGTCCACTCGCCGGCCATATCGTAGTGTGAGAGTGAAAACACGCCCGCGCCCTCTTCTGCGACTAAGCCAACCGGGTTTTGTCGATAAGGCTTAAACAGATCCAAAGGTCGGTAGCCATAACCTACGCCCCAATCCACGCGCAACTTACCCAAACTCACATCAAGAGTGGTATCACCGACTTGCCACTCCCCTAGCCAAGCCAGCTCACGAATCAGCAACTGGTTATCAGCTTCACTCCACCACTCACTCTCTCCTTGTTGATTGAGGTACAAACCTTGGCTGTACAGAGCGAACAAACCACTGAAGTTCTGATAATTCACCTGCACATCCAACAGTGCATTAAGTGAATCACGAGAACTGCCCTGCGCCTGCATAAATGCGCTGTCACGCTGCTTGGCAGTTTCGTAACTGACAGCCCAATCCCACTCAAAACTCAGTTCGTCATTGGCAAAAGCAGGGGCTGACGCACCCACACACAATGAGGCAGCAATCAGCAAACTGGTGCTTTTGTTAAGGTTAGGCTGGTGCGATTTCATGTGACTTCCTTGCTCGTTTTCATGGTTCTATTTACGAAGCTCAGACTAAAGCTGAGTCGTGTTGGCTTTCGGCAAATAACTTGGGTTGTAGAACTTGTTATCCAGCTGCCAAGGCACGATTTCTTGGTACTCGATAACGGTCTTTTTGCTCGGCTGAATGCTATCAAGCAAGGTCATCTCACTGACGTAGTCTTCACCGTTGTCAGTTGCACGTCCGTATTGCGCTTGCTTGGCGAGTTTGCCAGAGCGCAGGTAAAGATCAGCTTTAATTGGAAACGCATCTTGCTCAGACAACCACAAGTCGATCTTCTGATAGCTCGCCCCTTTGGTTTTCGCGGTTAAAGCAAGGTGATAAGCCGCGACACTTTCCCCGTTTACCGAAACGGTTTCTGTCGCTTTCCATTCACCTTGATAATCTTGGCTCCACGTCAGAGTTGAGATGTCGCCGATAGACGCTTCACCAAGCAGCTTCTGCATTGGCGTAATGCGAATCGGACGGCGACTCTTCGGCATTTGTAGCCAGTAGTTGTCGCCCATCATCAACATCTTTTGCCCTGCTTCAACCGCCGATTTGAATACCACCAGCGATTCTCGATTTGGACGCGTGTACACGTGGTAAAGACGGGTTTTATCTAACTCTTGGTCTTGATATAAGCGCACCAGTGACACCACTTTGGAGGAATCATCTTGCAAGCGGTAGCTGTCGGCTTTCTCAATCAATTGCGCAACTTGCTGTGCATCTAGTGCTGTTTCATTCGCACTGACATTCATGCTTGCAACGCCATTTACCGTTAGCAATGCAATTGGTAATAGTGATTTGAAATTAAACATAAATCAGTGCCTCCGTAATTGGCTTGTTCACCCCTTTGCGTGCCGAGAAAAACGCCGCAACCAAACAAATCATCAATACTGCGAATCCTGCTATAGCCACCAGCTCCCAAGAGAAGTAAATCGTTAATGGGTAACCTTCTGTGCGTCCTGGCGGTGGCGGCATTTGCACATCCACGACCATCAGTAAGACGGTGACTAACGCAGTAAACAAAGCGCCGATTAAGCTGCCAATCACCGCAAGTAACCCTGCTTCGCGCAAGAACCCAGCAATGATTTCGCGAGGGTAGCTACCAAGTGCTGACAAGGTGCCAATTTCACGAGTACGCTCGGTGACCGACATGGTCATGGTGTTGAACAGGGCGACAAAGACCACCAACGCCATTACTGCGCCCATGATGCCGAAGATGCGGTCGTACAAATCTTTCACTTTGAGATAGAAGAACGCACGTTCTTGCCAAGGCGTAATCTCAATATCTTGCTCGCCAAAGTTCTGCTTTTGCTTACTCAAAACCGAAGCCACTTGTTGCTCGACTTGGCTAGTTAAACTGGTATCGAACAGAAAGACAGATAACGCGCTGACTTTGTCTGAACCGAGCAGCGATTGCGCGCTGTTGATGTGTACGTAAAGCTGGCGTTTATCAAGCTCAGGTACGCCTGTTGAGTAGATGCCTCGTACTTTGAAGTCATACGCATTCAATGCGCCATCGGTAGTGGTCGCCAGCAAGGTAATCCAATCGCCAACGTGCACGCTTAGGTTGTTCGCCAAATCAACGCCAAGCATCACTTCTGGCTCTGTAGGGTCATAACGCGATGCATGAATTTTGGACAGCGTTTGCCCTTCGCGCACGTCCAAAAACGGTCCTTTCATATCGAATTCGCGTTCGTTAACACCAATGCCGATAAAGATCGATGACTTGTTGCCGTTGGAAATCAAACCGCTGAACTCAACTCGTGGCTGCACGCCTCGCACTTCGTTTAAGCCAATCAATTGCTTGATAATGTCGTCTGCATGAGTTAAACCGTTACTCAGTGGCATCTCTTCTTCTTTGGCGAAATAACCCGGCGTGGTTAACGTCAGATGCCCCGTGTCACGCGCTGTCGATTCTTTCAAACTGTCATAGGTGTACAGACCAAAACCGCCCGCACTGGTTAACGCAAACACGGCAATAGCGATGATCAGCATCGACAACAAACTGCGGCGGCGATTACGTTGCAGGTTCAACCAAGCAAGGCGAACCGAAACAGGAATTAGCTTGCCCATGAAACCTCCTCCACACTTGCGTGCGTTTGGGTAATTTTGCCATCCACCAATTCAATGGTGCGATCGCAACGGGATGCCATGCGAGGGTCGTGAGTGGCGACGATAAAAGTGGTGCCAAGCTCGTGTCCGAGCCCTTTCATAATGTCGATGACCTTGTTGGCAGTTTGGCTATCAAGACTTGCGGTTGGCTCATCAGCGATCACCAATGCAGGTTTGTGCACTAAGGCGCGCGCAATTGCCACACGCTGCTGCTGACCGCCCGACAAGTTATCGGGCATGTGATGAATAAACTCACCCAAGCCAACGTGTTCTAGCATTTGTGTGGCGAGCTCGGTTTGTTCCGCTTTTGAAAAACCGTTGAGATGCAGCGGATACGCCACGTTCTCTAACGCCGTCATCACAGGGACAAGATTGAATTTTTGAAATACAAAACCAAGCTTTTCACGGCGCATTTTTGCAGCCTGCATTTGTCCGGTTGGGTATGGGCTGCCTGCAAATGTCACCTGACCTTGGTATTGAGTATCCAGCATGCCAAGCACATTAAGTAAGGTGCTTTTGCCTGAACCAGACGGCCCGCACAATGCCACCATTTCGCCGGCAAACACTTCACCAGACACGTCTCGCAATGCACGCACCGTTTGGTTGCCAAGGGCGTAATCGCGACTGAGTTGATTAAAAACGATCATGACGCCTCCCTAATACTTGGCTAGCAACGCTTTCGCGGTTTGCGTTTCTAGATTGCTGTCGCCCAATTGCTCCATTTGCGCTAACCATATTTTGGCTTGTTGAACATCTTCAGCGCGCAGTGCCGCTTCAATGGCATAACGGTAAATCCACGAAGTAGCCGCGAAAGGTTGCTGACTAAAACTCGGTTCATCGAGCAGAGAAAGGTACAGCTCGTAGCCACGCTCAAAGTGATTGAACATGTCTGGCAGAGAGGTAAACGTAGTAGCTGCCATAGCGGTGGCTAGTTGATATTCCGGCAAACCTTGTAAGCGTTGTTGCTCTTGCAGTGGTACTGGCTGATTCGCCATTAGGTCCAAACCTTTTTGGATTGTGGCAAGACCGCGCTCGGTGAACTTCATCTTGTTCCAAGGCATAAACGCCTCACGACCTTGCAACGTCTCTGCACTGCCTAAATACACCAAAGTCACCGGCGTAGCGCCCTGCTCTTCAAGTTGTTTGGATAATTCGCCGTAAACGGTATCAACTAAACCAGAGTCACCCTGCGCCGCTTGGTTGAATTGACTGAGTGTGCGCTCGCTTGGGTTAGCCAGAGTCAGATTGCTGCTGAGTGCAAATGCGGCGATAAAGGTACTTGCCAGTTTAAGAGCTTTGATTGAGCGAAATTGAGAAACCATCATGTACTGTCCTTAGTTGAACGTGATTTGATGGTTTCAGATTAAGGGAGAAGATCGCACGCTGCTTTTGCATGCGACCAATGGCAGTTATGCAGAGTGAATGGTATTGAGAGAGGATGAATGACATTCACTTAAACAGAAAATACAATTCCGTTCATTCGTAACGCTACATTTTTACGGCAGTCACAATAAAAACACTGGCTTAAAATCTGAGGCTAGTGTATTTATCCATCCCACAACTACCCATAACAGACAGTGCGCACTCTCCTTTCTTACACACCTTTGCATGGTGTCTGTTGTTTCCAAATCGAGATTCTTAGCATCGGAATAGTTTGAACTCTTCGAGTTTTAGTTGTTTTCGCACTCAAAATAGGTGCGTTATTAGGTCGTTGAAAATGAATAAGCGTTATTTCCCAAGAGTTGATTTGCCACTGCTCATGGCGATCATTCCGATCATGCTGTTAAGTTCGCTCACTCTCTGGAGTGCCAGTAGCTTTAATGAGGCGATGCTCTTCAAACATTTGGCGCGCTGCGGACTGACATTAGTTTGTATCTTGGTCATGTCCTCGATTCCAGCGTCCAGCTATCAGCGCTCAGCTCCATATCTCTACATTATTGCGGTTGCGCTACTACTTGCTGTCGCTTTATTTGGTGATAGCACCAATGGCTCTCAACGTTGGCTCGATATCGGCTTCTTCCGCTTTCAACCGTCTGAGCTAATCAAGCTTTCCATTCCAATCATGATCGCCTGGATGCTGCATATTGAAGGAGGTCGACCAGACAGTCGGAAAATTGCGTTTTGCTTACTTATTACAATGATTCCTGCCGGGTTAATCGCGCTACAACCGGATTTAGACGGTGCAGTTTTTACCATCATTTATGCATTGTTCGTTTTGTTTTTGGCTGGCATGAGCTGGAAAATAATCTGCGGGTTTATTGCGAGCATTTTAACGTTAGCACCTATTTTATGGTTCTTCGTTATGGAAACCTATCAAAAGAGCCGTGTAACACAGTTCTTGCACCCTGAGTCCGATCCACTGGGTTCGGGCTACCAAATCATACAATCTTTGATTGCGATTGGCTCAGGCGGTATGAAAGGCAAAGGTTGGATGAATGCAACGCAGGGAACACTTGGGTTTATTCCAGAAAGTCATACGGACTTTATTTTTTCGACCTATGCAGAAGAATGGGGCTTTGTTGGCAGTTTAGTCTTACTCGCATTGTACTTGTTTATTACTGCACGCGTTATGTTGCTTGCATGTCAGTCTGACCACTTTTTTAGTCGGCTGGTAAGTGGCGCATTAGCGATGAGCTTTTTTCTGTATGCTTTTATCAATACGGGCATGGTGAGTGGCTTGTTGCCAGTAATGGGTAGCCCACTTCCCTTCTTTAGCTATGGCGGCACGGCGATGCTAACTCAAGGTATCTGTTTTGGTGTAATCATGTCGCTGTGTTATTCCAAATATCGTAACGTATAGCTCTGCTTGAGAAAAAGCGATCAAAAAAGGCTTCCCGGAGGAAGCCTTTTTACAACGATATGAGCGAATTAATTACAGCTCTGCGTTGTGGTAAACCTGCTGAACATCATCACAGTCATCTAGAAGATCTAGGAATTTCTGGAACTTCTCAGCATCTTCACCCGATACAGGCGTATGAGTTTGCGGAACGAATGTGATTTCTTCAACATCGATCGTTAGATCTGGGAATGCACCGTTAAGCGCAGTTTTTGTTTTGAAGAATTCTGTGTGAGGTGCGAATACAGTGATAACACCATCTTCTAGCTCAACGTCAGTAACGTCTACGTCTTCCATCATTAGCGTTTCTAGGATGATTTCATCATCGTCGCCTTTGAACTGGAATACAGCTTGGTGGTCGAACATGTGAGAAACCGAGCCCTCAACACCAATTTTCGCACCGACTTTCACAAAGCATTGGCGTACATCTTGGAAAGTACGGTTGCCGTTGTCTGTTAGACAGTCAACGATAACGCTAGTACCGCCAGGGCCGAAGCCTTCGTAACGTGCAGGAGTGTAGTCTTCACCACCGCCACCGTTCGCTTTGTCGATCGCTTTATCGATAACGTGCGCAGGAACTTGGTCTTTTTTCGCTTTTGCGATCAGGTGTTTCAAAGACAAGTTCATGTCTGGATCACCACCACCGTTTTTCGCGCACATGTAAATTTCTTTACCGTATTTGGAATAAACTTTAATTTTCGCGCCTGCAGTTTTCGCCATAGAGGCTTTGCGCACTTCAAAACTTCTTCCCATCGGGATGTCTCTCTAAATTCAAATTTAATGCGAAGGATTTTAGCAAAAAGCGAAACCTTTTCAATTTCGCTTAGCAAAGGAATAGGGAGGTTACCTCATTCGTCGCATTGGATTGAACCATTGCCACGGTTCGCGTTAAGCGACACCCATTACTCGTTTGTACTTTTCGACCGATTGCTGGAAAAACGCCTTTTCATCAGCATCGTTAATCTTGGACAACTGTTCTTCTATTGCTTCAGGACCAGATTTGGCCTCTCTGAGCTTCCAAACCAAAAACGACGCCTGCTTATCCAGTTCGATTTTGTTTTTTTCGTCAGGCGGCAATAGGGATAGATTAAACGACATTCACAGCCTCAAGGTACTTTAAATACTAGCCGGGCACTATATCACACAGAGTTACAATTACAGAATAGAAACGCACTTAACTTGATCGATTTCAAGTTAACTATTTAGGCACAGCGCTGATTTTCAGTGCTTTTGGTAAATGCTGTTCGAATATTTGTTGTAATCGAGTCTTGGTAACGGGTTTAGCCACGAACTCGTTCATCCCAACATCGAAGCAATGTTGCTGATCCTCTTTAATGACATTGGCACTTAGCGCAATAATTGGAACGTGTTTCCCCCACTCTCCCATTTTTCGAATTCGCTCCGTAGCAATAAACCCATCCATCACAGGCATTTGACAGTCCATAAAAATCAAATCGAAAGGCTGCTGATCACACAGCTGCAATGCTTCTTCGCCATGGTTGGCGACACTCACTCGCACACCCAGTTTTTCTAACATGATGCGAACTACCTTCTGATTGACGATGGTATCTTCAACAACCAATACCCAAGGTTTATCGTTATCTTGAGGGCTGATTTCGTTGTCTTCCGCTTTCGGGAAATCTAATACATTAAGTTGGTCGGTATAGGTCGATTGCGCATTTATTACAGCAACAGGAATCGAAAATTCAAAACAGCTTCCCAGCCCAAGCTCACTTGTTAGTTGTATTTCCCCTCCCATCAAGTTAACCAACTGTGCAGCTATCGCCAAACCAAGCCCTGTCCCACCATACTTTCTGGTGGTACTACCATCAGCTTGTTGGAAGCGTTCGAAGATTGCTTGTTGGTGCTCTTTCGCAATACCAATACCAGAATCCACAACTCGAAACCGGATATGAGCGGTCTCTCCATCAAGTCGAGATAACGCTACAAGAAGCTTCACATGGCCGCGCTCGGTAAATTTAATCGCGTTGCTCAACAAATTGTTCAGAACTTGTTTCAATCGTGTGGCATCACCTTGCACTTCCATTGGCAAGTGAGGATCAATATCGCTGAGCAGCTGTAAGTTTTTCTGCTTGGCTTTGACACTATGTAAACTGATGACATCGTCAAGTAGCTCGCGAAGATCATAGCTCGTGTATTCCAGCTCTACTTTGCCAGCTTCAACTTTAGAGAAGTCCAAAATGTCGTCGATGATCGTCATTAGTGAGTGAGAAGAACTGTCAATGATCTCTACAAACTCTTTTTGCTGGGGATCGAGGTCGGTGTCATTGAGCAACGACGACACACCAATAATGCCATTCATCGGTGTGCGGATCTCATGACTCATAGTGGCAAGAAACTCACTTTTCTTACGATTAGCGACTTCTGCCCTATCGCGTTCAGCCTCTAACTCAGTCTGGTGCTCTTTCACTTTCTCAACACTTCGGTTGTATTTCTCTGCCAAAACACTCACTTCATCAAAGCACCATCGTTTAGGGAGAGTCACTTTACTCGGCACTGTACCGCCACGAAAATCGCTCACCGCACCAGACAGCAATTGTAACGGATTGACCAACAAGCGAAACGCCACCCAAAGAACACCAATGATGAGGACAAGAATTTTGATCGCTTCTGTCGTAAGTAGAAAAAAGAACTGCTGCCAAAGATCTTCATATATCGCGCTAAGATCCGATTGAACCGTTAATATCGCGAGATCATACGTTTTATCGCCGACCCGATACTGCATCGGCCAGCTTCTCTCGACAACATCCTCAGAAAGCGCCGAACCTAATTCAATGATAACTTCGTCTTCACTAGCAATACGTAAGTAGTCCACCGAGGGCATACGCATTGCACCTTGAGCTTGTGTCAGCAACAGCTCCCTATCCTCTACCCACAAACTCGCAGAAAAGCTCGATAAATAGCTAGACTCAACCTGCTTTAATTCAACATCTAAATGGGCTAAATCTTCGTGAAAAACTCGATATAAGCTCACTGTAGAAATGATGACCGTAAAGATTAAACTCAACGTTAATACCGCCAACATAAGTTGGTTGCCGATACTAAAACGACGTTGAGATCGCTCTTTTTCATCCATATGAAACCGCTCCGATAAACTTGCGCTACTCTAAATATAGCTACGCACAAATAATAATCGAGGATACGATGAAAAGACTTCTACTTAGATTGGCTTTTAGCTTAATTGTTGTAAGTTCTCATGTGACCGCAAATCAAGTGAACTATTACGTCATTGCTGAACAAGCTCGACCATTTCAAATTGAACAACAGGGACAAATGCACTCCGGAATTGTGACCGATATCGTCAGCGCTATCTTCGCGGAGTCGGATTACCAAGTGAATTATCATACTTATCCATTTAAACGTATGATTTCCATATTGGAAGAAGGCGCTGAGCCAAACTGGTTAACTTATGGCAGCCCGAACTGGGGCAAGGTGCAATCGGAAAATTTATCTGAGGAGCCCATTTACACTGTAAAACATGTACTGGTGTCGAGTAGCGAGAAGCCTTTAGAATTCAAAAATATGGATACGATGCATGGTCGTTCTATTGTATTACTGCTGGGGTTTGATTATCCAAATTTAACACCGTTCTTTGAAAATGGCAGTGTCAATGAAATGCGCGTGAAAGACTACAACGCCGCATACCGAGTGATAAGCCGAACCCCTGGAGATACAGCTTTTGTCGAGATGGAATCCCGAGTCCTTTACAACTTAAAGCGACTCAATTTGCCGTTAGAGAATTTTCAGATACAGCCTTTCAGCTCGGTTATTCCTGACTACTCAATCTACCTGGCTTTTTCACCTCAAATGCAACCAGAAACTCAAAATTACATCAATACACGACTCGTTGAATTAAAAGCCTCAGGGGAAATTGATGAAATCATTCAAAAGTATCAATGAATCAACTCATTAACAAAAACGCCAACGATGATACGTTGGCGTTTTTGTTTCTGTAAAATCTGTAGCACTTACTTAGTGTGGTTAACAAACTTAGGATCAAACATGTGCCCCAATTTACTCGCCTTGGTTTGCAGGTAATGTTGATTACTTGGGTTATTCCCTTCTTGTAATGGCACTCGTTCAATGACGTTAATATCAACCGCTTTTAAGGCGGCGAGCTTGCGTGGGTTATTCGTCATTAGACGCACAGCGTCAATCCCCAAATGCTCTAGCATTCCTTTACAGAACGCGTAATCACGCATATCAGCGGCAAAACCTAAACGTTCATTTGCTTCCACGGTATCTGCGCCATCATCTTGTAAGTGATAGGCACGAATTTTATTAATCAAGCCGATTCCACGTCCTTCTTGACGTAAATAAAGCAGCACGCCACATCCCTCTTTGACGATGTTTTGTAGCGCTCTATTAAGCTGAAAACCACAGTCACAACGCGTGCTAAATAGAGCATCTCCGGTAAGACACTCCGAATGCAACCGAATAAGTGGTGCTGCACTTTTTGTTGGCTCGCCATAGACCAGAGCAAGATGCTCTTTATTTGTCGCGGCTTCAATAAAGCCGTACATCATAAATGTGCCCCACTGGGTGGGCAATTTGGCTTTATCGATAAACTTCACGAGATTGTAAGGCTCAACATGTCTCAGCTCTGCCCGCACATTCATCAGAATCTCTCCTAGATGATTTTCTCCTTTACCATCTCCCCCGTCTCCCCAAAAGGCATCTTTATGAGAATGCTCTGTTAGGCAAGCGTTACCCGTTCTCATTAATTGCTGCGCTAATGGTGGATTTTGTAGAAACTTTTCCCTAACGATGAAAGCCATAACAGCCAACTTTATATCGTCCCAATCGCTTCTGACAAAGTGTTCGTATTTGCGGCTTAAAGCAAACGCTTCGTCAGGGGTGCTTGCGTGCTGAATTTTACTTTGCAACTGAGCATCGAGAAACTTTTGGGCTTGGTAATAATGTTCGCTGGTGGGCCAAGTTTGGGAGGAGATATTGACTGGGGCATGGCAAAAATTTGAGAGAAAACCGTGGGGCTCATCGGGCTCATAAAAAAGGATTTGATCAACCATACTTGCGCTCCTTGCTTTGTGGTTGCGATAATCAACAAAAAGCATATCGCTACTGATATATCTAGTAACACAAGGTCAGATTGTCAAACTTCTTCGGGACGGGACGTGAGTGTGAAACTCGTGCTTTTGAGGCGCAAGACAGATAAATGGAGAGTTTGAATAAGAGAGTAATAGAGTGAAAAAATAAAAAGGGCAGTCCGTCGACTACCCTATGGGTTGCTAAACCAACCTGAGGCGATCAGTGTATCAAGCCAAGCTCCCTTGCTTCTTCAATGGTCAACCCACTTTCACGGATCTCACGTAACGCTTCAATGCGTCTTCTGGCTTCTGCTGATTTCACTGTTTTCTCTGGCTTCACAACGGTTTCCTCATCAGGTAATTCCCATTTGTGAGCGATGTTGGTCATCTCGTCATGGTCGATAGAATTAATGGACATATTTCCTCCGAACACACCATGTTTTCGATGCGTAATCTATAGCAAAACCGGAACAAGGTGGTAAGAAAAACTGTAGGGAAATGTGACCCCTCCCGCCCTTTCGTTAACTCCTTAATAGATTCATCATTTAAGTTTTGCCAAGGGACAAATTTACGATTAAATTTGAGTAATTCCCCCTACGAAAAGTGTGCTGATCTAGCTCTCAATTCTGCTCTTCTTTAGTTTTATCAACGACGCATTACACCACTTCCTGTTTCACCTAACTTTCGAGTCACTTCACTGATTCATAATTTGATACTTTCTAAAAACCGCCACACCTGATAATGATAATAATTATCTTTTAGATTGGTAAGGTGTTTATATGGATGGTATTAACTTAAGTCATGCATACCACAATGACCCGGTCATCCAGATCCGAGATTTGTGCGTCGATTACATCACTGATAATGGTGATTTTAATGCGGTAAAGTCCGTCAGCTTTGATATCGGCAAAGGCGAAGTATTTGGTCTTGCCGGTGAATCTGGATGTGGTAAAAGCACAATTGCATTCTCAATAAATCGTCTTCATAAGCCGCCAGCGTTCATTTCTGGCGGTAAAATATGGTTTGATGGCAAAGATATCCTTAGTATCTCAGACTCTGAACTGACCGCTCTAAGGTGGAGTGAAATCGCCATGGTGTTCCAGAGCGCGATGAACTCACTCAACCCTGTCTTAACGATACAAGAGCAATTTGCAGATGTGTTACGACACCATCAAGGCCTCATTAACGCTCAAGCAAAAGATAGAGCAGAAAAGTTGTTGGACTTGGTCAATATTCCTCGAGAACGCTTAGCAGAATATCCTCATCAATTTTCAGGAGGAATGCGTCAGCGGTTGGTGATAGCCATTGCTTTGTCTCTAAATCCAAAACTGATCATTATGGATGAACCCACAACAGCATTAGATGTAGTGGTACAGAGAGAAATTTTACAGCAAATTTATCAGCTTAGAGATGAGTTCGGTTTTTCAGTCCTCTTTATCACTCATGACCTGGCACTCATGAGCCAACTATGTGATCGAATTGCAATCATGCGTCACGGAGAAATCGTCGAAGTCAATCGAGCATACGATATACGCAATCATCCTCAACACCCTTACACGCAAAAGCTATGGGCTTCTTTCCCAAACATCCATGACGTCCACAAACAACCAGAGTTACAAGGAGCGTAACCATGAGCCAGCCTATCATCCAAATGAAAAATGTGATTAAAGAATTCAAAGTGGGCGGTGGTTTAGCGAAAGAGGAAACCTTTCGTGCGCTTCAAGGAGTGACTTTTGATCTGTACGCAGGAAAAACCTTGGCTTTGGTTGGAGAGTCAGGCTGCGGTAAGAGTACTTGCGCTCGTTTAATAACCAAAGTCTATCCAGCAACGCAAGGCGAGATCCTTTTCAATGGCACTGACATAAATGAGATCACGTCACGATCGGCTCTACAAGAATATCGCAGTAAAGTACAAATGGTGTTTCAAGATCCGTTTGGCTCTCTCAATCCAACTCATACCATTCGCCATCACCTAACACGTCCTTTAAAAATTCATAAACAAGTCAAAAACGAGCGTGACATCCCAGCCCGCTTGGAAGAGCTCCTAAAGCTGGTGGAACTACCTGAAGAGACATTGAATAAGTTCCCTCACGAACTCAGTGGTGGGCAACGTCAGCGAGTAAACTTAGCAAGGGCTTTAGCGGTAGGTTCGCAAATCATTCTTGCGGATGAGCCTACGTCTATGCTGGATGTTTCTATTCGCTTGGGAGTGTTGAATTTAATGCAACGAATGAAGCAAGAACTGGGAATTGGTTTTTTATACATCACTCATGATCTGGCGACTGCGCACTACATCGCGGAAGAAACCGCAGTAATGTACAAAGGGCAAATCGTTGAATGGGGCGACACTCATTCAATACTTAAGAATCCGCAGCATCCTTATACTAAGCTGTTGATTTCTGCCGTTCCTGATCCTGACTTACCTTTTGGTAACTTAGTGAAAAATGAGCCAAACTATTCGATAGATGCCGATGAAATTCGTCAACGTAGCAGCATAATTGTCGACGAATTTGATCAAATAGGGCCAAATCACTATGTAAAACAATGGACTGAGGCAGCGTAATGGATTTGAGTACTTGGCAAGATCAAATCGCCATGTGGTACGAACAGCGGAAACATGATCAAGTAGAAAAATTGGAAACGATCTTATATCAGGTGCCTGATGACGTGTTTGGACCCGAATTGAGTGATCTTCAAAGTAAAGCGATTGCTTGCTGGTTGGATGGATGTTTACGCGTGTTTCAACATGCAAGGTACCAAGACCCTCAGAAAGCATATCAAACCTTGCTTTATACGAGTGCAAAGCTTGAACAAGCAGCATGCCAAGTCTCGACTGATATTCTGATCAAAGATTGGTGTTTGAGACGACTTCAGCATCTCACCGTTGTGGCGTTAGAGTTTTGTAATCAGCAGTGTGATCAAAACAAGTGGCAGGAACAAGCCCATAGCTTAATCGAATCACATGTTGCGTTGATGCGTTCATTACACTGGAATGAATCCAAGAAGCATGATCAAGGTTTACCTCATTAGTCCGGAAAAATGATCAAGGCTTAATTAGCGGAATTTTAGGCAAAAAAAAGCGAGTTTCCTGAGGAGAAACTCGCGAAGTCTATTCAGAATGAATGTAACAATATGAGCCAATCTATTAATCATCAGAAAGGACAAAAGGTTGTCTATTCGGGATAAATAGTAGTATTAGGCTTGGCTTCTAATGTCAGTGGTTTGTAAGAGTTAAGTCTGTTTTTTATCATCGAAAGACATTGTTACATTTCAAACCGATACATCACACCTATAGCTTGATACACATCAAGCGACACTTTTAAATCGCCATTTCATCCAAGGCACGAAATACCATTTCATCCATGTGACCATCGAAGATTTGACGACAAACTTTCCGACGCACCGCTAACCCCGCAATCAAGCGCTCGATGGTAAGATGCTTGACATCGTTCTGGGTGTTAAACAGCTCGACGGTTTTACTTAATGTCTCATAAGGAATCGGCTCATCCCCTACCCTTAGCCAATCGAGCTTCTCTATGTAATCTGAGCACTCTTCTTTGATTGAGGCATACGAGTGCCCTGTCATCGCAGATAAAGCCGTTATACTGCGTTCTAGAGCCTCTGGTGAGGTATATTTAGATAGAGTAATGGTGATCTCATCAGCATTGATCTCTACCAAATGTTTTCTTTGCTTCACGCGTCGCCCTAAATTTCCTCTTGGAGACGGTGCTTTGCGTTGAATGGGCTCAAATTCGCCGTCTATGATGCCTGAGAGCTCCTCAAGCTGCTGTCGGGTTACCATCTCATTACGAAGCGGGTTTGGCAGCGTAGGCGCCATGTTGCGCTTGCCTGCGTTGGTTGTACGAGCACGTGAGTAACGCAGCACCTCTTCGACGTCACATTTGATGTCGATCTGGTAATCCATCACTTTATCATTCTCGATCATGGTTTCGATCGTCAGGTGATAACCCCACAAATTAACGACGAATAGATCATCATTCCCTTTTCCATCAGACAAACGCTTTAGTTCTCGGATCAGATCCATGGAGAAACGTCGCCATTCAATGTTACGTGCAAGTTTCTGGTTTAACTCACTCAGTAGCATGCAATCCGTGTGACGACGAACCATGCGACTACGGAAGAAAGAGTACAGTTGAAACACTAAAGTATGTTGTTTCAAGATCTCTGGCGGAAACAAGAAGAAATAATCGCGCGTTAACAGCTCTTCATAAAACGAAGGTTCCCAAACTAAAATATATAAGTTTGGCTTGATACGAATTTCACCATCGCTTCCCTCCACAGGTGCCTCTTCAGAGGCCGTGATGGTTCGAGCAAGAAAACGAAAACGATCACTTTTGAAGCCCTCTGGCATGTTTTCACTTAGCCAACGTCCAGTAAGTTCATGGAGCTGAAAATCAGTGAATTCAATGCGATCAATGCTATCGCGAATGGAATCACGAGCTGGGCCACTGTCTTTTTTGCCTCTGAGCGACAAAATATCAGTGATGTATAGCGGCGTTTTGTTTGGTACGTGAGCAGCATCAAGCTGATACTGATCTTTGTGATGATCATGATACTGAACCGTTAACGTGAAGAGAGCGAACAGGGTCATGAGATCATCCACAGTCATGATATTTTTGGATGATCGCGTCTCAATAACGGCTTTAGTGCCAGAGATCGACACCATGGATTTCTGATAACTTTTTCGAGTTCTTGGTGGCGCAAGTGCTTGGTCAATGATCCCAGCCCAATTTGTTGGAGATACAACAAATTGATCGGCTTCATCTTTCATCGTGGGAGGTGTGTTTAACCCGTGCTCATTCAACAAACGTTTGTTTACTTGAGTCTGAGCCAATGCTTTCGAACGTTTTTGTTTTTCGTTCTGGCGAACTTTGTCGGTAACAAGACTTGTTGCTCCCAACACAGATATAAGCTGATTGGGATTCACAAATTTATGTAGCATCGTTTTACCAGCAAGTCCCTCTTCAAAACGCACTGGAGTTTGAGTAAATAAACCAATATTTACTGCCGCGCGCAAACGTTGTTGCAGGGCTGCACGTGTGAGTTGCCCATCTGTTGCTTCCACAATCTCTGTGGTTGAAACCAAACCATCCTTGCTGCTGAAGCCTCGTAATGAAATCAGATTAAGCAACTCTAAGATGCTTTTGGTCACCCCTTTGAAATGTTGGTACTGCTCTACCCAATCCGCAGAGGATTCATGTACCTCAAAAAGATGGCCATCTTTGTGGCTTCTCGGTGCTTTAATCAGAATTTTTTCATCAGCCGTCATTTTAGATCCAGATCACACTAGCCGTAGTTGTGCTATGGTTCCGAAGAATAAAGAAAAACAGATCATAAATAAAGAAAAAAGATTGTTTTTTAAATAACTGATCTTTTTGATTAATCTGATCTTAATTGATTATATGATCTAATGATCTGGCTTGAAATTTTTCGCTAAGCTTTTGTTCTATAAGACTATTATTTCCATGTGCTTCGGAACTATGATCATAAGAAGTCTGAAAGTATGATCAACAATAACCTGAAAGCATGATCATATTTATTCGTAAGCATGATCATTAAGGTTGTGAAAAGATGATCAAAAGAGTCTTGAAACGATGATCATGATGTTTTTACAGGTTATCCACAGATGCAGTATTTAATAATGATCTTCACGATGATTATATTGTGCATTGGTGATGTTATTTATACTCGGATCGATGATCAAGAGCCAATATATCTATCGTTCTGGCGTCCATATTGATGAGATATCACTCATCTGATTAAAATACATTCAAGTCGCTCATATTTAGAAGTAAATCCTAGTCTCTGCTTATTTACAGGAAGCATGATCATGAGAGCGTGATTTATCATAGCAACTTGAGCAATTTCATTGTTCCGGCTTCTATACCGTCAATTTCTGCTCAATCCCCCATTCTGTCTGCACTCAACCGTAAATCAGAGAAGAAAACTCATGCTTCCGAGAGATTCTAAGGCTTGATCATATTTCCGATTAATGGATCTTATTTTATTTGCGTGTTTACACCGTACTCTGCTCAATTTTGCCATGATCATGCTTTCGGATTTGTTTATTAACACGGAAGCATGATCATAAGTATACCTTGATCATACTTCCATAGATGTTTAGCTGGAACTGCCCTATTTTGTTCGGAGATATGATCAAGGTGTTCAGGTCTTTATTGTTCCGATATTACTTACTATTTTTCGTTTAAATTAGGTTGGTCTAACATAATCCGTAATTTAGCTTAAGATTATAATCGTTCCGGTATAAAATTGATTTACATTGTAAATGAGTGACACTGTAACACTTTTTATTTTTAAGTTTAGGTGTCCAATTATGAGAAGATTATTTGATTAAAAATAGTTATCTTTTTGACCATAAATCATAAAAGCGTCGATTTGGGTGTTTTTTTATGTGATGGTAATTCAAAATGTTCGTGCACCTTTTTGTTGTTTTTGGTCTTTACTGCTGTACAATTGCAATTATAAATCCTTCCAACGGAATTTGGCATGAAAAGAGAAAAAACGATTGAAAACCTTCTTGAGTTAGCGGAGCTGACTCAGCAGGTTCAAGCTGACCGTATTGAAATTGTTTTAGAAGAGCGAAGCGATAACTACTTCCCACCAATGTCGAAAGCGATGATGGAAACCCGTTCTGGTCTAACTCGCCGTAAGCTCGACGACGCGATTGGTAAAATGGAAGCCGCTGGGCATCAATTTACTAAAAACAACGCGAATCATTATTCAATTACGTTAGAAGAAGCACACATGCTCATGGATGCGGCTGAAGTGCCTAAATTTCATGAGCGTAAAAAGAATTCAGGTAACAAACCTTGGATTATTAATGTGCAGAACCAAAAGGGCGGTACAGGTAAATCAATGACCGCGGTTCATTTAGCGGCATGTTTAGCGCTAAATTTGGATAAACGATACCGTATTTGTTTAATCGACTTAGACCCACAAGGCTCGCTACGTTTATTCCTCAACCCGCAAATCAGCATGGCAGAGCATGATAATATCTATTCTGCGGTAGACATTATGTTGGGTAACGTGCCTGATGGTGTGGAAATTGACAGTGAATTTTTACGTAAAAACGTATTGCTGCCAACGCAATATCCGAACTTAAAGTCGATTTCAGCATTTCCAGAAGACGCGATGTTTAATGCGGAAGCATGGCAAACGCTATCTGAAGACCCATCACTCGATATCGTCCGTCTGCTGAAAGAGCAACTGATTGATAAAATTGCTGATGACTTCGATATCATTATGATTGATACCGGTCCACACGTTGACCCATTAGTATGGAATGCGATGTATGCATCAAATGCCTTGCTAATTCCTTGTGCGGCTAAGCGTCTGGACTGGGCTTCAACAGTAAACTTCTTCCAGCATTTGCCTACGGTATATGAAATGTTCCCGGAGGACTGGAATGGTCTTGAGTTTGTTCGCTTGATGCCAACCATGTTTGAGGACGACAATAAGAAGCAAGTTTCTGTTTTAACTGAAATGAACTATCTTCTAGGTGACCAAGTTATGATGGCTACTATTCCTCGTAGCCGTGCGTTTGAAACCTGTGCCGATACCTACAGCACAGTATTTGATCTGACAGTAAGCGATTTTGAAGGCGGTAAGAAGACACTAGCTACCGCGCAAGACGCTGTTCATAAGAGCGCACTGGAATTAGAGCGTGTGCTGCACTCTAATTGGCCGTCATTGAATCAGGGGTAATAAGTAAATGGCTTTGAAAACGTCTGAATTAAACGCGAAATTATTTGGCAAAACGAATAAGCGTCGTGTTGTGACTCCGCAAGAGGCGCAAACTGCGGCAAAAGAGAAAGCTCAAACGATTGAACTAGCAGTTGCAGGTGAAAATATTGTTCAGTTTGAACTTGTGCGTATTCCTGCAAATAAAGTTGCGACAGAAACAACAGTATTTGTTGATAACGCTCGTGAGCAATCGTTCTTAAACGAACATGCTTTATCTGATGTTTTAGTCACACTCAAAGAGCGTGGCCAACAATATCCAGCTGTGGGTCGTAGAACTGAAGATGGCAAGATCGAAGTTTTAGATGGTAGCCGTCGTCGCATGTCTTGTATCCTCGCTGAACAAGATTTTTTGGTTTATGTTGCTGACAACATCAATACTGACCATGCTAAGTTTTTGTCTGATGTGGCAAATGCTCACAAACCGCTCTCTTTATACGAAAAAGGTAAAGAGATGCAGGCTAAGCTTGATAGTGGTGAAGCTGAGGATCAGAAAGCATTGGCAAAAATGTTCCAGTGCAGTGAAGCGTTGGTAAGTGGCGCTTTAAAAGCCGCAGCATTACCGTTAGAACTGCTTCAAGCGTATCCGAATGTTGGCGATCTCGGTCGCCCAACAATCGTGAAACTGCACAAACAGTTTTCAACGCTAACGCCAGAGCAGCAGCAAGAGCTGTTAGATAAATGTCGCTCTAGCGAAGGATTTTTATGGCAGCGAAGCACAGCTCAAGGCGTTGCTCGTCTGACAAAAGAAGTCACGGAAAGCATCGAAAATTGGATTACTGAACTTGCACCAGCAAAACCTGGTAAGAAGACGGAAAAAGTCGACTTAGTTAAAGGTCGAGCAAGCTATAGCCGAAAAGGTAGCAGCCTGGCGTTGAACTTGAAGAAAGTTGACGACAGCTTAATGGAAGAGATTCTTGCGTTTGTACAAACCAAACTGCAATAACAAATGATGATTGAATCAACCGCCTCCGGGCGGTTTTTTTATATCTGAGAAGCGTCAAATTAAAGATGTGATACCATTGCGTCAGTTCAACGTTGGATAGACAAAATGCAGACACAATCTGATTTCCTTTCATCACTTCAACATCAAGCTCACCAATCTTTCCAAAGGATTGGTGTTGTCATTCAAGGCGAGGCTTCTTGGCAAAATGCGTTGATGTCAGAGTTCCATAAAACGCAGCGCCATCAACGTTGGTTTTCTGTTGGTGATTTTGGTTTGAAAAACGTATCCAGTGTTTCGTCTAAACAAGGGCACATGTTGCTAGGCAGAGAGTGTGACGTTCTATTGTTTGATGCTCGAAATGGCTTTGACGCAAATAGTTTTACCGCCGCGCTTGGCTCATTGGTTGGCGGCGGTTTTCTTATTGTCATTACTAAGCCGCGACAAAATGCGAATTTTGCTCAGCAATGGATGCACAAACAATGGGAGAAGCTCGTTGTTATTGAGCAAGACAAACCATTGCCAACGGCTCCAGACATCAAGCAAGCAGAAAAAGAAAGCCACTACACGGAACAAGAACATGCCATTTCTCTAATTGAAAAGGTGGTAACTGGACATCGAAAGCGACCATTAATTTTGACCGCTGATCGTGGACGTGGAAAAACAAGTGCCCTCGGCATTGCGTGTGCGAACTTATTAAAGCAGAAGCCGCTTAGAATCTTAATTACGGCACCATCTATAAAAGCCGTTGAGCCTGTTTACCAACATGCTTTGCGGCTACTTCCTAATGCGCAGCGTATTAGGAAGGACAGATTAGAATCAGGGCAGGGAGCCATTCAATTCATTGCTCCTGACGAACTTCTATCGAGCAGACCTGAATGTGATTTGTTACTTGTCGATGAAGCGGCTGCAATTCCAGTTCCTATGCTCAAAAGCATTACCGAACATTATCATCGACTCGTTTTTTCTACGACTGTTCATGGTTATGAAGGTTGTGGTCGGGGCTTTACGATTAAATTTGTTGATTGGCTTCAGAAACAGCGTTCGGGAATGAAAACATGGCACATGACACAGCCCATCCGCTGGAGCATGAATGATGCGCTCGAATCATGGCTCTATGACGCGTTTTTGTTGGATGCGGAGTTAACGCACCATCAACTTAACCAGGTCGACTCAATTTCCCTTTCTAAAGCCGATAAGAACAATTTGATATCGCAGCCTAGTTTGCTGCGTGAGTGCTTCGCTCTTTTGGTGAATGCTCATTATCAGACCTCTCCGAATGATTTGATTCACCTTTTGCAAGACGACAACAGTCAGCTCTATTTTGCTAAGCAAGATAATGCGGTTGTGGGGGTGATATTAGCGGTCGAAGAGGGGGGCCTTGACGATGAATTAGTTGAAGAAATCCAGCTTGGTAAGCGTCGTCCTAAAGGACACTTAGCCCCAATTACGATTGCAAACCACCTAGGATTCCCGAATGTCGCGAATCTATCGACGCTGCGAGTCATGAGAATTGCGGTTCATCCAGCATTGCAAGGCAAAGGCATTGGTCAAAAAATTCTGCAGCAACTTGAGCAAATGGCTGCTAAACACATTGCCTACTTATCCACGAGTTTTGGTGCGACGGAAGAGTTGCTCTATTTCTGGCGACAATCGAACTTCCGTACAATTCGCTTAGGGTCAATGCGCGATGCTGCTAGCGGTTGTTATTCAGTCTTGATGGTCAAACCTTGTGATTCCCAACAGACGGTTTGGGTCGACCAATCTCAGGCGCTATTTGAAGAAATGTTGTCTAACAATGTGGCTGACGTCTATCCAAAATTAGAAGCCCCTATTTTCCGAGCTCTATTGCCGCAACCTTTGGGAATGAGTCCACTTCATCCCGCTAAGTTATTACTAATTGAATGTTATGCTGATGGTGGTAACAGTTATGAGTCTGTGTCTGTGTGGCTTCAGCAGTGGTTACTTAACTTAGGTTTGAACTCCGCTTCCGACTTGATGATCAGTAAGCTTTTTCTTAACCGTAGTTGGACTGAATGTGCTCAGCAATTTGGTTTACCTGGAAGAAGGCAAGTTGAGCAGCAGTTAAGGGACGAAGTAAGACACATTTGGAGCGATTTACACTGTAAACAATAAAGGGAAATTTACACTGTAAATGAAATTACTGGGAGCTGATTTTACACTGTAAATCCAGCTCCTTTTTGTTTCAGCGTGTATTTTGATTGAGCTTTAGGCTAAATCGAGTTTTCTCTTAATATCCTGTTTAACCGTTATTGATGGATTACTTTCTTTAGTGACGTGAGCCCTATAATAAGAAATGCGAGGTTTGTTCAGAAAACGGATTTGGTTAGACTGAAAGTGTTGATGGGATGCAAAGTGGTAAGGGTATGTGGAAGCTGTGTCTTGAGTTATCTGAAGATAAAACCAAGGTGATAGCCCGTCTTCCGGGTGAAGTGGATCTCGGTGGTGAGCTAAATCAAAATGAATTAAACGAGCAGCTCGTCGTAATGAACGCCGAAAAGATGTTTGTTGTAGAGGGGGAAGTCGTTAGGTTCATTAACTGCGCCAAAGAACGTAAAGCTGAAGCTTACGAAGGCATCGTCATTGCAGAAAAACGCAACGCACAAGTTGAGGTCGAATTGTCGAATAATGACATGCTCGCCAGTATGAACGTTGTCGGTGCTTACGGAGGCCGAGGTTTACGCGGCCCCGAGATTGTTCAAGCTCTTGCTCAAGCGCGAGTTTCGAAAGGCATCAACAAACTGGCTTTGAAGAAAGTGTTGGTTGTCAGCACTCAGCTCAAACCTGGGGAAACTTTTTCTCAACCTGTAGCGGTTGGTAAGCAACCTATCAAAGGCAAAGACGCTCTTTTTACTCCTCTTGTTAAAGACATCACCAAACGCATCCTCAAACCCAAAGACGGTCAATCTGCTAGCGACAAAATTGATTTACGTAACCTCGGTGAAACTATCGCGGTTGACGTAGGCGATGAGGTGATGCGCCGCACGCCTGCGACCAAAGGTACGCCAGGTTTTACTGTTCAAGGGCGAGTGATCCCTCCACAAGCTGGAAAAGACAGCCCTATGAAGCCTGGCAAGGGCACCGAGATATGCAAGCACGACCCAAACCTATTGATCGCATCGGTATCCGGTACGCCTCTGATTAAAGACAAAACCATCGAAGTTGATAACGCACTCTGCCTCAATAGCGTTGGCGTGAATACAGGTCACGTGAAATTCAAAGGGAATGTGATTATCGGTGGCAACATTGAATCCGGCATGATTGTTAAAGCGACGGGTTCTATTACTGTAGGCGGCTTCATTGAATCGGCTGACGTACAAGCGCAAGACGACATTCAAGTTGGTAAAGGGATCATTGGCCACACCGTGAGTGATGGCCAGCCAAAGAGTTGTCACGTCAAAGCCAAAGGTTCGATTCGTGCCAGCTACGCCCAATATTGTGATTTGCAAGCTGGCGAAGATATTGAGTTGGCGGTGCACAGCATGAATAACGATATTGTTTGTGGGCGCAATCTGACGGTGCTGGATGCGAACGGTAGGAACGGTACGCTCAGCGGCGGAGATGCAAAAGTCGGTGACAAAGTGGTGTGCTTACAATTGGGCGTAGAAGGCGACACCGCCACTAAGGTAGAAGCGTTCGCGCGCTATTCTGCATTTAAGGAGCGATTAGCAGAGCTCAAAGATCAATACAAACGCGCTCAAGAAGGCACGATGGATGTGATTCGTAAAGAGCTCGAATTTAAGAAACGTCCTAAAGCCGAACGTACCGACGAAGAACAAGCTCAGATTGACGTGATGAAAACACAAAACAACGAGCAGCTTGAAGCGATAAAGCAAAAGCTAGAACAAACGGAACATGACTTTGAAGTCGCGTTAGAAGAAAATATTGTCGAAGCCAAAGAGCGTGTCTTCACTCGCGTGACGGTGCAGTTTGGCGACGAACAAGTAACGACAAAGCGCACTCATGGCGGTTGTTCGTTCCGTTTCAATCAATACGAAATTAAAGTCTCGGCGAACTTGGAAGAAGAGGACGTCGCTGCGGTTTAAGCTTTCTTACTCACTGAGCCCACACGTCGCAACAATATGTGTGGGCTTTTTTTATCTACAAATCGACAATGTGCTCTTGATAGTAGTCCGCAAGCGCACCCACTTGGCTGCTACACATTACTTTCATTGCTTGTTTAATGTGTTCTATTGGCCAGTTCCACCATTGGATATTGAGTAGAGTTTCAATCTCTTTATCGCTGAATCGTTGACGTACGACTTGGTTGTTTCCAACCACCACAGAATAAGGTTGCACGTCTTTCGTCACTACGGCGCGTGCTCCGATGACGGCTCCATCGCCGATGTTTACTCCGGGCATGATCATCGCCTCACCGCCAATCCAAACATCATTTCCCACCACTGTGTCTCCGGCACGCTCGAAACCGTCTTGTACGCCTTCTCCAAATTCTTCAGGAGAGAAGGGGAAGGTCGAAATCCAGTCAATGCGATGACCTTGGTTTCCTGCCATCATGAAGGTGGCTCCAGAAGCGATGGAACAAAACTTGCCAACGATTAATTTGTCGATGCTATCGGGTTCTCTACTTTGCCATTCTTGAAGTGTGACGGGGTCACCCAACAAGTAGCGTACCGCTTGCTCTTCGAAGCTTTTTTGATGATAGAAGCCCGAGTAATAGCTGTAATCGCCAACGATGATATTGGGATTAGTGATGTGATCTTTAATGACTTGACCTTTTAACCACGTGTCGAAAACACTCATAACTCATCCTTTCAAATTTAGGTTGTACAGAGTTTAGAGGCTTTCTATTATTTCCAGTAGTTTGATTTTAGAGATTCAGAATTACTGTATGGAAATAAAATGGCTCAGCTACGTACCACTTTACGTCGCTTTGTGTGAGGAACGGAGTATTGCTGGTGCAGCAAAGCGACTGAATTGTTCGAATGCGCATGTAAGTCGGCAACTTAAACAGCTTGAAGACATATTGTCGGTGCAGCTTATTCAGCGAACTACGCGCCAGTTTAATTTGACCTACGATGGTTTGCGGTTTTATCAGCAGGTAAAGCAACTGCTCGAAGGCGCTGAGCAGATCAATGAGCAAGTCATGGCAAACGAGATCGTATCGGGAAAATTGAGAATAGCGGCGTCCGCTTCTTTCGGAGCTGCGTTACTCAGCCAAACATTGATCGAGTTTCGATTGCAACATCCACAAGTGAGCGTCGAAGTGATCTTCACAGAGACACCTCTCGACTTGATTGAGGCTGGGTTTGATATCGCATTCTACTTTACCGATACTCCCCCAGCGGGATACGTCGGCCATCAGCTACGCACTTTACACTGTAAACCGATCGCTCATCGCTCGTATTTAGCTGATAAACCAAATGTAAGTACGCCAGAGGATCTTGGTGACTTAGAGCACATCCTTTATAAAAGTCGTGACTTGGTGTTAGACAAGTGGACGTTTACGCATAAGCAAACTCAACAGCAGTGCAGCATTGAGTTAGAAAGTACGCTGAGTTTTAATCTTGTCCAGTCCATGTTGGATGCTACTTTGGCTGGCTGTGGTGTAGCCATGTTAGATGAATTTGCACTGGCTAAACTCGACCCTGCACAAAAAGAAAAACTCGTGAGTTTGCTGCCAGAATGGCAAACGGATGCGATTTTGCCGCTTTATCTGCTTTACCCAAAACGTGAGCACTTACCAAGAAGAACGCGAGCGTTCATTGATCACTTTAGGAACATATATTCTGTCGGCGAATAGCGACAACAAACTTAGCAACAATTGAGGAAGCAAAGGAATGCGAAAACACTGTATTGCGATTGGCGGTGGGGGCTGGATGATGGGAGAGAATCCGAGCCCGCTCGATCAATACATTTTGTCTTTGTCTGGTAAGGAGAATCCAAACATTTGTTTTATACCTACAGCCACGGGAGATGCCGATGAAGTGATTGAACGTTTTTACGATGCGAAGCTTAGTGAAAACGTGACCCATTTTCCGCTGTTTAAGTTTGAAGCTGGTTGGAAAGAAATGCTATTTGAACAAGACATCATTTACGTAGGTGGCGGTAATACGCGTTCGATGTTGGCCATTTGGCGCGAATGGGGAATCGATAGAATACTCAAGCAGTGTTATGAACAAGGCATCATCATTTGTGGCATGAGCGCAGGTGCAATTTGTTGGTTTGAGTTTGCGGTGACAGACAGTGATCCCGAAGCATACCAAGTTATGCGTTGTCTTGGATTTATTGACGGTTTGGCTGCGGCACATTTTTCTCATGTAGGTGAGAAGTTCGAGGTTTTCCAAGCCTTTGCTCGTTCTCAACCGAGCATCACTTGTTATGGCATTCACGATTATGCGGCATTGCACTTTGTTGATGGAAAATTGTTAGCTACTGTCACCAGCCTCCCTGATGCAGGCGTGTTGGTTAAAACAGGTAACGAAGAAAACATATTGCGAGGGGAGCTTCTTCAAATCAGCATTAAAGGCAATAATTACTGACCGGACACAGAAGAAGCTCATGGATTCAGCTAACTTACATTAAGTATCGTGCTTACAGCTCGTAACGTAGACCTAAGTGGTAGTAGCTTTCGTCTGCGTGCGCACCGCCAAACGAGACTTCTTGTCCATTGCTGTAGCCACGCGAGCCGTTACGATCAACGTAGTTAGTGTAGATAGAAGAACGAGGCGTCAGTTTGTATTGCACTTCTAGCGTTGTATCTTTCAGCTCTAGCTCGTCACCATCACTGTTTTCTAAAGAACGATAACCAGCACGCAGTACCCATTTGTCATTTACACTGTAAACCGCCGTTAGTTCCATCACTTTGTCGGTACTGGTTTGTGAGTAATAGCCCTCTAGTTCATCTTCCGAGTACAACGCACCCAACATCAAATCACCTAGGTAGTAACGCGTACCTGCGCCCCAGAATGTGTAATCGGTGTCGTTTCTTTCACGTGCATCACCTTTATTCTTCTGCATCGCCACCACTGGTGCCAAGGTACCCAAATTTCCCATGTCTAGCGTATAACGCAGTGCAGTGTTATAACCGTAGTCGAGCTCAGAAGTGTTGTTTCCTAAAATGTACGCGACAGAAAAATCGAAATTACCTAGGTTGTTTTGGTATTGCAGCGTGCCATCTTGACGGAAAACTTGCGTCGCGGTTTTGTCGACTTTATTCGCTTGGCGCGCCATAGAAACATCGGAAGAGGCGAACACATCACCAATGTCGGTAAACATAATCAATCCAGATGCCACGCGACCACCAGTAATACGACCATAATCTTTCGCATCAATACCCGCCCATACATAACGTGCGGTCAGAGACGGTTTGTCGTTTACTTGGTTTGCGTATTCAGCTGCACCCACTTGGTATTGCGCTTGGCCGATGATCGACGCGTAGTCGTTGATGGTTTGTGAACCGTTTAAACCAATACGGCCATCAAACTCGCCATTTGCATCGCCGTGCTCATCATTTTTACTGGTGACATTGAAACCAAGACGAGAGTAAATATTTAAAACTGACCCATCTTCCGCTTGATACAGCTGCGCTGCCATTGCGTTTGATGCCATCAATGTTGGGAGAAGTAGAGTCAAAATGTGCTTTTTCATGATTAACGACCTTTCATTTCTATTGTTTTAGGTACGACAAAGCCCCTTCCGAGTAACGGAATAAGAAAAATTGTCGTGAAGTAGAGAGAGGGTGCGCCCTTGTTTGCCAAGGGCGCGAGCTAGTCCATTCCTATAGGGGAAGAATGATTTAGCTTAAATCGACGTCTTTGCAGCCAAAGAAGTAAGTCGCGAGAAAGCCGACGATGTAAGAGATAAGCAGGCCAGCAACAAACACCATCATGCCCGGGAAGATGCCATTTTCAGATGTCATGAGAGGAATCGCCACGATACCGGATGGGCCAAACACCGTATTAAGACCAACTGGTAAGCCAAGGTAAGAAACTAAACCGATAAAGAAGCCGCCCGCAGCACCACCAATACAAGCGGTAACGAATGGTTTTACACGTGGTAATGTCACGCCGTAAATCAATGGTTCGCCAATGCCTAGAAGACCCGGAATAATAGCGCCTTTAACTTGAGTGCGCAGTAGAGCGTCTTTTTTGGCTTTGAAATACAGCGCCATTGACGCGCCAACCTGACCGCCACCTGCCATCGCCAGGATAGGGAATAGTGAGTTAAAGCCCTGTGCTTCCATCAATGCGAAGTACACTGGAACAAAACCCTGGTGGATGCCAAATACCACAGAAATTAAGAACAAACCTGCCAAGATTGCAGCGCCTAATGGGTTATCGTTCAAGTTGAGGAACAACCAAGACATCCCTTTAAACAGCTCGCCGCCGATTGGCATGATGATCAAGAAGGTTACCGCACCCATGATCAACAGAGTGATAACGGACGTTAAGATCATGTCCAGATCATCTGGCATGTATTGACGAACCTTACGCTCGACTTGTGCACCGATGATCGCTGCTAAAAGTACGCCGATAATGTTGCCGCGCGGATCAATCGCAAAACCGAAAAACTCGTTCATGCCAGAGTAAATGCCGGATGTCGCCTCTGGGTTGTAACCCAGCACAAACAAAGAGGCGAGAATGGCACCATTAACACCAGAGCCGCCAAATGCTTGCTGCGCGTTGTAACCAATCAGAATACTTAGGAAAGCAAACAGACCCTTACCAAAGACTTTCATGTAGGCGATCAAATCCAACGTAAACTGGCTTGGTGTCTGGTCGAGAACAAACATCTGTTCCAATAACGTCGCAAAACCTAGCAACAAACCAGCGGCAATAAAGCCAGGGATCAACGGCGTAAAGATGGTAGCAAACTTGCTTAAAAAACGCTGAACCGCACTGGTTTGTTTGCTCTTCATCTGTTTTTTCTGCTCGGCCGCGACGGCAGAAAGATCTTGTTGCGGCATATCTGCTTCTTCACTGTCACCAGAGGTTAAGCTGTCGATCAATTGATTCATCATCTCAGCCGCTTGTTGAGCTTTTCCGGGACCGAGAATGATCTGAAACTGCTCATCGCTTTCCACCACACCCATTACGCCGGGAATTTGCTTGATAACTGATTGATCAGCCAAGCCATTGTTGGCGAGCGATAAACGCAAACGCGTCATACAGTTACCACATTTGCTTACGTTGCTACTGCCACCCACTGCGGACAGCAACTGCGATACTGTGTTTGAAGTTATTTTTGCCATAGGGTCTATCCTTCAGAACTCGGATTATTTAGTGCTGCGCGAATAAAGCCGTTGTGCGCGGTGAGGCGTGATTTGGCTTGTTCGGCATCCAAATCGGCCAAAATCATTAAGATGGCGGTTTTGCAGTGGCGACCGCAGGCATTTAATGCTCGCTCTGCTTCTTCTTTTGATGCGTCGGTTGCTTCCACAACAATGTTGGTTTGGCGTTGTATGAGCTTGGCGTTAGTGGCTTCTACATCCACCATTAAGTTGCCAAATACCTTACCGCTACGAATCATTGCGCCTGTCGTGAGCATGTTTAGCACCAGTTTTTGTGCGGTGCCGGCTTTCATGCGAGAAGATCCAGTGACAACCTCTGCGCCAACTATCGGCAGAATCGCGATGTCGGCCGCTTCTGCCATGGCACATTCTGGATTACAGGCGATAGATGCGGTCGTGGCTCCGATGGATTTAGCGTAGTCCAAACCACCTAGTACATAAGGTGTACGGCCACTCGCTGCAATGCCTACAACCACGTCATGCTTGGTGAGGTGAAGTGCTTTTAAGTCGTCTTGACCCATTTTCGCGTTGTCTTCTGCGTTTTCTACCGCTTTTAAAATCGCTTGATGTCCACCAGCAATTAAGCCAATCACCATATCTGGATGCGTGCCGTAGGTAGGAGGACACTCGCTTGCATCAAGAATGCCTAAGCGACCTGACGTACCAGCTCCCATGTAAATTAAACGGCCACCATTTACAAAAGCTTGGGTAATTGCGTCAACTGTCTCTGCAATTTGTGGTAGCACCGCTTTTAACGCGAGCGGGACTTTTTGATCCTCTTCATTAATGACTTGCAGCATCTCGATGGTCGAAAGCGTATCGATCTCGGCACTGGCTGGGTTACGGCTTTCTGTCACCAATCTGCTTAAATCAATTTTCATGTTTTGCACTCTTCGTAATGTTCAATCTGAGGGCGATTTTATGGAATAAAATATTCAGGTTTGGTGATAAAAATCACACTTGAGGTTATTCTTTATGCAGGAGAAATTTGGAATAATGAGAGAAAATATACGTCTATTACGTCCGGGATTAAATGTCTTGGTTAGAATAATCAGGGGGTTAAATCAAACGCCTATTATTTCTGATTTGGAATAATTTATTTAAAATTTTTGAGGTTTTTGTTGTGTCAGTTATCAATAAGATAGTCGCGAGGCGTACTCAGCTTTCGCAAAGTGGTCGTTTGGTTGGCGATTGGATTGTTGAAAACGCAGAAAAGGCGGCGCTGCTCACCAGCCAAGAACTTGCGGCGCAAGTAAAAGTGAGTCAATCGAGCATTGTGAAATTTACTCAGCGTATCGGCTTTAAAGGTTACAGCGAGTTTAAGTTAGCTCTGAATGAAGAGATTGGTCGTAAGCATGCGATGCAGTCGACACCGCTGCACAGTGATATTTTGGCTGACGACCCCATTGCGGTTATTTCACAGAAACTGGTGAAAGCGAAAACCGACGCTATGTTTCAAACCACCAATACGCTGTCTTACGAAGCGTGTCACCAAGCGGTGAAATGGTTGAGTGAAGCGCGTCGAGTGCAAGTGGTCGGGATTGGGGGCTCTGCACTGACCGCGAAGGATTTAAGCTTTAAACTGCTTAAACTTGGTATTACGGCGCTTTCTGAACAAGACAGCCACGTGCAGATTGCTGTTGCCCGCACGCTCTCTCCAGAAGATGTTCAGATCGCAATCTCGTTTTCGGGTGAGCGCAAAGAAATTCTCGTCGCGGCAGAAGCGGCAAAAGAGCAGGGCGCGAAGGTGATTGCGTTATCTGCGCCTGGAAGAAGTCGCTTGCGCGGTATTGCCGATATTACGTTTGATACGATTGCCAATGAAACGGAACATCGCAGCTCATCCATTGCTTCGCGTACCGCGCAAAACGTGATCACCGATTTGCTGTTTATCATCTTGGTTCAGCAAAGAGACGACAGTGCCCGTCAGTTGATCAGCGATATTAGTACCGACATCAAACAGATCCTCACATGATCGCTTGTTTAACAGCGGACTAGAGATCCGGATCGTGCCTCAGCAAAGCAATAAAAGCGGAGAGATGTTTTTCAATGGTGAGATCGGCAGAAATCGCGGGTAATTCCAACGTGATGCAAGGTAAATCACGTTCACTACACCAAGTGCCGAATGAGCCGGGTGTTTCGTAGTCGACATCGTCAACGATTGGCAGTTGAAACTGCTCGCCGAGCCATTTGGCGAGGTTGGAATGTTTGGGATCATCCACAAACGCAAGCGGTTCATGAAACGACACCACAAACTTTGGCCTGCGCAGTTCAATCAAGTTAATTAATGCGCCAACTTCTGGCTCTAGCTGGTTTTTAGAGCCTGTTTTCACCTTTACGTCTCGAATGGGTGTGTGAGAGCTCCATCGATACACTGTGCCATGCTCAGTCCAATTTTGGGTTGGAAAAGCGCGATTGAGATCCACTTGGTTTGCATTTGCGCGTGTGCCTAGTTGGTTGCCGTCAGGATTCATTGACAGAATCACATCATGTCGTAAGTTTTCAGCAGGCAAGCTTCTTAGCGCGCAGGACAAACCTGCAATCGAGGCTGTCTCATCCCCGTGAGTGCCTGCCAAAATCAAACCTCGCGAAGCACTTTCGACTTGAGCCGGAAAATACAGTAATGGCGCACCAAGCACGGATTGACCGTATGATGTTGGCCGAATTAAAAATGCCGCTCTTTCCGTTCTTGGAATTAGACTCACCGTAATCTCCTGATTGATGAAGTAGTATCAATATCTAAGCTAATTACACCTAGCTAAACTGAACCGTTTAAACTCGTCAACGGTTGAAATGTTAATTGTGGCACTTGCTTCACAAGACGCGTTAGGAGAACGAAAAACGATATGGATTTTAAAAAACATTCAACGGCGTTGCTGATTTCCTCTTTATTCACCCCTTTTCTTGCTACATCAGTTGCTGCGGAGACCTTACCTAAAGGCATTCAACTTGCCGCAGAACAGCATTTAGTACGTGCGAATGACGCAGAGGCGGCGACGCTTGACCCAGCGAAAGCCGAAGGTCTGCCAGAAATGCATGTGATTCGTGACTTATTTGAAGGGCTTGTGATTCAAGATCGTGACGGAAACATTATTCCCGGTGTGGCAGAATCATGGGAAACCAACGACAACCAAACCTTTACTTTTCACTTGCGCAAAGACGCGAAATGGTCGAATGGCGAGCCTGTGACGGCGGATGATTTTGTCTATTCACTGCGCCGAGCGGTAGATCCGAAAACCGCTTCTCCAAATGTTTGGTATCTCAAACTCACCAAGATCAAAAACATCACCGATGTAGCAGAGGGCAAAAAGCCTTTGGACGATCTCGGTATCAAGGCAGTGGATAAATACACCCTACGTTTTGAGTTGGACAGTCAAGTGCCGTACTTTGTTGCTATGACTGGGCACACGTCCATGATGCCAGTACATCAAGCGACAGTGGAAAAGCGCGACAAGCCGTGGAGCGATCCAGACCAATTTGTTAGCAACGGTGCATTCACATTGGATAAGTGGGTCGTGAATGAGCGCATTGAACTGGTTAAGAGTCCAAATTACTGGGACAGCGCAGATACGCATCTAAACAGAGTGACTTACATTCCGTTTGAAAACCAAAACGCGTCAATCAATCGTTATGCGGCAGGAGAGCTGGATATCACGTCAGATGTGCCGACTCATATGGCGCAGAAGCTTAAACAAGATTACAAGCAGGCTTACACGGTGGTGCCATTACTGTGCACGTATTACTACGCGTTCAATACCACTCGTCCGCCATTTGATGATGCGCGAGTGCGTCAAGCGGTGTCGTACTCCATCATGCGTGATGTGATTACGAATGGTGTCACGCAAGTGGGCAACCTTCCTGCGTACACCTTTGCGCATCAGTACACTGCCGGTTTTGATGCGACGCCCCCTGAATACAGTAAGTGGAGTCAGCAACAACGTGACGAGAAAGCGCGTCAGTTGTTAAAAGAAGCGGGTTACAGCCAAGACAAGCCGCTCGATTTTAAATTGCTGTACAACACCAGTGAGGCAAACAAATCGATCGCGGTTGCGATAGCGTCGATGCTACAAAAAAATCTCGGTGCAAACGTGGAGTTAGAAAACCAAGAGTGGAAGTCGTACTTAGTGGCGCGTAAACAAGGCAATTTCGATGTGATGCGTGCTTCCTGGTGCGGTGATTACAATGAAGCGTCTACTTTCCTGAGCTTACTTCGCTCAGGTTCTTCGGGTAACTTTGCACGTTACAGCAATGCAGCGTACGACAACGCGATGAACAGTGCATTGGCTGCAACCGATGAGAAAGCGCGCCAAGGATTTTACGACCAAGCTGAACGGTTGCTGGCGGCAGATATGCCCATTGCGCCAATCTATTATTACATGCAAGCGCGTTTGGTTCGTCCTACGGTTGGCGGTTTTGCCAAGAGCAACGTAGAAGGTCGTATCTACTCGAAAGACCTCTACATCAAGAAGTAGCGCTCAAAACAAGCGATAAATATGAAGCCCCGAAGATGTATCTTACGGGGCTTCTTTTTATTGTTAGCGAGTGGAGAGTTTATTCACGAGCATAGCGACTCGTTTGCCAAGATACTCCGCCGTTGCAACATCAGAGGCATGCAACTGACCATCTTCATCACCTTGTGCAACAATACCGCCTTGTACACCATAACGATTCAGGTTTTGCTCCCCAGAATTGCTGATCTTATCCAACCCGACCCACATCATGCCGTGTTGGTTAGCGAGCGTTTGGAGATATTGTAATGTGCAAGATTGGTCGCCATTCAACGCTCCTCCGCTAGTAAAACCTGCTGCCACTTTATTTGCCCACTTCTGGTAATACCAAGATTCACTGCTTGCATCTGCAAATGCTTTAAACTGCGCTGCTACACCGCCCATATAGGTCGGTGAGCCAAAGATAATCGCATCACACTCAGCAAGTTCATCCATTAGTTTAGGGTTCACAAAACGTCCCTCAATAATCTCATTGCCTTCAATTCGGTGAGAGAGGATTTCACAGTCATCTTGCTGCTTAATGCCTTGTTGTTCAACGCCTGCGGCAATCGCGCGAGCAAGCTGACCAGTAACGTCGGTTTTAGAGAAATAAATAATCGCAATTGTGGACACAATGGTTCCTTTTTTCATTGTTGATTTTTAATCGTGCGACTAAGGCTAAAACCTCAAGCTAAGTTGAGGTCAAGAAGAGATTTGAGATAGATAAAGTACGAATTGGTATCTAAAGAGCTTTCTTATAGGGTAAGTCGACGGCATAACTACAGTGAATGCAACGACGATGAATGTCGTGTATAAAAGCGTTAAAGGAAGATCTTAAAGATGTAGAAAACTCTCTTGGAAACAATGATAAAGGTACCGATGCTAGTGATGATTAATAGGCGGAAAAATAGATTAAAATATGTAAACTCAGACCTGATCCAAGGCGGGAAAAGTACATTTCATCGTTTCTTAAGGCGAGGGATTATTATCATTATGGTAGGAGGCCTTTCTACAGCCTCTTCCACGGTATTTGCACACTTTATAGCGGGGGTGTTTGATGTGGATATGAATGTTCATCCAGAGAGCTTAGAAGAAAAAGTGCATGCACTACTTTTTGTTTCGGTCAGTCTTGTTTTTTACCTCTTTTATGCCCTTATCTCGCTAAATATTAGTGGGTGGCTCATAATGAAGCTAAAAATATAAGCTTAACTAAAACCATGTCCTTGTATTTTAAGGAAGATGGAACTAGTGACGATTTTTTCTTTGCTTGCACCATCTCTATTTTTTGTATTTATTTAAGGTTCGTAAATAAGAAGCTTCCTTTGGTTAAAGTGGCGCTTTTGGTTTCGGCGATGTGTCATGTTTTTATCATGAAAGAATACAGTGGTGACCTTCAGCTTATACGTTTGTCTCTTCACTGTTTTTCGCCATTAACTTTGGGTTATTTGTGACCACCAAGTGATACTAAAAAGCCGATGTAGATACATCGGCTTTTTAGTGGGTTATTTCTTTCTGCGAGTATAAATCCGAGATTTTGCTTTACTTGGCTCTGGCTTGTTTTTTGCCAGCTTTAGCACTGCTTTTTGCAAAATCTGGTTGTTTGGGTAAGTGATCAAGTTACCGTTGTCGTGCTTAATTAACACGTGAAACATGCTGATTTCTTGAATCTCACCGCAGATGTCTTCATCTTTGTCTACGACTTTAATTCGGTCACCCACTCGGTACGGGAAGACAAAAAAGATCAAAAAGCTGGCTGTGATGTTGCTCAGAATTGACCACTGCGCAATAAACGCCACACCTAATACGGCAAAAATGGACGATAGGAACAAAGACACATCGCCATAGCCAATACCTGTGATAATGGCAAAAATAGAGGCGGTCAAAAATAGCAGCGCGACATTGAAACAGCGCTGAATAAAACTCAAACGAGCCTTTTTTACACCTTTCGTTGTTGCCAAATTTAGGATGGCTCTATTTACAATCCTCTTCAGGATGCGATACGCGATCAGGACAAAAATGCCCATCAATAGTTTGTAACCGAGGGAGCCCGTAGTGAAATACTGGCTCACTTGCTCTAATTGGATCCAATCATTCATTTCTTCATCTCGACGATATCTAGAAAGCGGCTTTTATAGCTGATTTTTTGCTGTAAGTAATCACAATTTTTCTTTACACCATTTGTCTCTGTGTTGAGGTACCACAGAGTACTGTATAAGTTAATCAAAGACTTAGTGAGAATTACGAACTCTTTGGCTTCATTACTTATATTCAATCAAAGCTGACGTGATTTTGAAGAGAGCAATCTTTGAGCTGTATCCCATATCCGACATTCTATGATGCCAGTTCCTCATAAACGAGCTGAATATGACTTTTGTCCTGATAACCTAAGGTGTATTAATTGAAATAGCTTTTAGGGCGTTGAAAAATGGAAGAAGATGAAAAGGCGATTATGATTTTATTCGTGATTGTTGGCCTTGTACTCGTTTGGGTCGCGCTTGAAGAACTTAATTATCTCGGGCTCCCAATAAAATAAGCCCCGTTAAACACAAGTTAAACGGGGCCTTTGTCTTTTATCAATGTGAATTCAGGCTAGCTAACCGCACGCACTTTGCCTTGTTTCAAATCGTTCAGCACTTGCGCTTTAGGGCCATCTGCGATGATGCTGCCTTTCTCCATCACAATTACGCGATCAACGATGTCGAGCATAGACGTTTTGTGCGTAATCAGAATCAGCGTTTCACTAGGTTTCAACTGTGCTAATTGATGTTTAATGTGCATCTCTGAGCGATTATCCATCGCACTGGTTGGTTCATCCATGAGTAGAACAGGAGGACGACCCAAAAATGCACGAGCGATCGTGACTGCTTGACGTTGACCCCCCGAAAGCATTGCACCACCTTCACCAACTTGGCGTTCTAAGCCCGCTGGGTCAGATTGCGTAAACGCAGTAACACCGGCACGATTCGCGGCGTCTAGTACGTCACGGTCATCGGTTAATGGGCGACCTAGCGTAATGTTGTCGCGGATAGAACCAAAGAACAGATTCGAATCTTGCGGCACACAACCGATATTACGGCGAATGTCGACATGATGCAGCTGTGCGATGTCGGTATCATCAATGCGAACATGACCTTCCGTCGGCTGATACAAGCCCATGATGAGACGTTCTAACGTGGTTTTGCCCGAACCGATACGACCTATGATCGCTACTTTTTCGCCTGGGTTAATGGTCAAGCTCAAATCTCGAATCGACGCCACCGGTGAATCTGGGTAGTGGAAGGTCACGCGTTCAAGTTCAATTTTGCCTTGTACTATTGGGCGGTGAATGTAACGCTTACCTTCTTCTTGTTCATCCGGCATCTCCATGACTTGATTGATAATTGTCATAGAAGACTTCGCTTGGTTGTAGCGCGTAGAGAGTAAGGATAACTGAACCAAAGGACCAATCGCGCGGCCGCTAAGCATGGTTGCGGCAATCAAACCACCCATGGTTAAGTCGCCTTCTGCAATCAAGTAAACGCCTAGGATGATCATCCCTACGTTACTACTTTGCTGCACAAAACCCGCCGCGTTTTGAATGCTATCCGTAATTCGTCGGCTTTTTATATTCCAGTTCGCCATGTGCGCAACTGCCTCTTCCCAGCGGTATTGGAATTGGCTTTGCGCACTGAGCATTTTTACGGTTTCTAACCCAGCCAAGCTCTCTATCAAATTGGCATATTTTTGCGAGGCTAGGCGTGAACCCTCCTCAATGGAGCGGCGCAGCGGCCCTTGTATCAGTAGCGAGTGAATAATCAAAATGACCACGCCCACCATCGGTACATACACAAGATCGCCAGCCATTAGCCATATAATCACTAAGAACAGAATGGCAAAAGGCAAATCAATGAGAGCACTGACGGTCGCTGAAGTAAAAAACTCTCGAATAGATTCGAATTCTTGTAAATGGCGAGCGAAGGCACCGACCGAAGGCGGCTTCGATTCCATTCTAATCCCCATCACTTTGCTGAACAGTTTGGATGAAATCAGAATGTCAGACTTCTTGCCCGCCACATCAATGAAGTAATTTCTCAGCGACTTGAGAATGAAGTCGAACAGGAACACGACAAAGATGCCACTTGCTAGTACCCATAGGGTTTCAAACGCAAGATTCGGAACCACTTTGTCGTACACCAAGCGAGTGAATAGCGGAGCGGCAACCGCAAAGAGGTTGATGAGAAGTGATGCGATTAAAACATCACGGTAGATGCGTTTTGACTGCCACAAGGTGGACCAGAACCAGTGGCCTTCGTTGGTTTTGAGCACTTCGGGAGAGCGCTCATCGAAACGGAATTGCTTTTTAACTAAAAAGTACCGACTAGTGTATTGCTCAAGTAGGTCTTCTAATGGAATAGAGATCGGCACCATTCCACTTTCTAGGGTGGTGACTTCGGCCTCGCGTTTCTCCATATTGATGCTGTTGAGAACGCAAGAGTCACCGCCTTTAAGAACTAAGATTGCCGGCAGAATTAGGCTGGAGATGCTCTCCAGCTCTGCGCGGTTTTCCTTGGCAACCAATCCGGCCCTTTCCGCTGCTCTTGGTAGCAAAAATGGGGTCAGTTTACCGTCAGATAGCGGTAGTCCGTTGACTAGCGCTTCTGGCGAGTTAGCTAACCCATAGTAACGGCTAACGTAGATGAGCGAATTCAGTAAAGGGTCTTTCATCGTTGATAAACCTTTTTATTCCTTGTCGACGATGAATCCTTGGAATACCTCAACAAAGTGTTCAGTGAGGAAATCCAACTGGATTTGAGTTTCGATACGCGATGCGATAGTCGTAATACCAAGGTTGTGGGCAGTACGAGAGATCGACGTTAGCGTGAATTTCTGTTTTTCGTCGTGCAAGTTGTGTGTGAATAGGTAATCGAGCTTCACATAGTTCGGGCGGAACTCTTGGATGTATTCCAAAGATTGGAAGTTACGTCCGTAGTTATCTACGCCGAACTCAGCACCTGATTGGCGAATGGCATTACATAACAGTGCTGTGTGGTGAGGCTGATCGATAAAGCATTCCTCTGGAATTTCAAAGTGTAGCTTAGAGGCCACTTTGGCGTGTTTTTCCAGCATGCTAGTTGTCCAGCGAATAAACGATGGTTGAGACAAGCTGCTTTGCGCGATGTTAATCGCGACTGGGTCATTAAGTTCACCATTTTCTAGCATCTTAATCATTGATTCAATGACATACTGGTCAAAGATGTTGGTGGCGTCTAACTGTTCTAGTGCGAATAGGTACTGATTCGCACGATACGTTTCACCATCTTTTTCGATGCTTGAAAATACTTCGTTGTGGAATACTTTACCCCATGTGTTTTTCGCAGCTTGGAAACGGAATTTAACCCAATCACTATGAATGGCTTCTTCAACCAACGCTTTCCATTGCTGTTTACCCATCAAACTAGAAGGTGTATCACTGCCAATGAAGCCGTATGGCTTGTCTGGTTGCGCTTTGGCTTTCGATAGTGCGTTGTCCACCATCGAGAGGATTTCAGAGCGCGTTTTCTGATCTTTGCTGTGTGCAACCCCTAGTGACGCTTTAGGTTTTGCTAAGCCTGTTGGGTCAGTATTTAGGCCGTTCACACAATTGACGATGCTGTCCGATAAAATGCGTAACTCGCTCTCATCCATATGAGGGAAAAGCAAGCCGAACTCATCACTAGACAAGCGAGCAATAGTGGCTCCCGGTACATCAATGGTGTTTTTCAAACGTTGAGACAGTTCTTTAACGTGGGCATCTGCGCGTTGGTAATCTTTGGTCTCGTAAATGTCCCCAATGTATTCAGCATGGAGTAGCGCGATACCCCCTTGCGTTTGCTCTGCAAGCCATTGGTCGATTTGGTTGATGTAGAATGAGCGGTTACCCAATTTAGATATAGGATCGAGGTAAGCCTGAGCACGCAGACGTTGCGCCTCTTTGGCTTGCTCTTTGAATGATAGCTCGATTTGAGCAGACATCATGTTAATGCCATCTACCACCGCGATAAGATCTTTGGTTCTTGGACGAGCAAGCGGTTCACCAAATTGGTTATTCGCGATTTCATGCATTTTATTCACGATGGCCGTTAATGGTTTTAGCGAGCGACGTAGGATGTATGAAATTGCCACTAAACCAGCCAGAAAAATGACACTGAATACAGACAGCAAGCCAATAAAACCTTGCCAGAGCTGCTCGTAAGCTGCGCCTGGGTGGCTAATGATTTCTACTTCGGCGAGCTGCATCCAACCACTGGTCACAACACGCTTATCGTGAATCGCTTTAAATAGATTCATGTCGATAAACCATTGTGGCACCGTACTTGGTTTAACTGGGTAAGTACGCACGATCTGGTAGTCAGAATCTAATGCTGTAAGACGAACAACTGAGTAGGTGCTGCCGTCAAATAGAGCATTAATCACGGACTCAACCGCGACTTTATCTTTGTCCTTTAGGTAAGGAGCCAATGCCAAACCTACGGTGTTAATAGTGTTGTTGACCTCTGAACGTTGCTGTTGCTCCAAGCTGTCTCGAGTCGTGTTGAATTGGATTACGAATACTGATGCCAACAAGAGTATAAAGACCGTAACCATCCCCACCACAAGCTTCTTATATAGGGTCATGTTTCTCACTCGTCATAGTTAATTTTAGGTTTATTTAACTGCAACTTACGTTCGCGCGAGCGTAAGTCATTCCAAAGGCTCAACCGTGATGCTTTCCCTGCCAGCTCTCCAGTGCTAGCAGATGACTTCATCAACCACAGGTTTGTACCATTAAAACTGTATATCGGTAGCAAGTCGCTACGCTTAGAGGCTCGGACAATGTCAGGATTGATATTATCGAGAATGAGCGGCTCAGAACTTGGGGTAGGGTAGTAAGCTAATACCATGTGAAACTGATTCAGTTCGATGGCTTTTACGTATATTAACCGCATCTTTGAATCTGGTATTCCTAGCTCGAGTAAAGAGAAGTACTTAGCAATAGTGAAATCTTCACAGTCTCCTGCGTTACTCCCTAAAAATTCGAGTGGCGTAGCCCAATAATCTGTCTTTCCCCACAGTTTTATGTCGTCAACGAAATACAGCTGATTAAAAAAGTCGTTAACGCCAGCGAGCTGTTCATGAGTCTCTAATTGTTTAAATAAGTCGAGGTTCTTTCGCCATGTATTTACGCGCAATCCCGCACGTTCGCCGTACACCGCTGTGACCGTATTGACCCATCGTTGTTCTTTACTGTTCAGCGCACCAAGTTGGAACGACAAACAACTTAAGCTGATTAATAATGTAACTTTACGCTGCAAATTGGATCGCATATTCGACTCGTATCACAAGTATACTCTTCTAGAGAGTTCGTCAGTGAGAAATAAGTGCTTTTTATTTAATCACTTATCGCTCAATACTCCCTATCGCGAGTACCTTAATGTGGTTTACTCCTTCAAGGCGTTCGTTTTGGCACTTAAAATCGGTTTAAGTAGATATTCCAAAACGGTTCGCTTCCCTGTGATGATATCGACCGATGCTGTCATTCCTGGAATGATTGGTAAATCTGCATCTTGACCAAAGTTTGTTTTTTCGGTGCGTACACGAACAATGTAGAAGCTGTTGCCTTCTTCATCTTGAGTGGTATCCGCGCTGATATGTTCCAACTCTCCCTCTAAACCGCCGTACTTTGTGAAGTCGTAAGCTGTAAATTTCACGATAGCATGAAGATCTGGGCGTAAAAATGCGATGTCTTTTGGCGCAATTTTCGCCTCTACCAATAGTGTGTCTTCTGTTGGTACGATCTCGACGATATCCATACCAGGTTGGATAACACCACCGACAGTATTGATGTTCAGTGTTTTGATTTTGCCTGTTACTGGCGAATTCACAACCGTTCGGTTTACTCTATCTTCCAAGCCCACCGCTGATTCAACCAAGGCAGATAACTGGTCTTGGGCGCTGTTGAGTTTCTCTTGCTGTTCAGAGCGGAATTTGAGTGCAACATCAATACGGTTGAGCATGGATTCTCGAATCGCTGATTGCAATACGGGAATCTTGAGCTCACTGGACGTCATTTCACGACGGGTATCGTTGACTTGGCGCTGTAATTTGAGCAGTTCAATACGAGGAACAACGCCCTCGTCTGCCAAAGGTTTGGTGATATCGAGTTCTTTTTTCGCGTATTGGTAGCTTTGACGCAAGTTCCTTACTCGTGCTTGGATCTCTACCAAGTCCTGCTGCTTTTGCTGCACTTGTTGGTCAATAACAGAAAGTTGGTTGCGTAAATTATCTAGATCTTCGCGATATTCTGCTTTTTGACGCTGTGTGAGTTGAGGTCGAGTCTCTTCCAAGGTTGGTGGGAAGGTCAGTTTACCGTAATCAAGTAGTACACTTTGACGCCAGTTTTCCGTTTCAAAATCACGATTAACGGCAACACTGTTAATAGAAGCGGATAGTTGCAGCACAGATGCGGTAAGGTTGGCAACTTGTTGCTCACGTTCACGAAAATCTGAGCGAAAGCGGGTGTCGTCGATAAGCAGTAACTGTTGGCCTTTTTCAACCAACTGACCTTCTTTGACCAAGATTTCTTTGACTAAGCCACCTTCTAAGTTTTGGACTACTTGTATCTGTGAGGAGGGAATCACTTTACCTTGACCAACCGTGACTTTGTCGATTTCAGCCCAAGATGCCCAACCTATTGCTGCAATGAAAAATAGCACCATAACCCAGAGCATAAAACGCGCGCTGTTGGGGGTATTGAGGAGCAATGCTGCAGTTTTGTCATCAACAAAATCCAACTCTTCATCGTTGAGTTTGTTGTAGTTATCTCGGCTCATCACAGTCCCTGCTTATATAATTACGGATTATCTTTTTGATCTTATTATTATTAACCGATCATGTCAGCATGCTCGGCTAATAAAATATGAGAAGAGGGTTATTCTCTCTTCAAATGAGCTTTCTTACACTTTCTAAATCAAACAAAAGCATAATTAGCGCCGGAGTATAGCTATTACGCCTTGAACTTGGCTTTATCCAACTGATGTTTTTTTAGTTTGTCGTACAAGGTTTTGCGTGATACCTGTAATTCTAGTTGAACCTCTTTGAGTCTGCCGCGATGTCTTTGCAATGCATCGAATAACAAGCAATATTCAAAGTATTCTGTGCGCTGAGTCATACTCTGAATTTCAAGACTTTTCTCACTGTTCCAATCTTCCATTCTAAAAGTATCTGGCTTGAGGGCACGAAGTTCAGCAAATTGGCGTAGCTGCTTAACGTTTTCTGGCCATTCGAGACTGGTGAGGTGTTTGACCTCTTCTAGGCTGATATGTGGCGGCTGTAACTGATATCGACTCGCTGTGTGGCGCACAAAATGCTTGTATAAAGGCCCTATATCTTCCTTTCTTTCATCGAGCGTCGGTAAGTGAATTAGAGTCGCCAGGGATTTTAGAGGTGGCTCGGCTTGGGTGGTCGCGCCAAAAACACGTTCAAGTTTTGGGTGCTTGAACAAGTATTCCCATTGCTCAAATGATACATGCTCTGCGCTATGTAAGTACAAACTGCAGTGGCGTTTTCCTTCACTTAAGCGGTGTATGGCTTTGTCGAGCGCTTCTAATGAAAGCTCATAGAGGTCTTCACCAGAAGCGGCGATTAGCTCACTATCCGGTGTTGCATGTATGTCGTGGGCAAATTGTGCGGCGAGCCGGCGACCTGTACCATCTTGACCTACAAAAATGAGCGGCTGGCTTGTAGGCGCACTGATCAAGGCGCGACGAATACTAACCATGGCCTTACTGTGACCAATCATTTTCGGACCAACATGAGTTTGCATGTCGAGCTCTTTCTTAAGCCAGATGTTTTCTTGCAACAAGTTCAGTTTATCGCTGGCATTGTTGAGCGATTTCATGAGCTGTTCCGTTGAAAACGGTTTTTCTAGAAAGTCGTACGCGCCGCTTTTCATCGCATCTACCGCGGTTTTCACATCTCCATGTCCAGTAAGTACGATGAATTGAAAGTGATCGTTTTTGCTTCGCAAAGTTCGCATAAATTCCAAGCCATCCATCACGGGCATATGGATATCGGTAATGATAATCGCAGGCGTATTTGAGTCGATTACGCGTAAGGCTTCTACTGCGTTTGGTAAGCAGGTGACGTCTATCCCTTCAATCAGCAGGGCTTGAGACACGGCATCACGAATGTGTGGTTCGTCATCAACAAAGAAAACTGGGTTATTCATGGTCGTTTTCCACTTCTGGGGTACGTTTATTCTGATTGACTATTGGTAGCGTCACGATAAAGGTCATCCCTCCTGCTTGTTGTTCTGTGTTCTGATGTTTATAGGCACAGAGGGAGCCGTGATAGCTCTCTATAATCCGCTTGGAGATTGTTAAACCTAATCCAAGACCCTCCGGCTTAGTCGTAAAAAATGGGTCGAACACTTTTGCTAGGGCTTCGTCTGACATCCCTGGTCCGTTATCGGAAACAAGAATGTCGCAACTGTCATCATGACACTGAACAGCAATGGATATTTGCGGATCGATACAGTGGTTTTCCATCGCTTGTGCCGCGTTGTGGAAGAGATTGATCAGCACTTGTTCTAATTCAACGCTGTGAATGGCCAGCTTCACATCATAGTCGATGGCCGGAACTTTTAGTGTTACTCCTTGCTTAATAAGCTTGTTGCTCAAAATGCTGGTGGCAGTATGTACCGCGTCGTGCAGTACTGAGATTTCATTGTGTGAATCGTGCGTGGCTTTCCGAGTAAAGACTTTTAAGCGGGCAATGACTTCCGAAATGGTGTCATTGAGTGTCAGCATTTTGCCCAAATTGTCAGCGACCATTGGGTATTTTTCCATTGCCAACAAACGCTGCGAGTTTTCGGTATAGGTTCTTAGTGCGGAAAGTGGCTGATTTATCTCATGATTAATACTGGCTGATAGCTCGCCCAACAGTGCCAATTTCGCGGCTTGCGTCAGCTCTTGTTGTGTTTGTTTAAGCTCTTGTTGGCTTTGTTCATATTGGCGGATGGTCTGTTGTAGCTTTTGGTTGGCTTCACTCAGAACTAGTGTCCGTTGCACTACTTTTTCTTCTAGGCTCACATTGAGATGAGCAAGGCGCGCTTTGTTAACTAGGGTTTGGAACCACGCTAACGCAATTAGAGCAATGAGCGCATATAAGATCAGGAAGACGATATCGGCCTGTAAAACGGCGGCAAGAACGCTGTTGTGGTTAATTAAGGCAACGACGCGAAACCCTTTATCCAATAAGTGTGTTGCGTATGCGAGGTAATTCGGTGATAGAAGCAATTGATTGTCATCAAACTCCGTGACACCACTGTGTGCCGTTAACTCACCAAAATATTCGGGTAAGGTATCGCCATATTGACGCGTTTCGGTAAGTTCATTTATTGCACTCGATGACAGTGGGAAAAGTGCACGATAGCGCCAGTCTGGTAAATTGCTCATAAACACGACATTGTGTTTATCTGTAATGAGTACGTCAGTCGTGGTTTGCGAAAGGCGCTGTTCTAATTGCTCCAAATTCACTTTTACTGTGATCACGCCAACGACTTCCTCATTTACCCACAGCGGAGATGAGAAGAAGTACCCACGTTTATTCGAGCGTACGCCTAATCCAACGTATTGAGCGGGCTCACCGCGTCGCGCATTTTTAAAATAGGGGCGATAGCTAAAGCTAGAGCCGACAAACGTATCTTCTTGCTGAAAGTTACTTGAGGCAATGACTAACCCGGTGCGGTCATGAACGTAAATCGTATCGGCCAAACTTTGCTTCAACCAATCTGATAACAGTAGGTTGAGCTCTTGAGAGGGCGTTCCGCGCTCTACTGCTTTGAGTAGTCTTGGGTCGTGACTTAATAGGTTTGGTATCTGTTCAAACTTTGCCAGTTCGTAGTCCACTTCTTGTGACACTTGCGCGGCTTGTCTCTCTAGCTTTTGTTGCCATTGATCATGTTGGTATTGAGTTGCGTAATGATGAGTAAGCGCAAGCCCTGAAATGCCAACGGCACACAGTAGCAGTAAAAAATGACGTAGGGCTTTGGGGTTGAGTAAGTTCACGATCGGCTCACTGGTTTTTTGTGTCATGGTATCAAATGACGCACTGTGATGCTGTGAGCGGCAACGATAACAAGCACAATGATGTCCTTGTATTTCCTCAGTATCGGGAGCACAATCGACAAAAACGAGTGAAGGAGTAAAGATGGAACTTGCTGATATTCGTCGTGAGTACACCAAAGGTGGGCTGCGTCGTAAAGAATTGAAAGCTGATCCTATTGATCAATTTAATCTGTGGCTAGAGCAAGCAGTTGAAGCGGGTTTAACGGACCCGACTGCGATGACAGTTGCAACGGTTGATGAAAATGGCATGCCGTTTCAACGCATTGTTCTATTGAAAAACGTCGACAAAGATGGTTTTGTGTTTTACACCAACCTAGGCAGTCGCAAGGCCCAGCAGCTAGAGCATAACAGCAATATTAGTTTGCACTTCCCTTGGCACCCGTTAGAGCGCCAAGTTCATATTACTGGTGTGGCTGAAAAGCTTACCGCCGTAGAGAATATGAAATACTTTACTTCTCGTCCTAAAGAGAGCCAGTTGGCCGCAATTGCGAGCAAACAAAGTAGTCGTATTTCTGCCAGAGGTGTGTTGGAAGGTAAGTTTTTAGAGCTAAAACAGAAGTTTGCTAAGGGTGAAATACCAGTACCAACCTTTTGGGGTGGCTTTCGCGTAAAACCAAAGAGCATCGAATTTTGGCAAGGTGGCGAACATCGCCTTCACGATCGTTTTCTTTTCTCCCAGCATGATGGAAGTTGGGACATTGATCGTTTAGCGCCATAGGCTTATGGTCCCTCATGAATAAACAAACACCGCCGAATTGGGGCGGTGTTTTTGTAGGTGGAAGCGATGTGAATTATCGCTCTCCATTCAACACAACCGATAATTGATGCTTAAGCAGGGTTTTGGGTACAACAGAGCCGTAGCCTGCTTCCATTGCTTTATCTATTAGCTCGTTCTTGCTGTTCGCTGCAAACTTATTACGTAAGCGTGCGACGTGACCTTCAACGGTTTTTGTTGATATGCCCATGACCTGAGAGATAAATTGAGGCTTTTTGCCATAGAGCAAGAGGAAAAGCGTTTCTTGCTCGCGGCATGTGAGCTTCTCTGGTTTTGGTTGTAAGTCAGAAAAACGAAAGATGGATTGTTGATTTGGGTTGGTACTGATTGCACGACAAACCCAATACCCGACTTCAATCACGGCGGTGTCGGTGAGTTCCCTTCCGTAGAAAATGGTGCCTACGATGTCGCCTTTGTCATCTCGCCACGGTGTTTTAGTAAATATATGTGCTCGCCAGCGGCCATCTGGATAAGGGTGGATATCCAGAATTTTTAGTGACTCGCCAGTTTCGAGAACGTGTTTATCTTGGCGTTGAAATTCTTGCGCGCATTCAGTGGTTGGGCTGGCCATATCAAAATCAGTTTTACCCAAGCACTCCTCGGGCGACGTGTGCCCTAACAGTTCTGCGTATTCCTGGTTTACGTATAGGAATACCGAATCTTTATCTTTGCATCCCCAACAACCTGGTAGCTGTTTAAGGAGGGATTGTTCTATGGTATCGACTGAAATATTCACAAAAGGACTCACTACATACTGCTTTTACCAATACAGAGACGTCCGTGTTACATGGCTCGTATTGATGTTGCCAAGTAGGCAGTTACGTTGCTAGAACACGTTCGTTGATTGGCGCTCAATCCAATTAAATTCATGGTGTTCGATGTTTTCGTCAGGTAGTCATAGACAACGACGAAATGGAACGAAGAGTTTAATTGGGAAAATGGTCTGTTTCATTACAGATATGTGCGCTCACGGATGTCCGCCAATGTTCGGCTTACAACTCGTATCGTCATTGATCATGCTTCCTACAACTCAGTTGTAATGTGGTTGACGTTCATATCACTTGTGAGCGAAAGAGCAGCACCTAAGCATATGAGAGGGACAGTGAGACAAACGCTATGATATCAGCTTATGCCATTGTTTTCATTGTTGAGAAGCGAAAAAAAAGCCAGCCTGAAGACGGGCTGGCAACACAAGATATAATCTTGTCGACGTGTAGAAGAGGTTCTAAATTACCTAGCGAGGGTCTGCTAAGTAAGTTAGAGGTATCAATGAGATACCGAGAGCCTTAGATCGTATGCATCTTAAAGCTCGATAACTAATGTATTGAATCAGAGGCATATTAGTAAGGGGGGAAATCCCTCTATGTTGAGTTTAAGCGTGGGTTTCGATCCGTTTCAGGGACGACTTATCTAATATGGAGCACGGTGTTTTACAAAATAACGGATTGTTCGGTAATAAGGATCTTTACATTGATTGATTATGTATAAGTAAGGTGTTGCCTATCTATCCGTTTTTGTTAATAAAATTGGTTGCTCACTGACCGTAAATTAATCTCGCATGATCATCGTTCCGGAACTATGATCATGTAAATGAACTTGATCATGCTGATTTGATCTTGTCGATTGAGTTGGGTAAAAGTTGCAACCCAACAAAGAAGGTATATGATGCGAAGACGTAGGCTGACCGTGTAAAGACGACTGTTTAAAATGAATGACTCAGATAACCAAAAAATCCTTTCATATCAAGAGATTATGCTGCCGAAGCCGGCGGAGCTGATCACACTTCCGTCTTATATGGATTGCCACGATCATTCTTATACGCAGATCGTGATTGGTTTAAAAGGGCAAGCCGAATTTGAAGTGCGCGGGCGAGGTAATCTTGTCGGCCCTGGTCAAGGTTGTGTGGTCACCGCATGCTCTGATCATGCTTTCGGTGGCGTCATCAATCAATCGGATATTTTGGTGCTGAATATGCCCAAACCGACAAATGATGATCCTGAAATGCTTCAAAAAATCAATAACCTGGAGAGAGATCATGTCTACTTCCAGTTAGATAGTCAAATTCAGAAGTTGATACAGATGTTGGTTCAGGAAATGCGAAACCATCCGGATGACCTGCTGTTAAGTCGTGCGTGTAACGACACTGTGATTGCATTAATGCAGCGCCATATCTCGGCATTTGAGACCAGTCGAAAAGAGTCGCGCTTTGATTTGGAGGCGATTGATCGTTACATTGAGCAGCACCTGAGTCATAAGATTAGTGTGGCTCAATTGGCCGGGCGAGTGTTTCTTGGGGAAAGTCAGTTCCATTGCTTGTTTAAAGAGCAGATGGGGATTACACCTCATCAATATGTTCTTGGAAAGCGTATCGACATGGCTCGTGAATTAATCGAGCAAGGGCACCTTTCTTTAGGGCAAATTGCCGAGTTTACTGGCTTCTCAAGCCAGAGTACTTTTACTCATACTTTTACTCGCTTACAGGGAATATCACCTTCCCGTTATAAAAAACAAGTTGGATAACAACGCGTTTTTTTAGGTCAAATAATCATCAATCAGAATAAAGCCATGCACTATGCATGGTTTTTTTATGTTTTATTCACGTGACCTATCTCTCGTTTTTTTAAATTCTCTGTTCTTTGCAGTGGTTGATATGCCACTTGATCCTACATTTTCCCTTAGAACGAGCTCTTCACAAAAATCTTATTGATATTCTTGATATTTTGTTGTGAATGCAATGAAAAAATTAAAATTTACAACACAAAATATTACCTATTTGAATGTGACTATGTGGATGTTTTGTTATAAAAGCGAGTTTTTGGCAAAAATGTCGTAGTTTTTGACAAGTATTCTTATCGGCCTCAAAATACACTGCCAGCCATTGACAATCCTCGAAGCGGTTTTCGAGGAGTGAGATTGAGGAACACACATGTTTACAGCTACGAACGTGTTGACACCGGAATTTATCGGGCAGCCGCTTGATAAGTTGTGGTCACTGATCTCGCCATTATATATGGTGGACGAGTCTCAATGGCTAGAGCAACTATTGCCACTAGCGACGCCGACAGAGGATGAAAAATCGGCGATCACTACCCAAACGACCCACCTTATCGAAGCCATTCGTGCCGATAAGAAGTCAATCCAGATGATTGATGCTTTATTGCTGGAATACAGCTTAGATACTCAAGAAGGTATCTTGCTGATGTGTCTTGCAGAAGCATTAATGCGCATCCCAGATGCCGCGACAGCAGATTCTTTGATTAAAGATAAGTTGAGTGTCGCAGACTGGAAATCTCACCTGAAGAACTCTGACTCTGTGTTTGTTAACGCATCAACATGGGGCCTCATGCTAACAGGTAAAGTGGTTGGTCTTGGTGAGCAAGGCACCCAGAGCCCAGGTCAGGCTGTAAACCGTCTGGTAAATAAATTCTCTGAGCCCGTGATTCGTAAAGCCATGTATCAGGCAATGAAGATCATGGGTCACCAGTTTGTTCGTGGTCGTACGATTGAAGAAGCGCAAAAGAACGGTCGTCCGATGCGCGACAGAGGTTTCACCTACTCATTTGATATGTTAGGTGAGGCGGCGTTAACTACAGCGGACGCGAACAAGTACTTCAAAGATTACCTAATGGCGATCGAAGCGGTAGGTCGAGAAACTTACGGCAATGACACCAGTCCAGCGCCTTCGATTTCCATCAAGCTTTCTGCATTACACCCGCGCTACGAAGTCGCAAATGAAGAACGTGTAATGACAGAGTTGTATGACTCACTAATGCAACTACTAAAACGTGCTATTGAAGTCGACGTTGCAATCACAATCGATGCAGAAGAGGCGGATCGCCTTGAGCTTTCTCTGAAGCTATTTGAGAAAGTGTACCGTAGCGATCTTGTGAAAGGTTGGGGCAAGTTTGGTTTAGTTATTCAAGCTTACTCAAAACGTGCGCTACCAGTCTTGGTGTGGCTAAATGCACTCGCAAAAGAGCAAGGTGACGTTATTCCTCTGCGTTTGGTTAAAGGCGCGTACTGGGACAGCGAAATCAAGTGGTCTCAACAAGCGGGTTATGCAAATTACCCAGTATACACTCGCAAAGAAGCGACGGACGTTGCATACCTAGCTTGTGCTCGTTTCCTACTTAGCGAAGGTGTTCGCGGTAATATCTACCCACAATTTGCAAGCCACAATGCTCACACGGTTACGGCAATTGCTGTCATGGCGGAGCACAAAGAATACGAGTTCCAGCGCCTGCATGGTATGGGTGATTCACTGTATAACCATGTTATGAAAATGTACGGTCAGCCAGTACGTATTTATGCTCCTGTCGGTAGCCATGCTGATCTGCTTCCGTACTTGGTTCGTCGTCTGCTTGAAAATGGTGCGAACAGCTCGTTTGTACACCGTCTAGTTGATGCGCGTTGTCCAATTTACGAGTTGACTCATCACCCTGTGGATGTGTTGACGGGTTTTGACACGCTACACAACGACAAGATCCCATTACCTGCCGACATTTTCCCTGAGCGTAAGAACTCATATGGCGTCAACATCGACATCGACAGTGAAGCGAAGCCATTTGAAGCTCAGGTCGAAAGCTTCATGGACAACCAGTGGGTTGCAGGCCCGATGATCAATGGTGAACGCTTTGCCGAAAGCATGATCAAGGAAAATGCGGCTGAGATCATCACCGCACCATACGATCGCCGAATTGAAGTCGGCAAAGTGGCATTTGCAACTCTTGATCACGTTTCCGCTGCAATTGATGCGGCGCAAACTGCTTTCTCTGATTGGAAAGCCGTTCCTGTAGAACAAAAAGCGGCTTGTTTAGAAAAGCTTGCTGACTTAATGGAAGAAAACCTAGCTGAGCTGGTGGCGATTTGTCACAAAGAAGCGGGTAAAACGATTCACGATAGCATTGATGAAGTTCGTGAAGCGGTGGATTTCTGTCGTTATTACGCGAAACAAGCGCAAAACCTACAGCCATTTGAGCTAGAAGGCTTTGATGGTGTGAAACGCATTTCTAGCCGTGAAGGTCTTGGTGTGTTTGTGTGTATTAGCCCTTGGAACTTCCCGTTGGCTATCTTCCTTGGTCAGGTGACGGCAGCACTGATTGCGGGTAACACAGTGGTTGCAAAACCTGCTGAGCAAACAAGCTTAATTGCCGCTCGCGCTATTGAACTAATGCTTGATGCTGGTTTCCCTGCAGGTGTGATTCAGTTACTTACTGGTCGCGGCGCTGAGATTGGTCATGCACTGACTTCTCATGATGCTATTGCTGGTGTGGCATTCACTGGCTCAACGGCAACGGCGCAACGCATTAACGTCACGCTTGCGGAGCGCAGCGCGAAACCGGTTCCGTTTATTGCGGAAACAGGTGGTCAAAACGCAATGATCGTGGACAGTACTGCATTGCCAGAGCAGGTGGTGCGTGATGTGATTCGTTCGGCGTTTGCATCTGCAGGTCAGCGTTGTTCTGCCCTTCGTGTTCTATTTGTACAAGAAGATGTAGCAGACCGTATGATCAACCTGATTCAAGGTGCGATGAATGAGCTGCATGTTGGTTTACCTTACCTACACAAAACGGATGTTGGTCCGGTTATCGACAGCAATGCAAAACAAAAACTCCTCGCTCACCTTGAGCAAATGAGCAAAACACAGACTAAAGTCGCTCAGCTACAGCTGGATGAATCGTGCCAGCATGGTGACTTTGTCTCACCAAGTGCGTTTGAAATCTCGGGCATCGATGTGCTGAAAGAAGAACAATTTGGTCCAATCTTGCACATTGTTCGCTTTAAAGCGTCTGAATTACCGAACGTGGTTGCGCAGATCAACAGAACGGGTTTTGGCTTGACGATGGGTATCCATAGCCGTAACGAAACCACGTACCGTTGGATTGAGAAACATGCACGAGTAGGTAACTGCTACATCAACCGAGACCAAGTTGGCGCTGTGGTTGGTGTACAGCCGTTTGGTGGTCAAGGCTTGTCGGGTACTGGCCCGAAAGCTGGTGGTCCACACTACCTATTCCGATTTACTCAACATCTTCTTGCTCAAGCAGAAAACGCATAAGGAGTCGCATTATGGTTCATCAGATCACCTATTTTAAAGATGCATTCTCTGCGTGGGAGCAGTGGAATCTGACTGATTTTGATTACAAATGCGAGCATGTTCTGGCATTTAAATCTGCACTAGAAGGGCAGCAGTCTACCGTTGCCAAAGTGGTTTCTTACCACTTGCAACAAGCATCAGCTCTTCTTGCAGAAACTCACCAGTTAGTTGGCCCTACAGGGGAAACTAACGAACTGTATGCCGCAGGACGCGGTGTGGCTTTGGTGATTTGTGAAAACAACATCGAGCCTGCTGATAATGCGTTATACAGTGCTTTTGCGATGATCACCTGTGCCTTAATTGCAGGAAACAGTGTGGTCGTTTGCAGTGACAATGCAGAGCTAAACCAATTGGTTAAGCAAGCTGTAGCGTTGGCAAACTTCCCATCTAACTTAGTCCAGGTTGTTGCGTACGATGCGTCTGCCCCGTTGCTTGAGAGCGATGTACGTAGTGTGGGTTATGTTGGGCGTTCACAGATTGAGCATGCGCTCAATCTTCAACTAGCTAAGCGTGACGGTGCAATCGTCGGCTTAGTTTCTGAAACGGATTTAGAGTCACCGAAATTGGCTCATGATCCTCATCTCTCGTTGCGCTTCATTACTGAGCGCACTCGAACGATAAATATTACCGCGGTGGGTGGTAACGCGACTCTACTCGAGTTGGGGAACGAAACTCACTAACCTGACTTGTAATGCCAATCTGGAGTAACTGGACTGAGAGCCGGTCCAGATTGGTTTTTTATACTCTGATGTATTGCTGAGACGGTAAAATATCAGGGCAGGCAAGGAAGGAAATAATTATAACGAGGACTATCTAATGATAGAAAATAGCTTTGCTATCACGTCCACTTTTGTGGCGTATTTACTGATTATGGTTGCTATTGGCGTTTACGCGTATAAGAGGACTTCCAATTCATCTGACTACTTCCTAGGTGGCCGTAGCCTAGGTCCGTGGCCTGCTGCATTATCTGCAGGTGCTTCAGACATGAGTGGTTGGTTGCTGCTAGGTTTGCCTGGCTATGCGTACGCTGCGGGTATCGAGGCCTTCTGGTTAGCCGGCGGTCTACTTCTTGGTACATGGGCAAACTGGCTCATCAGTGCAAAACGCCTACGTACCTACAGTATCCAAACTGACGCGCTAACGTTGCCAGAGTTCCTGTCACGTCGCTTCAACGATAAGTCGAAACTGATTCAGACAATCTCTGCGTTTTTCATTCTTCTATTTTTCCTTTTCTACACCAGCTCAGGTTTGGTCGCAGGGGGCAAACTGTTTGAGACGGTATTCGGTCTAGATTATACCTACGCTGTTATCATCGGTACGGTGTGTGTCGTTTCTTACACACTATTCGGTGGTTTCCTAGCGGTATCTTGGACTGACTTAGTGCAAGGTCTTCTAATGGCGGCTGCGCTAATGATTGTTCCTATAGCGGTAATGGACGGTGGTTTAGGTCAGCTAAGTTCTGATCTACATGACATCAACCCAGAACTTGCAACGCTATGGAATGACGCGAAAGGCGAACCATTATCTGCGATTGCCATTATCTCTCTAGCGGCGTGGGGCCTTGGTTACTTTGGTCAGCCACACATCCTAGCGCGTTTTAAAGCGTCTCGTTCAAACAAAGATCTAACGACTGCACGTCGTATCGCAGTGATTTGGACGGCACTATCTATGGTTGGTGCAATGCTTGTTGGTCTTGTTGGTCTGGTTTGGGTTACGGGTCATCCGGGTACTCAACTAGAAGACGGTGAGAAGATCTTCATGCTATTGGTTAACGCAGTATTCCACCCTGTCGTTGCGGGTATGTTGTTAGCAGCAATCCTAGCGGCGGTAATGAGTACCGCTGACTCACAGCTCCTTGTTTCATCTTCAGCGCTTGCAGAAGATTTCTACAAGCAAGTATTCAAGCCAGAAGCGTCTTCTGAAGAAATCGTAATGATTGGTCGTATCGGTGTTATCGTTATTTCGCTTGTTGCGCTATTCCTAGCGATGACGCCTGATAGCTCAGTACTCGGTCTTGTATCTTACGCTTGGGCTGGTTTTGGTGCGGCATTTGGTCCTGCGGTTGTACTTAGCCTTTACTGGAGCGGTATGAACCGTAACGGCGCGTTAGCAGGTATTCTTGTTGGTGGTATCACTATCGTAGTTTGGAAGCAGCTAACAGGCGGTTGGTTTGATGTGTACGAAATCGTACCGGGCATCATCTTCTCTACGCTTGCCATCATTGTGGTAAGTAAAGCAACGGGTGGTGCTGCGCAAGACGTGTTAGACCAACACCAGTCGTTCGAGAAAAAACTGGTTGAACTAGACTAGTAACTTCCCGTATATGAACACAAAGCCCGCTATTTTAGCGGGCTTTGTTTTATCTGAAACTTAATTAGCGTTAATGGTGGTAGCTTGAGATCAGAGCTTAGCATTGCTCGGTTAGATTGGAGTGTTAGTCGCGACGAATTTTGGCGTAAATAACGGTGTTACTCAGCTCTCCCGATGTAGTCAGACGTTCGTTTCTGAGCTCTCCTTCGAACTCATAACCACAGCGTTCGGCTACAGCCCGGCTCTTTTGGTTGGTGCTATCAGCATGAATTGCGATTCTCTTGGCGCCCAAGTCATCAAACGCATAGCGCTCAACTTCGAGCACAGCCTCGGCAACATAACCATTGCCAACGGCAGCATTATCTAACCAATAACCTATCTCAAAGGATGGTACGTCGGGATCTCGAATCATCAAGCCTACCGCACCCAGTAAGCGATCGCTTTCCTTTTCAATCATGTAGTAACGCAGCTCTTCTTCGAAGTTTTCAAAGTTTGCGATGGCTTTCTCTGTCCCTTCTATCATCGCTTCTAATGTCAGCACATGAGGCACCCACGGCAGATAGACTTCGAGAGTCTTTTGGCTGCGAACGACAGCTTGATGCGCCTCTTCGGCTCGTTCTAAACAAGCAGGGATGAGTTTGAGACGTTTCGTTTCCATGCCGACTCTCCTATGGGTGAAAAATGAACGGAAAATCATTTAAACAGATGTACTTAGAATGATCTAGTCAACGCCGTCATATTATTCACTTGGTTTGCCAGAGAGAAACTGGGAGAATCGAACCGTTATCAAACCAACTAGGTTCATTATGAAACTTTTAGTAAGAAACTTGGCTCGTCACATGACCGAGCAAGATATCCGCAAATTATTCTCAGCGTACGGCAAAGTAGAACTGTGTTCGCTAGTGCTTGATCAAGACACGGGTTTGTCGAAAGGCTTCGGTTTTGTCATCATGCCGGACGAAGCAGAAGCCATTTCTGCTCTTGAAGCACTGAATTTGACGAACGTAGAAAAAAGCAAAATTCGCGTGAAAGTCGCGCAAGACTAACACAGAGAAAAGCCAGCGTTATTGCTGGCTTTTTTGTCTTTCTATTTAGAGACCAAATTGGCAACATTCTAGAATGTCTTCTCTTTTCGTTTTAGCGAGATTGATCATCAATTCTCTCTTCAAGTTGTTTCATTAAATCCTTTAACTGTAGAGAATCGAAATTGTCTGAATTCGGCACTTGGTAAGCGTCGTTGACTGTGTAGAGCATCAAACTTTTGCTAGAGAAGAACTCTTTCTGTATTTGGACTTTGACAATGTCATCAATAGGTAGACGGAAGTAAACCGTTGAGCCCTGGCGGTACTTCAAGGTGTTGGTGCTTGCATCGATATCTAGCGTTTTAGGATTGAACGCGCGGCGCGTGAAGTACGTTGAGAGCAGTTTCAATCCTATTATTGTGAGTGCTACGAGTCCAAACTCGACGATCTTGTCTGCTAGGTAGGAAAAATAGAACAGCGACAACACTACAGTTCCTAGCAAGAAAGGGTTGTTCTTGGGCAGATTTTGTGAAGTTTCATGGATGATCATCCGACATATCCCTCGACTTTATTCAGAAGCGACGAACGTGAGTTGGTAGACACAAACCTTTCGTTCTTTGCCTTGCATGCGCAATGTTTTGTCACCGATGTAAGGGATATTTAGTTTTTGGATCACCGATTTAGAACGCTGATTGTCCACCAAATGCATCACGGTTATTCCGTTTAACTCAAAGTGCATTCGAGCAAATTCGAGTAAGGCTTTGGAGGCCTCGAATGCATAGCCTTTCCCCCAATGTGGCACGCCAACCCAGTAGCCTAATGTACCGTAGCCCTCTTCGATACGCGGTAAACTCACTGCACCAAGTAACTCCCCCGTGTTTCGCAAGGTAATAGCGTACGCCACGCCTTGATGCTGCTGATACATCGGATCGTGCCTATCTATCCATGCTTGCGCCATCGGTCGCTCATAAGGATGAGGGATGTTTGCTGTCATGTCGGCAATTCGCTTATCTCCAGCGAGTAAAGCCACTTGTTGGCAGTCATCGATATTGAATGGCCGGAGGACGAGTCTTTCGGTAGTGAGAATCGGTTGTATCGTCATGCATTTCTTCCTTGATGAGACGGCTATAGCTGCTAGCAACTGGTTTGCGGGGTAAATCAAGATAACAAGGCGTCTCGAAAGCTCGATCTAGCCAGCTGTAAAGTTGTCATGCGCCTTACCAAATAATAAGCCCGAACAATTGCTTATGTGTAATGTGTCGTATTATTACACACATAAGCACGTTTGCTCATAATGATGGTATAAAAGTTGAGGTCTGACCAATGTCTCAGTTTTTTGATACTTTCGTTCAATTTTTTGAAGATAGGGCACAAAAAATTAAAGGAGCTTTTTAATTGTGGAATTATTTTGAACAAAATATGTCAATTGTCAGTAGGACGAAAAAGTAGGGAGAAGAGAAATGCCGGATATATATTGCGCAGCTTGTAGAAAATCAACGCAACATAAAGTGATTATGAAGCGTTGCGAGCCTCAGTCTGTTGAGTCGTTAACAGGCAAAATGGTGAGTTTTACACAGCTGATGGCGAAATTTGTATCAGGTGAACATTATTACGAGATGGAGCCTCAATACTACTGCCGTTGTTGTAATCATCGTGCAATTGGAGAGGTTGTTCCACATCCTACACGGCATACATCGGCCGCACTCTAATTCTGAGTGATAGCCATGATTAATGGCTAAATAGGGCGGCTTTGCCCGAACGACATATCTATACAGGCGTGTCATGCGCTTTCAAATTTGCGATTCCGCGGGAGCCGCTAGGTTGCTTTTTCTCTTCATATCACGGTTACTAAGTGAGCGGCAATAATCATAGCTCTTTCCCTCCTTCGTTGTTTTCTGGTTATTCTCTGCTGAATTTCACATGCTGTGCATTTGATGGTTTGCAATTGTTTGAGCAACGATTAATGTGATGCTTTCTAAGTGGTTACAAGGAAGTGGGTTAATGAGTTATCAATTGGACCGGATTGATTTACATATTTTGAGAGTGCTTCATTCGAGAGGCAGAATTCCAGTTGTAGAACTAGCAAAGCTGATTAACTTAACGACTTCTCCATGTTCTGACCGTGTAAAGCGACTAGAAAAAGAAGGGTATATCAATGGTTACCATGCAGAGTTAAATGCGGAAAAGTTGGGGCTGGATGTGCAAGTATTCATCCATATTCGTTTAGACCAAACCAGTTTTTCTATTTTTGAAAAGTTTGCGAAAGCGGTGGAATTGATGCCTGAAATTGAGGAGTGTTACTCGCTCTCTGGAGATTTCGATACCATGATAAAAGTTCGTGTTAAGAGCATGAAAGCGTATCAGGAGTTTATGTCGAGCAAGTTAGGTACGCTTCCGGGCGTGATTCAAACTCGTAGTGAAGTGGTCATAGAAGAACATAAAACGGGATTTGGTGTTAATCCCGAGCTCCTTGGTTAGGCGAGGCATGTGTTGAGCCTCCTTATTTAGCGTGGCTTGGCGTATTATTTTTTCAAGATAAAAAAAGGAGCCGAAGCTCCTTTTTAATAAATCGGTGAGCGATTATGCCCCGATAAAGGTGCTGATAACGCCAATTAAACCACCAAAAACACCGCCCCAAACGACTAGCCAGCCAAGGTGTTGTTTGATCATCTTTTGCACCATTTCTTTAACTAATGCCGGTGTTAATTCGCTTAAACGTTGATCGATGATACCTTCAATGTTCTGCTTTATCTCATCCATCATTGCAGGAGATTCGAATTGCTCTTTCAGTGCTTCTTTGATGTTATCGCTCTTGCTCAACTCAATGATGGATTCTTGCATCTTTTCGACGAAAGGTTGGCGCATGGGTTGTAGCGCTTCCGAGCCGCCAAACATCGCTAGCATGCTACCAAACTGAGAGCCTTCAATTACTTCCACTAGGGAATCAAATGCTGGATTTAAATCTACTTTCTCAATTACTGGTTGAAGATCGATGTTCACACCGCCCGCCATTTCTTTATTCAAGAATCGGTCAATGTTCGCTTCAGTAAAAAACTGTTCCATCATTAAGTTTTTGATAGCCAGTTTAAACTCTTCAAATCGCGCGGGGATCACGCCAGAACCGTATAATCCAGGCACTTTCTCAAACAGCATATGGATGGCAAGCCAGTTGGTGATGGCGCCTGAGAACGCAAACAGCCCTGCATACCAAAGATAGTCGTTTTGTAATTGATGACCTCCAGCCATCAAAGCGATAGCGAGGACATTCGTTAGCAAACTTTTGTTCATAGTGACCAGTTATATATGAATATCGGAAAGAATAAGTGGGCCTGATTCTATACCTAAGTCACATTAAGATGCTAGGTTTTGCCGTGATGAGTAGTCTTGTAGAGAAGGGACAAAAAATGAATGTTCAGAAAAACAAAACCCGACAATCATTGTCGGGCCACTGCTTTTTCTTAGAAAAACTAAGATTCTATTTTTAATTTTAGATGCGGTAGATCTTACAACAAAGTTGGCATTTCCATCTTTCTGAGTAGCCGAATAGCTTGTCAGCCCAACTTGGTTTGAGTTGTACGATCTGCATTGAACCACATTTACACATAAGCTAATTACCTTATTGTTAATATAATAACTAAGCCATCTATTGAGTATAGCTGTTTCTCAAAAAGTGAAATGACAAATGAAGACGGCTCAATACTCTGTATTGTGTTCATTGCAATGGATACGCAACGAGGCGGTATATTAGCAGAAAAAGTGTGAGCTTTATCATGGAGAGTGTTTCATATATGAGAAACCACAATGGCTATATGAGCATCTAGCCATGGATTAAAATAAAAAACGGCGCTTAAAGCGCCGTTTTTATTGAGCTTATCACTCGTTAAGAAGCGTGTTGATTGTCTAGTTCTTCAGCGATAAATCCGCCAGTTTGATGCGCCCAAAGCTGGGCGTAAATGCCGTTATTCGCAATGAGTTCTTGATGAGAACCTTGTTCAACGATGCTGCCTTTATCTAGCACGATGAGGCGATCCATTTGTGCGATGGTCGATAATCGGTGAGCGATAGCAATAACCGTTTTCCCTTGCATTAATTCATTCAAGCTTTCCTGAATCGCCGCTTCGACTTCTGAATCCAGAGCCGATGTTGCTTCATCCAATACCAGCAATGGTGCATCTTTGAGTAGCACACGAGATATTGCGATACGCTGACGTTGGCCGCCAGACAGTTTCACACCACGTTCACCAACTTGCGCATCGTATCCGACATTACCAAATGGGTCGGTCAGAGTTTCGATAAACTCATGGGCATGCGCTTGCTTAGTGGCTTTCAGCAAATCTTCTTCTGTCGCATCTGGATTGCCATACAAAATATTGTCACGAATTGAACGGTGTAGCAGAGAAGTATCTTGGGTCACCATACCGATCTTTGAACGCAAAGAGTCTTGTGTGACTTCTGAGATGTTCTGTCCATCGATCTTAATGCTGCCGTCTTCGACATCGTGGAAACGAAGTAACAAGTTCACCAAAGTCGATTTTCCGGCGCCGGAGCGCCCAACTAAGCCGACTTTCTCTCCTGGTTTGATGTTGAGGTCGAGATGGCTAATCACGCCTTTGTTCTCACCGTAATGGAAGCTGACGTTATCAAAGTGAATGCCTCCTTCAGTGACAACCAAGTCTTTTGCGCCTGGTTTATCTTTAATATCAATAGGCTTAGAGAGCGTTTTCATTCCATCGACAACGGTTCCCATGTTTTCAAAGAGGGCGCCAACTTCCCACATTATCCACATCGACATACCGTTTACGCGCAATGCAAGACTAACAGCAATCGCAATCGCGCCAACGCTAATGGCACTATCCAACCACAGGTAAATCGATAAAGCAGCAACGGAAAATACCAAAATATAGTTTGAGATCTCTACAGCGACGTCGAAGCCGGTCACTAGGCGCATTTGACGATAGACCGTATTTAAAAATCCTTTCATGCCTTGCTCGGCATATTGGGTTTCGCGCTGGCTATGAGAAAACAGTTTGACGGTTTGAATATTGGTATAACTGTCGACGATGCGCCCTGTCATTGTCGAACGTGCATCGGCCTGCGCTGAAGCGACGTCTTTGAGCTTAGGGACAAAATAGATTTGGATAGCGATGTAAGCGAGTAGCCAGACAATCATTGGGATCATCAAACGCCAGTCTGCCGTCGCTAACATAATGATCATGCTGGTAAAGTAAACCGTAACGTAAACAAACACATCCATAGCTTTCATCACGGTTTCGCGCACAGCTAATGAGGTTTGCATGACTTTCGTTGCGACTCGACCTGCAAAATCATCTTGATAGAAGTTCAAGCTTTGATTGAGCAAATACCGGTGTGCAAGCCAGCGGATAGACATTGGGTAGTTGCCCAATAACGTTTGATGAACGAGCAACGAGTACAAGATCACCAATATAGGCATGACAACCAGCAATAAGGCTCCGTAGAAAATCAAATCCGATTTGTTGTCTTGTAAGAACGTTTCTGGATTGCTGGTAGACAACCAATCAACCAATTGTCCCATGGCGCCAAACAACATTACCTCAACAACAGCCACAATTGTGGCCATCAAAGACATGATGATCAAAGGCTTTTCATAACCACGAGTGTAATAACGCAGAAAAGCGAACATCCCTGAAGGAGGCTGATCCGGCGTAGATTTGGGGAACGGCTCTGTAAAGCCTTCAAATCGTTTAAACATAACTCATCCTAAAGTTAAAACAGTGCCATTTGGGGTGGCTAAATCCATCGATTCACGCTGCTTTGGACGAAACCGCGTGTATGAGAGTTTCTTGCCTGCTCCTCGATAAAGCAGACCGATTGACGAGAGGGGCGAAAAAATAGTCTAACCGATTGTGTCTTAAATGTAACTAGTTGGTTATGGGTGTGATTGTCTATGGTTCTGATTCTTATGATGAATTCTTATCATGTTCATCACGGTGCAATAAAAGCTTAAACCTGCAAAGTGACAATAAAATTTAGGGAAAAATGAACTTAATGCAGCAAAAATTACTTTTGGGCAATTAAATTAATTGTCAAAACAGCAAAACTGAAGTTAACAATAAATTTACAATCTCCTCATTCTAGTGATAAGGAATGTATTGGATGCTATTACACGAATCAGTGACCCAATTTGCTAATGGGAAAGAAGAAAGCACGCAAAGTGCTCAGCGCCAAACCGCGAACTGCGTAGTGATGGTGCCACCGAAAGAGTTTCGTTTTAATGAAGAAACCGCACAAGATAATGAGTTCCAACATAAAGTGTCACTCAGCCAAGAAGAAGTCTCACGTCGAGTAATGGCCGAGTTCGCGAGTATGGTTGCAACGCTGCGTCAAGAGGGCGTTCAAGTTGTTGAGTTTGATTATCCAACTTCAGATGTTGCAACGCCAGACGCGGTATTTCCAAACAATTGGTTTAGCACTACGCCAGATGGCACGTTGTACACCTTTCCAATGGCCTGTGAAAACCGTCAAAAAGAAGTACGTCCCGATGCGCTTGTGGCAGCACTAGCGCAAGCAGGGCGAGAAGTTCATCGACGCAGCAGTCTAACTGAATATCTTGACGAGCAAGCGTATTTAGAAAGCACGGGTGTGATGGTGTTTGACCACCTAAATAAAACGGTCTATGCCGCACTCTCACAACGTTGTGATCGTCTGGTTTTAGAAGATTACGCCGATCGTATTGGCTATGAACGAGTGATTTCTTTCCAAACTCGTTTGCCGTCTGGTGCGCCGATTTATCACACCAATGTGATGATGGCGGTTGGCGAACAGTTTTGCGTGATTTGTGACGAAGTGATCCCAGAATTTGAGCGTCGTTTTGTAATGAAGTCACTCGCCAAAGACAAGCAAGTCATCTCAATTTCGCTTGATCAGATGAACCAGTTCTGCGGTAACATTCTGCAACTAGAAACGATCAACGGCGACAAGGTGATTGCGATGTCGCAATCGGCGTACGATGCATTTTCACCAGCACAAAGAAACCAATTGGCAACGCACGGTAAATTGCTGCCATTCGACGTTTCTACCATAGAATCTATTGGTGGTGGTTCGGTTCGTTGCATGTTGGGTGAAGTGTTCTTACCGAATCGTAAAGCTGTGCTTTAATAAACTGCACATTTCTTTTCAGCCGCAGTGAAAGGCTGATGAAGCGTTCTCTTCAAGGTTTTTTAGCCGTTAGCTCTGTGGCAGTACAGACTAACGGCTTTTTTGCGCTTTTTAGTTTTCTGACGATTTGCGTAGGCGACGCTTGGTTTAAGCGCCTAAAATAGGATGGTTCACCTAGCAGATTGTGGTAAAGTCCGCGCCTGCGTTTTACCGCATCTTCATTATTTTTATTGCTTCTTCAACCCAAAGTACAAGGTTTTCGTTAATGCCATTTTCTACTCTCTCATTGAGTTCTGAGCTGATTCACGCACTGCCAAAAGACTTCAAGAAACCGACCGATATTCAAGCGTTGGCCATTCCTGAGCTGTTGGCTGGTCAAGATCTATTGGCTTTGGCAAATACAGGCAGCGGCAAAACCCTTGCTTATGGTTTGCCTTTGTTGGAAAAGCTGGGTGTCAATCCAGAGCAAAAAGCGCTGATTCTTGTGCCAACTCGTGAGCTGGCAATGCAAGTGAGTGAAGCAATTAACCAAGTTGGTCAAGTTCTTGAACTCAACGCAGTGTGTTTGTGTGGCGGCGTTGATAAAGAGCAACAACAGCAGGCGCTAGCGACAAATCCTCATATCCTTGTCGCGACGACAGGTCGTTTGGTTGATCTGGCAAACAACGGTTTAGACTTAAGCAATATCCATTACCTAGTGTTGGATGAAGCGGATCGTCTGTTGGATATGGGCTTTTGGCCTGACGTACAAAATATTGCGGGGCTTATTTCAAACCAGCGTCAAACCGCGATGTTCTCGGCAACGTTTTCAGATGAGTTGAAGGGTAAAGCGAAGCTGCTTATGCCGGCACCAAAGCAAGTTGCAGCGCATCAAGAAAACAGCACCAACCAAGATATTGCTGAAACGCTGTACCTCGTTAACAAAGGCAGTAAAACCAAGGCATTGATTGAACTGATTCAAAAAAACGCGTGGACTCAGGCATTAGTCTTTATTGGTGCGAAAGAGAACGCCGATGGCTTAGCGAAGAAGCTGAATAAAGCGGGCATCTCAACCAATGCGCTGCATGGCAATAAGAGTCAAGATGAGCGAGAAGAAGCACTGGCGCAGTTTAAATCTGGGCAAATTCAGGTGTTGATTGCCACCGATCTACTAGCGCGCGGCATTCACATTGAGCAATTGCCTGTAGTGATCAACTTTGAACTGCCAATGCATGCAGAAACCTATGTTCACCGAGTAGGGCGCACCGCTCGCGCAGGCGAACAAGGTGTGGCGGTGTCATTGGTTTGTCATGGTGAAATGGACGCACTAAGCGCGATTCGTCATCTGACTCAACGTGCATTACCAGTGCAAGATCTGGCAGGTTTTCCAGTAACGGATAAGCCATCAACTGGCGAGAGCAAACGCGCGCCACGCGATAAAAAAGCCAACCGTCGAACTCATGCTAAGAAGAGCATTAAGCAGTTTCAAGGTAAGTCGAAACGCCCAGCCCCGAGTGCGAAGTAAAACAAAAAACACGCTCTTGACGGCATAGTCGGTTCAGAGCATGGCTTACAAATTTTACTTTTGAGTATTAACGGCAGTTGGGCCAATCAAGCGCATTTCCCAATCTTCGACTTCACCAGTTTCTAGACGGCGCTCGACCAGCTTGCCCCAAGACTCGACTAACGGCAGCTCAGACAGCTTAGTGAGTTCTTTTCTATCTAAACAGCCAGTGAAAACCGCACCCATGATACGAGCCAATGGCCATTCTGGATAAGGTCTTTCGCACAGAATAATCTCGTCACCTGCACCGATATCGCCTTCTTCCAGCACTCGGAAATACCAGCCTGTTCGAAGCGTATCTTGCAGTCTTCTCGCCATGTCGTGTTGGTCAAAGCGTACGTTAAGTTTCCAACAAGGCATGCGACCTTGCGACACTTCCAGTAGTGTTGAGCCGATGCGAATTTTATCTTTCAAGCAAATCGTGGATTCGGTGACGCCTTCGGAGCTGATGTTTTCGCCAAAGCCGCCGACGGATTGGAAAATTGGTCTTTCGCCTAATTCTTGTTGCCAGATTGGGTAGTGTTCGCTTGGGTAAATATGAAGCGCTTTTTGAATGCCACCATGAAAGCGCGGATCACCTTGCTCATCACTGATAAAACCGAGCTCTGTTGCATGCTGGCGCTCAGGCAGCACTTGTTTGTTGATTGCGCTTTGCGCACCATGAGCATAAGGGACGGTTTTCCCTGCTAGCACAGCTTTTACGACGCCGATTTTCTTCATGTAACCTCCTTATTATTTGAATGAGAGATAAAGTGTTTACCTTCATTCGCGATGCGGAGCATGATAGCCTAGTAAACTTGTGTCGGTGTAGGGATGAAAAGACAACTAACAATGCTAACTCGCCAAATTGATTCGAAGTCAGGCGTCGTCACCTCCAATGAGATGATGGCCGCGAATCCCCATTCTCCTGTTTTAGTGAAAACCATCGACATGCCAAAAGGTTACATTGATGCGCTGCATCAACACACTTGGCATCAAATCATCTTTCCTATCAAAGGGTTATTGCAAACACAAACTGAGCATTATCAGCACTTGGTTCCGCACACCTCTGCGTTATTTGTTCCTGCGGGTGTTCAACACGAGTCGATTGCTCTAAGCAACACGATATTTGTTGGCATTTACCTCAACCCTGAGTTTGGCGCAACGTACGAGCAACAAGTGAGAACCATTGCTTTAACGCCGTTTTTAAATGAGCTTTTACAAGAGATCCGCAGACAGTGTGAAGGTGAGACAAGCCACGAAGAAGTGCTGCATTTGCTGGCGGTGTTGCATGATCAAATTTTGAAAAGCAACGTGCAGACATTTCAGTTATTGCTGCCACAAGACAGACGACTAAAACTGATTTTCGAGCAATTGACAGACGAGCCCGCGTTAAGCTGTTCGCTAAAAGAGTGGGGGGAGAAATTGGGGCGTCTGAGCGTACTTTATCACGGCTGTTCGCCAAGGAATTCAACACTTCATTTCTACTTTGGCGGCAACAAATTCGGCTAATTTACTCGCTTTCTTTGTTAGATGAATCGTTGCCAATCCAAGCCATTGCAGACCTAGTGGGTTATCAAAATGACTCATCCTACATCAAAGCATTTAAAGCCTATTTTGATATGACGCCACAACAGTTTAGAGTGAACGGCGCATCGCGCAGGTAGAAATACAGAGCTTCGACTTCACTTAATGCTTTTGAGTAGAAGTCGCGAAACTTCCTTTTTGAATTTCAATTACATGGTATGAATAACAATGGCACCAACGATAAATACTCGAGTGAATCAATTCTGTTTTGGTCAGCCCCAAACGTCGCTGTCGTTGGAAAAAGAGCCCCTCAAACCGCTTGCTCAGGGCAAGGTTCGGGTGCGACTGGAAGCCACCAATATTAACCCAAGTGACTTGCTTTCCATTCATGGTATTGGGCAATACCGCCGCGTTCACGTACCACCTCGCGTGCCGGGATTTGAAGCGGTTGGGTGTGTGGTGGAAGTCAGTGCAGTTGGTCAAACTGACCTTCAAGTTGGGCAAAAGGTGTTGGTGGCGATGAGTGGTACTTGGCAATACTACATAGATGCCTCGCCTGAGAATCTTTTTCCGCTACCTGAGAGTTTGGAGAACGGCTATGCCTGTCAGTTGTACATCAACGCGTTAACCGCGTGGGTGATCACCACTAAAGTAGCTAAGTTGAACAAAGACGATGTGGTGATCATCAATGCAGCAGGGTCAGCGATCGGTAAGATATTTGCCCAGCTCGCCCATTCACTGGGTTTTGCACTGATTGCAGTGACCTCAAAGCGAGACGAGTATCCGTACGATACCATTCCAGTGTTGGACGCGAAGAAAGACTTACAAGCGCAGCTGCAAACGTTCCAACTGCCACAACCAACGGTCGTTCTGGACGCGATAGGTGGTGAGGCTGGCACGGATCTCATTCGTACCTTGAAAGAAAACGGCCAATACATCAACTACGGAACATTGTCGTTAACGCCTTATACGCCTGAGTTTTTTGAATCGATGAAGGCCAACAACATCGACTTTAGTACATTCTTTTTGCGGTATTGGGAAGAATCGGTAGGTAAAGGCGGGAGAAAGACGGTGTTCGCTGAAATGTTAGAACATTTTATTAGCAGCGACATAAAGTTAAACGTTGCATATTATCTGCCGTTAGAGGACTTTCAAACAGCGATTGAAATGGTTGAGCGACGCTCGTCAGCAGTGTCAGGAAAAATCATTTTGACGCTGTGAATTACAGTGAGCCTGTTGAGAAAAGGGAGGATAAAATCCTCCCTTTTTTATGGGTTTACTTGTAATGATTGGGCTATTTTAGATGGAAGATTTGCTCTGTTTCGAGCGATGTCATCGCACGTACTTGACGCCAAATGTAATAAAAAATACCGAACATCATCAACATACTTGGGATGGCAATCATTGGGTAACTGTACAGCGTCATTTTCCCTAACTCTTCGTTAAAGGCAGCAGTACCAGAAGGGCTAGTCACAATCCAAGTCGCAAGGAAGTAGTTCATTGCAGATGAGAACGCAAAAGTACTTGCAAACAGGTAGTTAGAAGACATAAGGCAACGTTCGAACGCATCGGTTTTACCATTTTCTTTTAAACGTTGGTTAATCAACGCGAGGTTCAACACTGTGTCATTCAGTACTAACTTCTGCATCAGTGGGTAGCGGGTAAACGTTGAACCCAAAACCGCTAAACCGATCAGGCCAGGAATCAGGGCTTCTTTTAGTGCTAACCAGCGTGTATCAAGCTCTAACAAGCCGATGCCACCAGTTAGCAGAACACTGATAAAGCCCAGAGCAGAAATAAAGTTAAATTTCTTGTTACGGACAAGGTCCATACCGCCATAAATGATAGGAAATAGCAAAGCGACAACCAGCGCCATTGCTGTCCCTAGATGCTCATCGCCACTAAACTTCATCAAAATGAAGGAAGGGATAAATACGTTGAAAAGGATTTCAAATAAGGGATTCGGCTTTTTCGCCGTCGTGTTACTCATAATGTTTTACTGACTCTACTCTATGTCGGCTGTTATTGTACTTTGACAAGAAGTGTTCATCTAGTCGCGCTTGATGTAAAGCGTTAAAGCGTCGAGTTGTGTAACGACTTATGAAATAGACCGGAGCATAGCCAGTTAGTTTACATGGTTGACTACTTTTTGTGTCTTAATGACTCTCCTTCTGTGCGATGATCTGATTACGCGCTCTGAATAATCGAGTCGCCACTGTGTTGTGGTTGAGCCTCAAGGCTTGGGCAATTTCATCATGATTCAACCCAGCCACTAAGCTCAAGAGCAACGGCTCTCGGTATTTGGGTTCGAGAATCATCATTTGTTTTTGAAGCCAATCTTGGGCCATGTCGTAGTCACTGCCAGGGTAGGTTTTTGTCTGTATTGCACACTCATCAATGTCGACAAAATCGTACTGTTTTCTATCAAAGCGCCGAGCATTCTCACGACGCAAAATAGTAATGAGCCAAGACTTCGCGGCGTTGGGATCATTTAAATTATCAAAGAATCGCCACGCTTTCAGAAAGGTTTCTTGCGCTAAATCTTGAGCAAGGTGGTGATCTTTGCATAACCAATACGCGAGACGGTAAATCTCTTGGTATCGATCTTTCGTCAGTGCTTCGTAACGTTTATGTTTTTCCATAGCATTAAGATAAAAAGTTTGGAGAGCACGTTGTGTCTGCCAGATGAACGACAACCCTTTTTATCGCTTTTACAGTGATAAAAAGGGTTGTTCGATTAGGAAGACAAATTCGAAGAGTTAACCTTCCAAATATCGAAGGGTGACTCTGATTTCTTTCTTACACGTTTAAAATGGTTGGTTGGAAAAGCGTGAGTACTGGATGGCATCTGCGACTTCCTGAGCTTTAGACTCTGAAGTCATAAGGTGAAGTAGCTTAAGAGCAGCTTGATAGCTAACTAGGCTACCGTTCGAAGTGATAACGCCATCATCAATGACAAAATTCTGGTCGACTTGTACTTTGACTGCTGGGTAATCTCTTTGAAAGCCGTTTTCACCTCCGGCCCAAGTTGTTGCTTTTTTGCCGTTTAAAAGGCCAGCTTCGGCTAACAAATACGCGCCAGAGCAATTACTTGCCATCCAATCTGCCGCCTTTGATGTCGTTTTAATAAAGTGAATGAGATCTTTATTTTCGATTAGTGCATCCATGTCATAGCTGGATGTTAAAACCAATACGTCGAGTTCCGGCAGATCACCAATCCAAGCATCCACACCAATTTTTAATCCTTCTTCAGTGGTGATGGTTTTCTGATCTGAGACGGAAATGGTGAGCACGTCATAATCACTAAACCAAGTGAGACGACTTGCGACGCCAAAGACCTCTAAAGGCGCAGTAACATCAGAGGTCAGTACGCCATCGTAAACCAGAATACCAATTCGTTTATCTGCGGCATGTGCTGTTTGAAGCACCCCAAAGAATAGGACTAGTGTCGCTATCAATAGTTGTAGTGCATTCTTCAATCCGTTTTTACCCATGGTTTTTTCCTCGCTAACAGAGCATCAAGTTATTGAGGTTCATTATATTTAGGCTAATTAGTGATTGAAGAGCCACTTGGTCTTTACTAAAGTGAATAAAATTCATGAATAGAGTTCATTGGTTATATGGATAAGATACGGTCCCTACGATTTTTTATTGCTACTTTAGATGGCGGTAGTTTTGCTGCGGCTGCCAAAGTGTATGGCACTGACCCTTCGACCGTGAGTAAAGCCATACATCGTCTTGAAAGCGATTTGGGTATACAGCTTTTTCAACGTTCTACGCGACAGAGCCGCCTGACAGAAGCTGGTCGTCGGTACGCAAATACTGCTAGGTTTGTACTGGAAGAGCTGGCGGCATGTGAGGATTCATTAAAAAGTCACAATGATGCGCTTTCAGGGCAGCTTAAGATTAATGTGCCAGTCTCGTACGGTCGCCTCTATATTCGTCCTTTATTAAAAGAGTTTTGCCGCCGCTACCCTAACATCACTATCGATATTCATTACGATGACGCCTACGTTGATATTATTGAGCAAGGTATTGATGTGTCGATTCGCTCTGGTGTCGTTCACGATAGTCAATTGATTGTGCGTCAGCTGAGCCCTATCGATTTTATCATTTGTGCCAGTCAGGATTACTTAGCGCGCCATGGTGTTCCGAGTGGCCCGGATGTATTCAATGACCATTCTTGGGTTCGTTTTCGTTTTAAACAAACGGGGAAACTGTTGCCGATTCGGATGCCAGAACCAGACGGGGCGAGTGAATATGACCCCGAAAGAAACTATATTGTAAATGACGGTGAATCCATGGCAGAGCTTTGCGCAGAAGGCTTAGGATTAACTCAGATCCCTCATTTTATCGCGAGAGACTGGCTTAAAGCGGGGCGTTTAGTGCCGATATTTCCGAGTATGCGCCAAGCAGGAAATGGCGTGTATCTTCTCTATGCCAACCGGGAATATGTGCCTGCCCGAGTGAGGGTGTTCATCGATTTTATCACTCAAGCAATACAGGATATGGATGAAACGCCATTCCATACTTGGGCTGAAGCGTTGCCGATTTATCGACCGAACCAAGGCGATTGAAAACTTCATGTGAGTCTTTGGTTAAAACCCCCTAAGCTATATGGTGCTTTTATTGGTTTTTGTTAGTTTATTGGGCGTTATTATCGAAAAGCGCAGTTTGCTCTTCGTCACTCATAAAGGAAAGACAATGCCAACTAAGATCTTAGTGCCTGCTTTGGCCCTGCTTCTCAGCGCATGTGGCGGCGACGGGGAGTCGTCAGCCCCAGCAGAAAGCGGCTCACAAAACACAGGTTCCACATCGTCACAAGGCACATTTGCCGAGCAGATGCTTGCAGCGGTCAACAGCGCCCGCTCTACTACACAACAGTGTGGCGCAACCACCATGCCACCTGTTGGGGCCCTGACTTGGAGCTACGATTTGGAAAGCGCCGCTTATCGACATTCAAGCGATATGGCGAACAGCGATTTCATGAGCCACACAGGCTCTGATGGCAGCAAAATGTCAGATCGAGTTAACGCAACGGGTTATGCTTGGAGCGCCATTGGTGAGAATGTCGCCGTAGGGCAAAGCAGCATTAACGCCGTCATTAATGCTTGGTTATCGAGTGAAGGTCACTGCCTTAATATCATGAGTGCGGATTTTGATCAGATGGGCGCGTCGCTTGTCGAAAATCACTCTGCACGCTACGGATATTACTGGACTCAGGTTTTTGCCAAACAGCGCTAATGCGATAAAGAAGCCTGATAGATAAAATAAAACGCCAGCAGTCACTATCTGCTGGCGTTTTATTATTTACATCTCTTTTAGCTTGTCAGGTTACGAAGTTTTGGGTCATCCGCCAGGTATTCAACAAATTCAATCTCAAAACCGGCAGGGTCAACAAAATACACATTTTTGCGGTATGGTTCATCAGCACCAGGTTGGGCAATCGGATAACCTGCATCGGTTAGTCTTTTGATGATTGCATCGACGTTGTTGGTCACATAAGCAAAATGCGCTAGCCCAACTTGGTGCCCGCTCAACTCGCGGTTTTCTCCTTCGCCATGGTCACTCATGGCTATGTATTGATACTCGTCGCCAAAATGTAGCCAGTTTCTTGGTTTGCCACTCCATTCGCCTTTACCTTCATCACGCACGTACCAATGTGGAAATGCAGTTTGGTAAAACTTCAGCATTTCAGGGATATCTTTCACGACTAAGTTAATATGTTCTAGTTGGATCATGATGTGCTCCTTTTTGTCATTTTCTAGCCAACGATGAATATGCTAAAACCTCAAGTTAAGTTGAGGTAAAGGGCTTTTTTGATTTTATTTGTAGACGCCATTTATAAAGGTCAGGCAGCTGACACTGAAGAGTTGGCTCACACAGAAATCATTGAAACCTTGTGCAAGATTGGAAAGATGTTACATGATGGGGACTTCCAGTTAACCGTTTGATTTAAGTAAGCAAAAGATGAAAGTTTTTACACTTAATCATGATGTTGAGAATTTCCCTTTTTTACAAGAAACTCAACTAGAGATTTCTATACAATACTCGGATGGCGATTTGCGGGAGTTATGTGGTGAGCGTGTCGCTGATACTTGGATGATTATTGATTTGGAGTGGGTGAGTGATAACCACATGCTTACAACAAAACCTGATTTTGCAATCTGGCGTGCAGGCGAGTTTGCTTGTTCTGAGTCCGCATATAATCAAATAAACGAAGCTCTTGATTCCAGTTGTGAGTTTTTGCCATTACGCGTCGCTGGCGAGCGTTGGTATGCCATAAACATACTCAAAACTTGCGATGCCATTGATAAGGATCGCACTGTGTTAAATGTAAGAGCTAATGGTAAGCCAAGTCGTGTAAAGCGGTTTAAAAAATTAGTGTTGAGTAGTAAATCAATCAAATCCGGAGGCTTGTTCAGGATTGAAAATAACGGAGGCGGTGTTTACTGCAATGATGAATTAGGTGGTTTGTATGAAATTTACCATCGTTGTCAGCTAAAAGGTCTGATATTTGAAGCAGTAGAAACGAGTTAAAGCCCGCAATGTTTCACCCTAAGTGTATTTCGGCAGCTTTATTTTACCCTGTTATTTCTAGTAATAATTTGTTCCCCCCCCCCCCAAAAAAAAACAAAAAAAGCCAGCAGTTAATACCTACTGGCAAAGTCTTTGGGCTTCTAGGTTTTTTGATTGTATTTCTTGTTACTCATCGCTGTCACGGTGCCCCGATTGGTTTTCCGTGGAAGAAAACACAGCACCGTGCGCTTTGTGCTCAAGAAATTGGAGATTAACCTTGCTTACGGATCAGGTAGTCAAATGCGCCTAAGCTTGCTTTTGCACCTTCACCCATCGCAATGATGATCTGTTTGTAAGGAACGGTTGTTGCGTCACCGGCTGCGAAGACACCTTCTAAGCTAGTATCGCCACGGCTACCGACTTCAATTTCGCCGCGCTCAGATAGTGCTACTTCTGAATCTTTTAGCCATTCTGTGTTTGGTACTAGACCGATTTGAACAAAGATACCTGATAATTCAATCTCTTTGATTTCATCTGTGTTGCGGTCTTTGTACTTCAAGCTTGTTACGCGAGTACCGTCGCCCACTACTTCTGTTGTTTGCGCCATCGTGATGATGTCTACGTTTGGTAGTGAGTTCGCTTTGTCGATAAGCACTTGGTCTGCGCGAAGTACGTCTGCGAATTCAAGAACCGTTACGTGTTCTACGATACCAGCGAGGTCGATAGCGGCTTCGATACCTGAGTTACCACCACCGATAACTGCAGTTTTCTTACCTTTGAATAGTGGACCGTCACAGTGTGGGCAGTACGCGACACCTTTGTTGCGGTACTCTTGCTCACCCGGAACGTTCATTTCACGCCAGCGTGCACCTGGGCTTAAGATGACACTCTTACTCTTCAGCGTTGCGCCGCTTTCAAGTTGGATGTGAATCAAACCATCTTCTGTATGTGCTGCGCCCATTAACTTCTCAGCTTGTTGCTCAGTCACTACGTCTACGTCGTATTCTTTTAGGTGTTCTGCTAGGTCAGTTGCTAGTTTTGGACCTTCAGTACGTTTTACCGAAATGAAGTTCTCGATTGCCATGGTGTCCATAACCTGACCACCAAAGCGCTTAGCGACAACGCCAGTACGAATACCTTTACGAGCAGCGTATAGAGCAGCAGCGCTACCACCAGGGCCACCGCCGACAACAAGTACGTCGTATGGGTCTTTTTCGCTCAGTGCTTTCGCGGCTTTCTCGCTTGCGCCGTCATCCACTTTGTTTAGGATTTCAGTCAGAGACATACGGCCTTGACCGAATAGCTCACCGTTCACGAATACACTTGGTACGGCCATGATGTCGCGTTCTTTCACTTCATCTTGGAACAAACCACCGTCGATCATGGTTGCTTTTACTTTCGGGTTGATCGCCGCCATCATGTTGAACGCTTGAACCACGTCCGGACAGTTTTGACACGACAGTGAAATGAAGATTTCTACGTCTAGATCTTTGTCTAGTGCTGCGATTTGCTCAATCACTTCTGGTTCTAGTTTGATTGGGTGACCGCCAGAATGAAGCAGTGCCAATACTAGAGAGGTAAATTCGTGACCCATTGGCAAGCCTGCAAAGCGTAGTGCTGTGCCTTTAGTCGGGTTAGTTACCGCCATCACTGGTTTACGTGCGCTTGCGTTGTCGTCACGTTCAACAGTGATTAGGTCGCTCATATCTGCGATTTGGTTCGCTAGAGACAAAATGTCATTCGATGCTTTGCTTTCATCTAGACTAACCACTAAACGAACTTCTTCTTTTACATTAGCCAGATATTGTTTGAGTTGTTGTTGGATCGCTTGGTCTAACATAGTTGTTACTACCTTAATTAAAACTAAAAAGTGGTTACTGTAGATAAAACCTGAGGGGGAGAGAGCAAATCAGGCAGAAGGTCGTCAAGGTATCTAACCTGAAGTGCTCTCTAATTCAGTTCTAATCAGAAAAAGGAAATCGGGAACTGATTAGAACTTAAATTTCAGTGGCTTAGATTTTGCCAACTAGGTCTAGTGATGGAGCTAGTGTCTCTTCACCTTCTTTCCATTTAGCTGGGCAAACTTCGCCTGGGTGCGCTGCTACGTATTGAGCTGCTTTCACTTTGCGTAGTAGGTCTTCTGCGTTACGACCGATACCTTCAGCAGTGATTTCCATTGCTTGGATAGTACCTTCTGGGTCGATTAGGAACGTAGCGCGGTCTGCAAGACCTTGACCTTCACGCATCACACCGAAGTTGTTTGTGATGTTGCCTGTTTGGTCGCCAAGCATGTAGTACTGAATCTTACCGATTGTGTCTGAGCTGTCGTGCCATGCTTTGTGAGTGAAGTGTGTGTCAGTTGATACTGAGTAAACTTCTACGCCACGTTTTTGTAGCTCTTCGTAGTGGTCTGCTAGGTCGCCCAGTTCTGTTGGACATACAAACGTAAAGTCTGCTGGGTAGAAGAAGAATACTGCCCATTTACCTAGAACGTCTTGTTCTGTTACTTCAACGAATTCGCCGTTTTTGTACGCTGTAGCTGCAAATGGTTTGATTTGAGTATTAATCATAATTTACTTTCCTTTGAATGTTTTAAGCTGAGCTGTTGTTGCTTTCGGAAAGTATATTCTCATCGGAGTGTGTTTAAGGAAAATCGCTTGTAACTATCCTATTGATAGCCATTTCCTATTTCACTTGATAGGCATATCCGATGTAGGTGAGTTTGCTTTGATAGGTTTTATTGAAGATGAACGCAGATTAGCAATAGAGAATACCGATGATTACTTTGAGTAGATCTTCTAGCTAAGATCGAAAGAGCCTGCATCTCGGCAGACTCTTTCTAATAGGAAGTGGGGAAGCGTAGGCTTCTATCGTGTTAGCTTAGATTGTCGAGCACTTTGCCACACAGCTTCTTCAGCATGATCATTTCATCTAGCTCTAAGGTGATTTTACACATCATGGCGTTTGGCACTGACTTGGCTTGTTCCTTAAGATCACGACCTTGTTCTGTTAGGTTGAGTACGCGAACACGCTCATCGGTTTCACTGCGACCACGCTCTACATAGCCTTTTGCTTCTAAGCGTTTAAGCAGCGGCGTGAGTGTGCCTGAGTCCAAATGCAGTTGTGACCCCAATTCTTTCACGCTGGCACCGTCTTTCTCCCACAGCACCATCATCACTAAGTACTGCGAATAAGTCAGATCAAGCTCATCCAACAACGGGCGGTACGCTCGGATCACTGCATTTGCTGCGCTGTAGAGCGGGAAGCAAACTTGGTTTTCGAGTAAGAGTTTATCGTCGTTGGTCATGGTGTTGTCGGTGTAACACTGGCTCATTGGCGTTGCCTACCTGCTCACAGAGAAAGAGAGTCATAAAATAAATTGTGCACAATATAGTTGCAAACGATCTTTACTTCGATATAAGATTGCAAGCAATTAAATTGTGCGCAACTTAAATTAAGAAGGACACTCGCATGACTACTCTATACAAAACTCAAGCTACCGCTTTGGCTGGTCGTAATGGTCAAGTAAAAACTGATGACGGTCTTCTCGATCTAGAGCTGTCATACCCGAAGGAAATGGGCGGAACAGGCGCAGCAACTAACCCAGAACAGCTTTTTGCCGCGGGCTATTCAGCGTGTTTTTCTAACGCGATTTTGCACGTAGCGCGTGAAGGTAAAGTAAATCTGAAAAGTGCACCCGTAACAGCGGAAGTGGGCATCGGTCCGAACGATAACGGCGGCTTTGCACTAACAGTGAGCCTAGCGGTAGAGCTAGACATGCCACAAGAACAAGCGCTAGAGCTAACGCGCATTGCACACCAAGTTTGCCCATACTCAAACGCAGTTCGTGGCAACATTGATGTGGCAGTAACGGTAAACGGCGAAGCAATTTAAGCGGTTCTTATCACTGCACAAAGACAAGAAAGCCTGCAAGTACGCCGGCTTTTTTGATTGGTATGAGTCGAGAGTACTTAACGCGACTCTAGCGGGTAAGAGCGGTAACTCCACATGCCGTAAGTACGCAGTGCATCGCGGTAGATACCAAGCAGTTCGCCATCGCTGGCTTTGGCTAAGTCTTTCAGTGGCTTGTCTGGGTAGCTCACTGTGTCAAAAGTGATGTCTTGTGGTCCAGTTTGCCAGCTTGCGATTTCAAACAAGGTTTGACCACGGCGTACGTGACTCGCTGAGCTTATGATGGTCGCGTGTTTGATGTTATGACGTGCCAATGCGTAGCTGCTGAATAGGGCGTTACCTACCGTGCTGGTGGCGTAGTTTTCTTCAATGATTCGATCTTTGCTGATGCCTTTTTCAATCAGCCAATCTGCCATTAACTTGCCTTCCGTTTTGTGGTTCTTCGGTACGCCACCCGTCAATACGATCAACGCGTCTGGGTTTGCTTTTGCAATTGCTAGCGTGGTTTCCAAACGCTCAACTAAGATCTGGTGCATAGAACCATCTGGGTTCAGCGCGTATCCCAACGTGACGATTGCGCCTTTGTCATCCAGTTTGCCTTTGTCGGCTTTCTCTTTTAGTGGCGTCGCAAGTACGCGGTCTACGGTGTCGAAGATGCGTTGGATGTCTGCGGCTTTACCTGCATTGAGCTTCGTGAGCGTCGCCATGTGTTTCGCTGATTCCGCTTGGTTGCCCTCAAAGCGTTGCCATACCGCTAAGTAAGCGTGCAAATCCACATCGTCTGGTGCGACAGAAAGGGCTTGTTCAAACAGTTCAATCGCGCGGTCTGCATTCTTGTTGTAGATCTGCGCGTTTGCTGCAGAAATCAGTAGGTCAGTACGGTACGGCTCAAGTTTGTATGCTTCTAGTAAGCGGTCGGTAACAATCTCCATGTTGCTCGGCATTTTGGCGGTAAAACCCGCATGCGAGATACGCGCAGGGGATTTGAATGCTTGTACTGCGTCGTTGAGAAGTTGGTCGACAACCTGGCGTTTAGTGACGATCTGTGAGTAATCGGCGGAAGATTGGACAGCAGCATCGTTAGCCGCGATAGAGTATGGGGCAGCAGTCAGCGCAATTACGCTACCAAGAGCAATAGCAAGTAAGTTCTTCTTCATGGAATGTCCTAGAGGTGCTGTAGTACCTAGTTTTTATTGTGCCTAGCGTTGTAGGTCGAACGGGGTCGATAGAATTTTTTCAGTCTAGGTTCGCTTCATGAATAATCTGTGAAATGAATCCCAACTCAGCCGAGCGAATGAGCGCGCGTGGTCAAAACGCGAAGTAGGATCACGAAAGTATTGAGGTATTCGTTCGTGTTCTAAGTAATTGGATTAAAAGATAAACAGCGTTTGGAAGAACGAATTTAAGCAACCAGAGTAAGAAATGAAAAAGCCTGCAACGATGCAGGCTTTTGGTTTATTTGATGGCAGTGCAGAAGCTAACGTCTGCATGGTGCGTTTGTGGGTCGAAGCTGTGGTAAAGCTCAAAGCAAGGACGATCGTCGTTCTCAATACCGGATTCAATTACCTTGCTCATGACATCATCCCACGCTTTTGAGTATTGGCTCGGGTCAGTAATGTGTTGGCGCATCACCGCATATTGACCGCCGGGGAAGTCTTGCAGTTCAATACCGTTTGGCACTTCTGTATCTTCAGGCACCATCAAGCAGATGTCGGTACGACACTTCTCATCAGGCGTGATTTCTGGGTTGTCATGATAGATGAAGATGCAGGTATTGCCTGCCAAGCCTTTCATCCCTGCCCATTGATACAAGCGGCCAGATGGCTCTTCATAACCTTGGCCGTAAGGGCCGTTTACGCGAATGTAAGCCAGTTTTGATTTTTCAAAGTTTTGCGTTTCCATTGTGCTGCTCCATGTTGTTGGTGTAGAGCCAGTATATGGATCGCTTGTTGATACTTCGTTTCCATTCTTGCGCAAGGTGTGTCCAATCTTGCTGTTTCGAGCCAGTATGGCAAACTCTTGATAGTTATCGCAATCTCGAAATGCAGTAGGGGTCACGCCAAAATGCTGTTTGAACGCTTTCGCTAGGCTTTGTGAGCTAGAAAATCCATATTCTAATGCGACATTTAAAACCGGTTGCTTGGATTTGAACAGCTCATCTGCCGCTGCTTCTAAACGCAGTCTGCGAATAAAATCCGCCAGCGTTTCACCTTGAACCGCTTTAAAGGTGCGATGAAAGTGATACGGTGAAAGATTGGCAAGCGCGGCGACCTCTGGCAGAATTAACGGCTCGTTAAAATGTGTTTCTAGATAGCGAATAACAGGCAACAATCTTTTTTGGTAATCAACGCGCATTGGTTAGCTCATCCTTTCTAGAGTTGCTCAAAGCCTACCGAATTGAATCAATGTTTCAAGAGTGGGTAGTGAGAAATGCGTGATAGAAATTGGTTGAGCTTAGAGCGCAAAAAGCCGTTAACCCACATGTTCGGGTTAACGGCCTTTTCTATATTCAGCGCTAATGGCTAGGACTTAGTTGCCTTGGTTTTGGCTCTGAAGTTTCTCTTTTGCTTCTTCAACTTTAGAGAAGTCTAATCCCAGCTCGTCAACGGCTTCTTTGATGAGCGCAGGGTTTTGCATCACTTGTGCCATCAGAATTTGTAGCTTCTCTTGTGGCAGACCTAGTTGACTGATGGTTGCCATTGCCGCAAGCGGGTTCTGCGTCAGAGTCTGGAAGATTTCGTTGATCTGTTCATCGCTGATGTTGTTCTCTTTCAGCAAGGCGATAATTGGGTTCATCATATTTCCTTTCAATCAGTGTATGACTTGGTTGCCAGTATTTGTTCTAGCAGAATAATTGGGGCTCCCGCTCAACATTTCAATACCCCGTTAGTTCCATATAGCCAGTCCCAGAATGAGAGCCCTCAATACGTACTGGGCCCTCCCAATAAGGCACAGAAAGCGGCATTTTCGCGTTCGGGTTGAGAGCAGAAACGGTAAGCTCAATTTGCTGATTTGGAATCGACATTTGCCACTGGGTTGGATACTTTCGCCCTTGGATTTCTGTTTGCTTGGTTGCTTTTAAGCGAATGTCTTTTTGAGAAATGGCGATGCCAGAGCCACCTTGCTGCATCAGCTTTGCGCTGGCGTAACTGGCTGCTCCAGTTTTGGAATCCCGCAATTGGAACACCACCAAGCTGGTGTTGTCACTCAACCTTAGGGCAAACCAGTCCCAGCCTTGTTGTGAGTCGAGTAAGAATTGCGAGCTCCACTCTCGATCTATCCAACCTTTGCCCGACACTTGATGGGCCTCACCATCGATAGTGACTTCACCGGAGACTTCAATAAACGGTTGGCTGTAGTAATACGAAGCCACCTGACCATCGGCGCTTTTGGTGCTGTACCCTTGCTCGCCTTGCTTTTGATACGGTGCAGTGCTGGTAAGCGTCAGCGAATAGCCAAACTGTTCGGAGCTCGCCTTCAACGTGGCAGGGAATAGGTCGTTGGTTGAAGAAGTCCACTGCCAATCATCGAGGTAAACACGAAACGGTGAAGTGTCGACGCCGGCTAGAGAGGCTTGAGCGCGTGACCATTTTTCATCAGCGTAGTGTTTGTCCGCGGTCGTGACTGCGCTGTGCGCCATGTAGATTTGTTGAGCTTGCCACTCGGTTTTCTTCACGTCATCTTCGCCCGTTGGCGGCGCAGCAGCAAAGCGAAATTGTGTCCATTGGACGCCAAGTGGGTTGCCGTCTTCATCAATTAAGTTAGCGGTTAAGTACCACCATTCATGACGAAAGTTTGGGTGCGCTTGATGGTCTGCCGGGAAGGTGAGTTCATCCCCTTTTTCTACGGGTGTGAATAGGTTGCTCTCGCTTTGCGTATCTCCACTGCCCAGCAACGTGCCCATATTTTGTTGTTGGGGATCTTCACAACCGAACAGGAACAGACTGCTCATGAATAGAGTAAGTGTGCTTTCTAATCGAACCATCACAACACCTCGCTTTGCAAACTGGATACGACAGGCTTGCTGACCAATCGCCACAGCGGAATCAAGGTTGCAATCACCGCCACCAAGATGGTGATCGCCGCAATACTGAGGGCATCACTCCAATTCCACAGATAATTTAAGCTCCAACCAAAAGCGCGCAAGGTGACGATGTCTGTCAGAACATAACCCACCATGGCACCGAGGGGCAGGGCGATAATCAGAGTAAAACTGACCAGAGCGACGATCTGTCCGACCACCATAGTCATTAATTTACGACGACTAACACCAAGTGCGTACAGCCTTGCAATAGCGGCTTTGCGCGCGTCGAGCCGCATGAAACAAGCGCTGAACAAGCCAATCACCGCGACCATCAACGTCACGCCGTTGAGTGCACGCGTAATGGCGAAGGTCTGCGAGAAAATATCCAACGCGATGGATTTGATTTGCGCCTGATCGTAGAGCTGACTTGGATGCAGATTCAGTTTCTCGCGCAGTTGCTCGTAGACGATTTGTGGGTCCCCCGAGACTTTAATGCCAAGGCTTATCGGCAGGTTGGTAAAGCCACTTTCTTGCCATAACTTTGGTGCTAATAAGACTTCACCGTTGGGTGAGCCGTAATCATGGAATATCGCACCCACAAGCAGGTTCTTACTTGGAACGGCATCAAGCGTGAGTTCGCTACCCAGTGATAAACCCAGTTTGACCGCGGTTGGTTCACTGATAGCGACTAACTCACCTTGGTAAAAGCGTGACCAGAAGTTCTCCAAATGCGATTTGAACACCATGGTTTGCTCTAAGGTGTCTTGGTCTTTGGTACCAAGCAAAATCGGTAAGCCTTGCAGGTTATCGTCGACGTAGTATTGCTTGTAGACGGTCTCAACCTTGTGGAACTGCCCTAATGCGTGCTCTACATCTGCGATTTCTCCTTGTGCGGGGCTGACGTAAATGTCGGCGTGTAGCCTTTGTTCTAACCACTGTTTTAGGGTGGATTCAAAGCTGCCCACTAGCGTGTTCATGCCCATATTGGCTGTAACGGCGAGTAGCAGTGCCATCATGGCGAGAGAAAGCGGAGAAATCAGCTCGCGCAACTCAGCAAACAGATACTGCATCAAACTAGAACTGGTGCGCTTTTCACACCAATTGGCTAATACACTGAGTGTTTTGGTTAGATACAAAGGAATCGACACCACAAGTACGCCGAGCCACGCCATGGTGAAGCGGTGATGTTCACTCAGCCATAACCCTGCCAGTGCAAGAGTCGTCAACGCAGCACCTATCACGAACAATTGGTTTTCGTTAGAAGCTTCAGGTGCTTGATAAAATCCACCATGAGAAGAGAGCGGTTGGCGCACTCGCTGTTTAAAGTGCTGCCAACATGCCAATAGGGTTGCGGCTAACGTGAGTAGCAGGGCTTGCGCCCACCATTGCCACTGCCAAGTGCCGGGCAGCAGTGTCGCACCGTAAAGCTGCTCAAGCGTTAGTGCCACGGTCGGATGTAACCAGTGGCTAAGCTGCATGCCCAATACAAAACCGAGGGAAGCGCCGACGGTAACGAGAATAGTGAGTTCAACTAACAGTGCAGAGAACACAATGCTCGGCGCGACACCCGCCTGTTGGATTTGTACTAACAGACGATTGCGTTTCAGCAAACTGTACTTTACGCCGTTGTAGGCAATGAACAGCCCGACTAAAAAGGCGAGTAAGCTCATTGCGGTGAGATTGAGGTGAAAGCTGTCGGTCAGTGAGCCAAGGTCTGTACTTTGATTATTGGAAATCCATTGTCCTTGCTCACCAATCAGCTTCTGCCAATTGGCTTGCGTGTCTTTATTTCCTTTATCACCCGAATGGAAAACCGCAATGTAACTGAGCTGCCCTTGTTTATTGAGCAGTTGCTGGGCAAAGCCAATGTCCATCAACATTCGGCTGCCCAATTGCCAATCATCGGGTAATACCACCACTTGGGTTGGGATATCGTCCAGAGTTAGGGTGTCTACTTTGCCTAAGTTCTGATATTGCGATTGGCTCATCATCACGATTGGTTTGCCGACCAAAAGCTCTGGCAAGGGTAAAGCGCTGTCGAACAAAGACACGTTTTGTTGGTTTTCTGAAGAATAGCGCGAACGTGATGAGATGGCGGCAATCAACTCGCTACCTTGCACTGACCAGCGACGCCCTTGTTCGTCTCTCACTCGCCCTTCGATTACAGGTAGTGTTGCACTGAGTCCGTTTTGTCTGAGGATGAAGTAGAGCGATTCGGGCAGATAGTTTTGCCCTGCTGGTGGAATAATTAAGTTTTGAGCTTGTGCGCTAAGCTGTTCGGTAGATTCCGCATAACTGCGCTTGGCATTAAGGTTGATTGCTTGCACCGCAACAAACAAGGTCACAGCCAGCACGATACCGATCAGAATTGCGGCGGCTTGCAGTGGCGCCTGCCGATAGTGCGCTGCAAATAGATTCAGGGCGAGTCGAGTATGAGTGAATCTGGTATTTGGTTGCTTAGCTTGCTTCATGGCGAAGCTCATGTTTGTTTTGGTGATGACTGTTCTGTAGCTGACTATTATCTAATCGCAGCCGTGTTTTCATAAACTCAGCGCATTCAGGGCTGTGGGTGACTAACAGCACTGCCGTATTGCCTTGGGTAGTGATTTCACTGAGTAGCTTCATCACTTCTAACCCCGCTTTTTGGTCGAGGTTACCTGTGGGTTCATCAGCAAGTAGCAGTTTAGGTTTGTGTGCTAAGGCGCGCGCAATAGCGACTCGTTGTTGTTGACCACCGGAAAGGGCAGAAACATGTCTATCGAGCAGTTGGCTGATGCCCAGAGTCTCGACCAAATAATCGCACCAGTCGTTCCATTTCTGTTGATTCAAATGCAGAGGGAAGGCGATGTTTTGCTGCACGTTGAGTGGCGTTAATAGGTTGAATTGCTGAAAGATAACACCGAGTTTTTGGTGTCGAAATCGGCTCCATTGTGGGTCTTTCCAAGTCGCCGTGTTATCGCCATCTAACCACAATTCACCTTCGGAAAGTGGCTCAAAGCCAGCGATGACATTGAGTAAGGTACTTTTGCCGCTGCCACTTGCGCCCGTCAGCGCAACACTCGCTCCTGTGTTCAACGTAAAGTCGACGCCTTCTAACACGCGATGTGTCTCTTTGCCATCAACAAAGCTTTTGCTGGCGTGTTTGAGTGTGACAAGTGGGCTTTCCATTTCCTCTCCCTGTATTCAAAAGGTGTCGTTTCTTTTGGCAATCACTATTGCAGTTATGTCTCTAGAAACTTTAGACAACAATCAGATAAAAACAGCGATTTACATCGATTTCTTAATAACTTGTACTGAAAAGAAGAGGGAATAGATTAAACGAGAAGGGGATATGACAGGCATTAAAAAAGCCCGAGTCAGACTCGAGCTTTCAAAGAAATTCAGCGTGGTTAGCTTACACGTAGTACGCTTCAACTTCGCCTTTAAGTTTGATTAGCATTGGGTTACCAAAACGGTCTTTTGCTTTAGGAGAAGCAATTTTTACCCAACCTTCGCTGATGCAGTATTCTTCTACGTCAGTACGCTCTTGGCCGTTGATACGAATACCGATTTGGTGCTCGAAGCATTCTTTGATGAAGAATGGGCTACGTGGGTTACCCGCTAGGCGATCTGGTAGAGCTGGTTTAGCTGTATCTGTCATTTTGTGTGACCTAAATTCCGTAAAAAGTGCGCTATTGTAGTCAGTGCACTGTGTGTGTTCAAGATATGTTGAGAGTGGATGCGTTGTTTAACTTTCAAGTACCGCCTACAACCCCTTCAAATACTGCGCGTTGGCTGTTGGTTGAATCATGGCATTCAGCGTTTGGACGGTTTGTTCGCTGTGTTCTTCAAGTAGAGCTAAGAACGCGTCAATCAACTCAGGTTTGCTTGCTGAGACTTTCGTTTCGGTCTGGATATCACGCAGATCGATCAACACATCGGTAAACAATTGCGGCAGATCGTGCAGCACTTGCAGGTTTAAGATGTTGTGCTCGCTGTAGATTGAATTGTGGCTGCCTTTTTGTTTTTGTACCACGTAAGGATTGTCTTTTAAGTTGATGATAGACGTGCGTTTATCACAGCGTTTCAAACAACCTTTGTTGACCTTCACCTTACGGCATCCTTCGGTTTGTTGGAATAAACATTGGCGGCTCGTGAGTAGGGTATTTGGATGATAAATGCTGTAGAAGCTGCGCATGTTTTGCGGACGCTTGATATGGCGCATCTGCTTCATATTCAGCTCGTTAGAAACAAACGCGCCACTTGCCGCGAACTCGTCTTGAAGGCATTTAAACGCGTATGAGTTCACCGTGTTCATTTGTGGGCCTGCCACCCAGCCTAAGCCGAGCTCTTTTGCGATCATGCCGACGCCTGAGTTGTTGGTGATCAACAATTCAGGTTGGATGGTTTCCAAAAATACACGAGCGGCTTGGTAGTCTTCGCCAATCAAAATGGCAGGGAACCAAGGTTTGAGCATTGGGTTGGCTTGGAACAATTCAATCATCGCGCTCAGTTCACCAGACAATCCCATTGGCAATTGATAGTAAACATCAATGTCTTGGTATTCGCACAGCATGGCTTCTTGTGCTGACGAGATCAGAACCGATAGTTTTGGCGCTCCTTGGCGAGGTTCTGGTTGAGGTAACGCTGGCAGAGTTGGCACATCAATCGACCCTTTCAAGCTGCTGCCGGATACTTGTGTCGAAGTGACATCGAACGACTTAGTTTGCTCTGCCACTTTCTCAATGATCGCGGTTTTGTCGTCGTAGAGTTTCTTTTTCACCGCTTGCACATCATCAGCAGACTGGCATTGATAAACCTTCGAAAAATGCTTTACAGCGTGGTCGCGCGGGTTGTCGATGTACATCGCCTTGCCGAAATCACCTTGCAAAAATGCGTTGGAGAAATCGCGGTTGAACACCGTGTATAACTCGGTGGTGTCTTCAGAGAGTTCCAAACCCTCGCACAAGCGATCGACCACGGTATAGACGTAGTGCGATTTCTTGATTCGTCCTTCCACTTTTAATGAATACACGCCAGCATTGGCAAGCGCTTTCAAGTCCCCAAAGGCGGAGTTGTCTTTCATATTGAGTGGGTAGTTGTTGCCCGTTTTGGTCGTTTCGTACTGTTCGCGACAAGGTTGGCTGCAGCGTCCACGGTTACCTGATGCACCATTGCGAGCGGAACTGATATAGCAAATTCCGGAGAATCCGATGCAGTATGAGCCGTGGACAAACACTTCCATCATTACGTTGTGCTCGCGACCAAATTGCGCCAGATGTTTGATCTCATTGATGTTAAGTTCGCGAGATAGATTTACTCGGCTTGCGGTGAGCTGGTTGAGAAAGAGGATCTGGCCTTCGTTATGCGTGTTCAGTTGTGTTGAAGCGTGCACATCCAAATCGGGAAAGTGATGTTTGAGAATGTAGGCCAGACCGAGATCTTGTACGATCACGCCATCGATTTTGGTGGTGTTCAGTTGGCTGAGTAAGCGAACAATCGCCGGAATTTCACTTTCTAAAATCAGCACATTCTACGTTAGGAAAATCTTACAGCTGTGCTGATGGGCTAACGTTAGCACGCCATTTAAGTTATCTAAGGTGAGGTTGTTCGCTCGGTTACGAGCATTGAAGCGGTCGAGCCCACAGTAAATTGCATCGGCGCCAGCGGCAATGGCGGCTTTGATGGAATCTAAATCACCACCGGGTGCTAATAACTCAAATTGATCGCGTGTCACTACTTTTCTCTTTCTTACTAAAATAGGCTGCAAATGTTACGTATTTCACACTTTTGATGCTCGGCTAGTTAATGCTTTATTAATCTGAATCAATTAATCCGTGTTACACGGTCGACTCTTGAGTGGGTAGAGTGCAATTCGCGATAGTGGGATCTGACTTCTATAGTTTTCCTACACTTGGTTTTTCTATATCTAGTTTTCGACTCAGAGAGAGGAAGGGACGACAAATGAAAAAAGTAATCATCGGGTTGGTCGTGGCGTTGACGTCATTGAGTGCGTTGGCTGGTGAGGGTGTGGTAACCGTTGCGAGCACGCATTCAGCAAAAGATACGGCGGATAAATTTGTCGCTATCGCGCAAGAAAAAGGGTTGAACGTCTTTGCGCGCATTAACCATCAAGAGAATGCCACGAAAGTCGATATGACGTTGCGACCAACCGAAGTTATCGTGTTTGGAAACCCTAAAGTGGGCACGCCACTGATGATCTGTGCGCAGGAAGTGGCGCTAGATTTACCCCAAAAAGTGTTGGTGTATGAAGATGATGAAGGCAAAACGTGGTTAGCTTATAACGATCCTATGTATTTAAAGCAGCGCCATCATATTGAAGGCTGTGACGAGGTATTGAACAAAATCAGCGGCGTGCTGGGCAATTTAACCCACGCGGCGGCGAAGTAGAGTGCTGTATTAGGGCTGCTTGTTATGTTGAAGAATAAAAAAGCCCCAATGATTGGGGCTTGAATGAAGCGAAGTATGCCGTTTAAAAATAGTGGAAGATCGGCGGTTCATGCATCAAGAAGTTTTGATGGGAGATGTTCCACGCATAGGCGCCCGCTAAGGTAAACACAACGTAATCACCAATATCGACGTGGGCGACGTGTTGATTGCGTGCCAGCACATCTTTGGGCGTACAAAGCTGGCCGACAAAGGTCGCTTGTGCATGCTGAATTGGATGAGAAATCTCATGGTGTTGCTCGCTTTTCAGGATGACGAATGGATGATCATGGCTCTGCGCCGCTGGCGTGCGGAAGTGGTGAGTTCCTCCGCGCGCGATGACAAAGTTTTCGCCAAGATTTTGTTTAATATCCAGTACTTCCATCACGTAATAACCGCATGCCGCCGTGATGAAACGTCCGCATTCAAAACGCAGTGTCCAGTCTTGCACTTGCTCTTTGGCGATGAGGAATTCCAACTTGTCGCAAAACTCCATCCACGGAAAGTGTTGCTCAGGGTTTTGGTAGTTAATCCCCATACCGCCGCCCAAGTTGATCATCAGCTCACTGAGTTCGAACTCCTGCTGCCACGTTTTCACGACTTGGAAATAGCGCTGCATTAACGCTAAGTGACGTTCAACATCGAGCTGATGCGACATCAAGTGAAAATGGAAGCCTTTGAGTGACACTTGCGGGAAATCGCGCAGCAACATCAAAGCATTACTCAGCTCGGACTCGTCCAAGCCAAATGGAGTCGGCTTGCCACCCATCGCCAACTTGCTGAGCGTGATGTCGCCAATATCGATGTTCATACGCAAAAAGATCGAAGCAGGGCGGTTGAGGCGCTCGGTTAGTGCTCCAATGCGTTGTAGCTCGGTGAGGCTTTCGACATGAATTGCATCAACATCAAGCTCAATCGCTTGTTGCAATTCACTTAGCATTTTTCCGGGGCCACCGAAGATCAATGGCTTATCGAGTTGTTGCTGGTGGAGGTGTGTCAACTCCCCGCCAGATGCCGCTTCAAAACCATCGACATACGGCGCGAGCGTTTTAAGAATCGGGCCCGATGGATTGGCTTTAGCTGCGTAAAATAGCTCGACATTTTTCGGCAAAACGTGACGCAGTTGTTTGATGTGTTCTTCTAAGGCGCTTAGGTCATACACGTACGCGCACAAGGGTTGACTTTGCTGCCGTGCGAGCGTGTGAACTTGTTGGCAAACGTGTGTCGGTAGAGAGAGTGAATTAGACATGTTGCGATCCTTTTTCGTGTTGCTGCCAAGGCGCGGCGACTTGGGTATAGCCCGACTCCTTATCGGCTTTTTGCATCAAACGCGTGGTGAAATTATTTTTGCTTGGGAAGTGACCACCATTTAGCAACGTTTCTAGTTCCGGTTGTTTTCCATTCACTGATTGCCAATGCACAATGGCACTTTGCACCGCATTCCACAGCGTTTGCTCTAGTGGCTCATCACCTTCTGCGATGAAGAAAATCGCTTCGCTGATGTTGTTGATAAAGGTGCAGTATCCGATGCGATTCCAGCCTTGTTCGCGACTGTAGTAAACCGATTGTCGTGCGCGTTCAGACAAGTCAGTTAATGTTTCTGCTGGCCAGAACTCCGGCAGTAATTTAGTGCCTTCCAAATCACGAATCCAAACACAACACGGCATCTCTTGCTCAAAGCCAATCAGGGTGTTTTGCAAATGCGGCTCAAACGCCACCCCGTGTTTGAAGTAGTAATTAAATACGCCCGGGATCAGGCAATGCAAATAGCGTTCAAACCAAAGTGTCGCGATGTCGGAATAGCGATTTTGCGTAGTACGCGCTTTGTTTTTAAGGCGTTGAGCAATGCAACTGTTGCCGTTTTTGTCGTAAGCAAACAGAGCGCCAGCGAGGGTTGGTTTTAAGATATCGACTTCGCTCAGCGAGAAATTTTCGCGATACAAAATCCCAAACGATTCGCGCGCTTTGGTGTTGTCATCCCAATTACGCTCAGCGACACTTTCTAGATTTAATGTGGTGGCGTAAGGCTCTGTCATCACTTTAAATACAGGGTTGTGCAGCTGTTCGTTTTCTCGAATCGGTTTGAGAATCGACGTGAGCTGCACGGCGCTGTCGAGTTCGTACCACGCGTTTTTGCGCACGCAATTAGTTAATCGTACGTTGATGGAGAATTTCGCAAACCAATCCATATCTGGGTGGTAGAGGGTACGAACTGAAGAGGTCGGCTGCATCTTTTCACCACCTAAACCCAGTGGTGTGATCTTGCCTTGTTCAATGGCGCGCTTCACGCTTGGGTTACTCAAAATGGTGTAGCTTTCCCAAGGATGGCAAGGGTAGAGGGTCTTCCCATCGCTGGCGGCGTGTTGTGGCGCGAGCTGTTGTAGCATGCGCTGAGCAGGGTTAGCTTCTCCGTCGGAACTCAGCACATCAAGTAAGGACGTATCCACTTCAAACCAGTACAGCGGGACTTGCGCGCCGACTTCTGGAGAAAACGCTAAGAGATCATCCATGGTGACGCCCGAACGACTTTTCGGGGTCGGATGGAAAGTATGCCCCCAAATCAGAGATTGTTCCGAAGCGATAAATTCGTTGTGATGCGATTTGGGCGCGACGTTGAGAAACTGCTCGGTAACCAGCACGCTATTTTCCAGTTGTTCGATCAGCTCATGGTTGAACGGGATCGCCAACACCTGCTTGAGATAGTTAAGCAAAAGCGTAAGAGTTTGCGTGGCATCCAATTTCGCCCAACCAGATCCCGGCATTTTCGCCCACGGCAGTTCTGCCAATTTGATTTTGCCCAGTTTGCTCGCGTAGTGAATCGGCAAAACCAGCACGCCATTTTGTTGAGAAAGATGAACGGCTACCCGCTGCTTGGCGGAATAGTTGCGTTTTAACGTTTGGGGTAGCGATGTCGATTGGTAGTGCCATTCCACTTGTTGATTCGGTAGCGCAAATTCACGTAAGTAACAATTAAGAACACCCATTATCGTGTTGAGTTGGGCTTTCTCACGATTGAGCTGCTCCTCATGCGCGCGTAACTCGCTAGTCTGGGAGGATTGAGTTTGTAACATGTTGATTTCCAAATTTTGAATGGAGAACCAGCGCGATCAAGGTGATTACGCTGACTATCGCAGAAAGTAGGAAAGGAACCTCAAGTAGCCCCAAGCTAGAAATGAAAGAAGCGCAAAATCCCGCTGCCACGCCACCCCATTTGGACATGGCATCAAAGCGAGAAAATACTTTGCCACTGAGTTTGCGATCCAGATTGCTCGCAAGATGCTGATGCAATCCGTGATAACAACACACCATCGCGATGCCGAAGATAATTCTCGCAGCAATGAGTGCGGTTTCGGATGCAATCAAATGCAAGGCAGAGCTCACGGCAAGCAATGCAAACCCAAGCCACAACGTGCGCAGCGGTTGATGGCGATTCAGCCCATCTGACAACACGTGGATTTTGCCTGCCAGCAACAGATAGACACCATGCGGCAGTGCGTACAAAAAACCGATCCATGCGTGGTGAGTGATGCCATATTGCTGCACAAACGGCGAGAAATAAGGAAAGGTCACCACCATAGAAAACGCAAACCCGAACTGAGCAAAGAAGATCCAACGAATGGCATGCATTGCGTTTTTCTGTGCAACAGGTTGTTCTTGCTGAGATTCTGAGTTTGGCTTTTCGAAGTTTCGTTCGGCGGGTTTATCCACTGGCAGTGTTAGCGTGATGCCCATCGCAATCAAAGGCAAAACGCATAACCACAGGTACGCGTTGAGTGGGTTGGTTTCGGACAAGCTCCAGCCGAGCCCAATGGGCGCAACGATCAGCGCCAAGCGAGCAGATAGTTGGGTTTTATTGAGTGACTTGCCGAGTGTTTTGGCTTCTTTAATTTGACTAGATAAGTAGCTGTTCGAGGCGGCCATGGTGCCGCCAAAGGTTCCTTGAACAATAAGACCAAACACAAACATGGCGAGGTTGTCTGCCAAGCCGCACAGCGCAAACCCTGCTGCAAGGCCAAGTTGCGCACGCAAGAGTGAGCGGCGGCGACCGTAGCGATCGGCAAAGTTGCCCCAAAATCGCGCCGCCAACGCAGTACAAAACGTAGGTAGGATAAACAATACCCCTGCCCAGTCCGCATCAATGCTTGCGCCTAACGTTGGCAACACGACGGGTAGAAATAGCGGCATACCTAACGCGGCAAACGCAGCGATAAAGTGGCACAACAACACACTGTAGATGAGTTTGGTCATAATCGTTTAACGTACGCTTTTTTTGATGGCTTCTAAGTAGGCGCGTTGCGCTTCTTCGCTAGAAAGCAGCAAGAAGTTCGGAGCCGACAAACCATAGAACTTATTGATGTCACTCGCGCCGGAGGCTTCTTTTGAGAGCAAACTGCCAGAGCTCAACAAGTACTTGGCGTACAAATCAGGTGCCTCTTGCAGTAACTCGCGAGCCAGTTTTGTCTCTAACCCTTCGCCTTCTAATCGGTTGAGTTGCTCTGCAATGCTTTTGGCCACGATAGCGTAAAGCGATGCTGAAGAGGAAATGCCCTTCGCTGCCATGGCTTCTACAATCGCTGCAATATCCAGTTGCAGTGTGATGGTGGTAAACATCTGACCGAGCGCCAATTCATTGTCGACTTTGATGCGTTGGTCGAGCAGTTCATCACAATCCACGGGAGTTGTTCCTGTTCCGTGTTTTTGGGCGGCATGCTCTGTTGCAAAGTGGAAGCGTTCAGGCCAAATTCGCGCCGCGTCGTTGTCTTTCATCGCGAGCGTCATTTTGCCCTGTTGATCAAATGCAACGATGGCGTTTTGCTGGTTGGACTCCAATGCGATGCCATAACGAAGCCACAAGGTGAGGTGCACTTGGCATAATAGGTCGACATAATCTTTGAACCACGCCAGCGTATCTTGTTGATAGTACTGCTCTGCCAAGTGTTCTAAGAACAAGCGGTCGTCAGGCATTGGGCTTGCCAGTGCGGCAACCGGAACTAGCGCTTTGTCTTCGCAATGAATAAGTGGGTACTCACGTACGATGTACGCGAAGGTTTTATCCTCACCGACGTGTCCACCGTGTTTTTCGTTGCAATGGAACAAGCGACTGTTTAAGTCGGCGTCCGTTTGTTCAAGGTGGCTGAGTAGGCGTTCAAACCAGTGGCCGTCATACAGTGTTGAAGGCTTGATTAAGCGAATATTTTTCGTGCCTAGCGATCGCATGATCAGCGGAACTTTGATGTGAATGTGCGGTGCGTCGTTCACGACCACCGTACGAACGGAAAGCGTCGGCGTTACGTCTAGATACGTTAAAGGCGCTTCTATCACACCTTCGGGTAAGGCTTCTAAAGATCGCAGGGTGAGCGGATGTGCAGGGAACAGAACGTGGCTCAGTGCAAAATCAGCAGGAAGCCCAACTTGCTCCATGGTCGGCCAGCAATCAGGTTGTTCGCTGGTTAATGTCACCAGTGATTTTTCAATCGCAATCCAATGCAGAGCAAAGCTTGGTGCAAACTCGGGCGCGTACTTAGCAAGGTCTTCATCGCTCAGACCAAACTTCGCCCGCGCAGTTGGATAGTACGGATGGTCAAGGTAAGAAGCGATCTGGTCGGCTAGCAGCAGCTTTTTATGCCAAGAACCAAGCTCGGATATTGGTTGAGAAATGTGGTCTGCGTGATGATGAAACGCTTGGTCACACAGCGCTTTGTGTTTCTCTGCACATTCCAGTTCTTGAAGGTATCCCGCCAACAATTCGTGAGAGCTCTCATGCGCCAGTGTCGTTAGTAGTGTAATCCACTCTTTGTAATGTTGTTGATGCTCGACTTGGCCATTTTTCTCCACCCACCAACCTTGTGGTGTTTCGTCATTGGCGTGACCGTAGCGCCAGTGCTGCATGTAATACGTTGGCGCAACAGGTAAATACAACGTGAAATCAGAGTTGGCAAATATCAGCCAGACTTGCTCGTCTTGAGGAACAATTCCCCCTTTTGGCGCGTCGCTACTGAACTTGGCCTTCGACAAAATGCCAAACATGTCTTCGCGTAAGCAAGTGTCGATCAATCGTTGCGTTAGATACAAAGCGTTGTCATTCATGCTGCCACCTCACGAGTCGGAGCTAGATCGAAATTGCTAAGCGCGTTCTGCAGCGCTTGGTCGAGGTTTCGCCCTGATGGTGAGACAATCGAAATTCGGGCGAGATAATCCTTATTGGAATAACTCTGTTGGAAGTGTTCTCCAGCGGTTTTTAGTACCTGTTGCTGGGTGATGATATCGTCATCGTGTTGGATGAACGACGTCGAACCTCCGTTAATCACACCACAGTGTTCTGCAACTACGTAGTGCACGTGCGCTGACCCGTGAATTTGGTAATCGCCGTCCAATCTTCGACCCAGATGCAGACCCAAAATCGTGCTAAACCAGCCGAAGTGAGCGAGATTGTTGAGCAAGAATTCGCGGCCATCTCCAATACTGCGGTAGTTGATTTCCACCAGAACTGGGCCGTTTTCCGTGATGATAAATTCGCTGTGGCAAACTCCAAAACCAACGCCGAACGCTTTCAGTTGAGCCAAGCAAGCTTCTCGGTGAGCAATGCCGTTTGGTCCGTTCCAGTCTGCGGCGGTTTCGATAAAGTAAGGCGGCTCAGAGAGCGACACATCAAAACCGCCCACGGCGATAAGTTGGTTACCGTCTCCTAAAGTTTCGAGCGTAACCAACGGTCCTTGAAGAAACTGCTCCACCAGAATGGCGGCGTTTGGGTGCTTTTGCCAAAACGCCTCGCAGTAAGCATCGAGCCCGCTTTGGGAGTCACAGCGCTGTACATCTAAACTTGCCACGCCTTCTTTGGGTTTTGCTACGACAGGGAAGGCCATGCCTAATGCCACATTCGAATGGCGATGCAGCAAACAGCTTTGTGTGTTGGGTAAGGATTTTTCATTTAACACTTGTCGAGTTAAGTGTTTGTTTTTGGCCTTTAACGTGACAGACCAATCTTTGGATGGGAGGCCAAAAAATTGCGCGCAGATGGCGGTGGAAGTTTGTAAGTGATCACTATTGCTAAAAATAGCGTCTGGCTTTAATTCATGCTCCGTGATGGTTTCGATGAGTTCTAATGGGTTGAAGACATCACATTCTAGAATGGTATCCGGATTAAAGTGACTATCACGACTCGCCAGCTCTAAATGGCTGAGCTTATGGTCGGTGATAAGAACGACGTGAAGGTCCATCGCTTTAGCTGCAGGCACGAAGCCGTGAGTGACTGCATCGTTAACGACATGACTTACGATAATCATCGTAGATTTCATGAGCTTTCCTAATTTTCTAACATTTTCTTCTAACGTTGATAAAGTCGCTCACGGTCGTCTTCCAATGTGCCTCTCGCGAGACTGAGGGCAGAAGTTTTAGTGTTTATTGTTATTATGTTTGGTTTTTTTTGTTGTTAGTTGTGTTTTTAGGGTAAATAAATATAGAGCATAAAATTAATATTGCAAATAGAAATAATATTTGTTCTTATTTCCATCCGTTGGCTTTATAACAACTAAACGGAATTATGGAATGAATAAATTATTGACCCTGACCCCCTTGGCGGTCGCGATTGGTTCTTCACTAGTAGCACCAAGCGCAGTGGCTTCAGAAGAGACGAACTCAACCTCATCAGCAACTGAAACGATTCAAGTCTTCGGGCATCAGTACGAAGGTTATGCTGAACACATGCCTCAATCAGGCACCAAAACCGATGTGGAATGGCTTGATGTGCCACAAGCGGTATCCGTAGTAACGAAAACAGAAATGCAAGACCGAGGCGCGGTGCGCTTAGTGGATGCGCTAGATGGGGTAGCCGGGGTCAATAACACCTTGGGCGAAGGCAGCCGCGATCAGTTCATGATCCGTGGTTTTGATTCACTCAACGATATGTACCGTGATGGCTTGCGAGATGACGGTACGTTGCAGTCTTACCGCAGCTTAGCGAACGTTGAACGCGTTGAAATTGTGAAAGGCCCTGCGGGTGCTTTGTATGGCCGTGGTTCGGCTGGGGGCATCATCAACTTGGTGACGAAACGCGCTAACGGTGAGAATTTTACTCACGTAAACGGTAGTGTAGGCAGCAACAACCAATATGTTGGTCAGGTCGACAGCTCAATGGCGTTTACAGATAAGGTCAACGGGCGTATTAACTTGGAATACCGTCAAGCCGACTCGTACGTTGATCATGTTGATTCAAACGATTTCTTCATTGCACCGACCATTCGTGTGTTACCAGCGGAAGGTCACACCATTGATATTGACGTGGAATACGCCCATCAAGAACTAGTGCCGTATCGTGGTGTGCCATCAAAAAATGGCAAGCCAGTTGATTTGCCAGTAAGCACTTACTTTGGCGGTACAAACGACTATCAGGAGTCAGACAGTCTCCGTATTGCGGTGGATTACGAATGGCGTCTGAATGATCAATGGGTATGGAACAACCGAGCGGCATTCAACCATATCGAACTTGAGCAAAAAGGCACGCGTCAGGGCAAAGTGACGGGTAATGAAGTGTCTCAAACCGTCAACAACTTTGGTTACGATCCACGTACTACGACCACTTTACAATCTGAGTTGGTTTGGGAAACCAGGGACAATCAATTGATGGTGGGTGCAGATTTCAACCAGATCGATATCGACCTAACGTTGGCAAGTGACAAAACGCTTCCTCCGCAAAATATCTACGACCCAGTCGTTGGTCCAACGCCTGATCCGGGCTTTAAGCCATTTCGTGACAATACCACCACCACGACAGGTTTGTATGTGCAAGATGTCTATACGTGGGGTGACCTTTCTTTGATCGGTAACGTGCGTTACGACTCGATGGAACTCGAACAACAAAAAGCGGGCTCAGATAAGGAAAAATTGGATGATGACAAAGTCAGCTACCGTGCTGGTTTGGTATACCGCATCAATTCCGACACATCCGTATACGCCAGTTTAGCGCGCTCTTGGCAGTTACCGTACGCTGGTATCTACATCAATCCAAAATTGGCGGAATTCTTCCACACCGACTTAAAAGAGGTGGGTGCGAAAGCGTACCTTTTGGATAACGCATTAATGTTGAATGCGGCACTGTTCCAGATTGATCAAGAGCAACCACAAACTAACGTGGACGGCGATGTGATCGATAAAATTGAAGTGCGTCACCAAGGTATTGAATTAGAGGCTCGCGGTCAAATCACTAAACAGTGGGACATCTCTGTGGGTTACAGCTACTTGGACGCGGAAGACAAAGCCACAGGCAAAAAGCCGAACGATGTATCAGACCACTTGTTCTCTCTTTGGAGCACTTACCAATTGGATGACAACTGGCGTTTAGGCGGTGGTGTGAAGTACGTGGGCGACCGTTACGCAGGTAACGACGAAGCCGTCGCACTTGGCGATTACACAACGGTGGATTTGATGGCGGCGTACACCACTGGTCGTCACAAAATCCAAGCGAACGCTTACAACATTTTGGATGAGAAATACATTCTTGGCGCAACAAACGGCACGTCTGGCTTAAACCAGATTGGCTACGGCGCACCAGCCGAGTTTATGCTCAGCTACGGATATCAGTTCTAGGCTTTTTGTGCGTAGTTAGCGCCTGTTAGCCAATTTTTACCTCATATTGAGGATGTTTAGCCCCGAGAGCTTACGGGATGTATTCTGCCCGAGGCTCAATTTCTCGCAAAGGAGATCTTAATGTCTTACCAGAATTTGGATGGTAAAGTGCGTGTACGTGCTGGTTTGTCTACCACTTACAGTGTGCTTGCGATTGCAATCGCTTCTGCCACATCCATGAGCGCGGTTGCCGCTCCTGCTAAAACAGAACAAACTACCGCGATGGAAACTGTCGTTGTCACTGGTAGCGTGATTGGTAAATCTGAAATTGAAGACGTCAAAGAGTACCCTGGTGCTCGTACCGTCATTACCCGTGATCAAATTGAGAAAACCGCCGCAGGTTCGATTGATAACGCGCTGCAGCGCGTGCCGGGTATTAAAGTTCAGGATGAAAGCGGAACGGGCGTATTGCCTAACATTTCCGTACGTGGTTTGAAAGCAAGCCGTAGTGGTCATGCTCAGTTTTTGATGGATGGTGTACCGCTAACACTTGCGCCATATGGTCACACTGGTCAGTCTATCTTCCCAGCAACACTGTCGATGCTTGATCGTATTGACATTGTACGCGGTGGTGCCGCAGTACAGTACGGCCCAAACAACGTCGGTGGTGTGATCAACTTAGTGACCAAACCGATTCCACACACGTGGCAAACTGAAATCAGTAACCGCCTTACCGTGTTTGATGGCGGTGATGCGCCGCTGAATGATTTTTACCTGCGCACGGGCGGCTGGTTAAGCGACACATTTGCACTACAGTTGGAAGGTAACTTCCTAAAAGGTGAAAGCTTCCGTGAACATTCCGATACGGACGTGAAGAACTTCCAAGCCAAAGCACAGTGGCTACTGAGTGACACTCAAGAGATTCAAGCATTCCTGCAACGTTACGATGCTGAAACGCAAATGCCGGGCGCACTTTCGCCACAAGACTACGAACAAGATCGTCACCAATCGAAACGTCCTTACGATGATTATGAAGGTAAGTCGACGCGCTGGAGTGTTAAGTACATCCACGATTTGCCATTTGCCGACAGTGCCGAGCTAGAAGTGCTAACGTTTGGCCATAAGTCAGAGCGTCTTTTCAAGTGGGGCTTTAACAGCGCGGGTGGCCATTGGGCGGATCCGGCTCTGCCAGCGACGGACGTTCGTACCTCTCCACGTGAATTTACCGTGTATGGTATAGAGCCAAAAATGGCGATGTACTTTGGCGAAGGTAAATCCGTTACTCAAAACTGGATCGTGGGTACCCGTTATGTTAATGAAGACATTGACTACAAACTCACTCAGACTCCAATCGCCGGTGGTGCAACCAGCGTTCCGCGTGATTGGCATCTAGATACGGACGCGTTTGCTGGATACGTTAGCAACGAAATTGGTTTGTTCAATGATACATTGAAGGTAACGCCTGGGTTGCGTGTTGAGTCGGTTCGAATGACGTTTACCGATCGTGGTAAAAAACAAACGGCAGACAACACCGTGACGGAATGGTTGCCAGGTTTGACGGTGGCATACAACTTAACTGACCAGTGGGTGACGTATGCGAACGCGCAAAAATCACTTCGTGCGCCACAAATTGCCTACATCCGAGGTTTGGGTGAAGAAGGTAGCGAACTGGCTTGGAACTACGAAGTCGGCGCGCGTTACACCCAAGATGCGACCAGCTTTAACGCTGCACTTTATCGCATCGACTTTGAGGATCAATTGCAATGGCAAAGCTCAACGCAGACCTTCGATAACATCGGAAAAACACTTCACCAAGGCATAGAGCTTTCTGCTCGTTACGTGCCTGAAGCACTACCTGCACTGAGTTTAGGCGCAAGCTACAACTATCTAGACGCTACGCTTGAAGAAGAAGGCGCGAATAAAGGTAATCAACTGCCTTACACCTCTAAGCATCAGCTTGGTTGGGATGCAACCTACGCATTTTACGGCATGGACACCACGCTATCGGGTTTCTACTTCAGTGACTCGTATACCGATAACGCCAACACCAGTGCCGAAGATGCAACAGGCGCAACGGGTAAAGTACCATCTTACATGGTGTGGAATTTCAATTTGGGGACGGATTTATACAAAGACGACAAAGGCAAGTTACGCATGAATGTTGCGGTGAACAACTTGTTTGACGAGGAGTATTACTTCCGCGGGATTGATACAAGCCCAGTTGGTCGGTACCCAGCTCCGGGACGCTCTTACACACTGGATCTGAACTATCAGTTTTAAGCGTTTCGTTCACCGAGTTTGAAAAGAAAAGTCGCCAATTTACCTTGGCGACTTTGCCGATCTTAGGTAATGGAAAACTCTTAGCACTGGAAAAAAGCAAGATGAAAAATAAAAAACAATTTACGATCAAACACTTTTCAACCGTTTTGCTGATGCTACTGAGCTCAGCTTTGATGTCATTTAGCGCATTTTCTCAGGCGCGCAGCGTGCAAGATGAGCAAGGCACGTTTGAGCTAGAAGCGATACCTCAACGTATTGTGGTTTTAGAGTTTTCGTTTGTCGATGCATTAGCGGCAGTCGATGTCTCACCGGTAGGCGTCGCCGATGACAACGATGCCACACGAGTTATCCCTGCTGTTCGCGCTAAGATTGAACCTTGGCGATCGGTCGGCATGCGTTCACAACCGAGTTTAGAGGCGATTGCGGTGCTCAAGCCTGATTTGATCATTGCTGATGCAGAACGCCATCGCGCTATTTATCAGGATTTGCAGCGAATTGCGCCAACTTTGCTGTTAAAAAGCCGTGGTGAGACATATCAAGAAAATCTCGAATCCGCACACAAAATCGGCGTGGCAATTGGCAAACAAGCGAAAATGACACAACGAATTGAGCAGCACAAACAGACCATGGCGGAGTTCAAACAGCATTTTGCAACACAAGAAACCATTCAGTTTGGTGTGGTTTCTGACAAAGGGATGTGGCTGCATAGCCCGGTTTCTTACGCTGGGGGCGTTTTGAGTACGCTGGGCATCCAAAGCCCGCTGGCTCCATCTGAGCAAAAAGCGTATATCCCAACCAGTTTCGAACTTTTACTAAAAACCAACCCTGATTGGTTGTTAGTTGGACTTTACTCTCAACCAAATATTGTGGATGAGTGGCGCAAAAACCCATTATTTAAGCTGCTAACAGCTGCGAAAAAACAGCAACTTGTTGAGGTCTCTCCTGAACTGTGGTCGTTAAATCGCGGCATGTTGGCTGCGGAAGAAATTGCCCGCAATCTTGAAGCGTTATTGGAGCGCTCATGAGTGCGGCGATAAGCTCGGAAAGCGCGTCTTCGGTTAGCAAATCGCATTGGAAAGCGAGCTTGTTTGTCTGTGCTATGGCGTTGTGTACGCTCTCAGCCTATGCAGCCTCAATGATTGGCTGGTCCAACTTTTCTTTGAGCGTTAATGATCTGACAAGCTATTGGTTTGCGTTTGATGAGGGTAATATGCTGCATCAAATCCTCGAGACGCTGCGTGCGCCTCGTACCTATGCTGGGTTACTAATTGGCGCTTCGCTTGCGGTATCTGGAGTGCTGATGCAAGGATTAACTCGTAACCCTTTGGCGTCGCCATCCATTCTCGGCATTAATGCTGGTGCGGCTTGTTTTATGGCCTTGGCGTCTATCGGCGTACCATTCTTTAGTCAATTGAACCCAATCATCAACGCAGTACTCGGCGCGCTACTAAGTGGTGGTGCGGTCATGTTGTTGGGCGGTTTTTTCTCCGCGCGTTCTCACCCATTGCGTTTAGTGCTAGCGGGCATTGCCATCAGTGCACTGCTGATAGGGTTAACTCGTGCGTCGGTAATTTTGGCGGATGACATGGCTTACAGCGTGTTGCATTGGTTAACGGGTTCACTCTCCGCGGTAGATTCTGAGCAGTGGCAGCAACTGTGGCCTTTTGCGACTTTAGGTTTGGTGCTCGCCATGGGCTTAGCGCGAAACTTAAATTTACTCGCGTTGGGGGACGAAGTTGCTGTTGGGCTAGGTGGTAACATTCGTCTTACGCGATTTATCAGTGGTTTAGCGGTTGTGCTGTTGGCAGGAACTAGCGTAGCGATTGCTGGGCCAATTGGCTTTGTCGGGTTGTTAGTGCCGCACTTGGTACGCCCGATTGTTGGTCACAACTATCACATTCTCATTCCGGTTTCCGCCTTGTGTGGCGCGGCATTGGTGACGTGGTCAGATGCTTTATCACGAGCGATTGCTTTTCCGGCTGAAACGCCAGTGGGCGTGATTACCGCGCTGTTGGGCACACCTTGCTTTATCGCGATTGCAATGAGGAAATCATCATGATGAATCAAACCAAACTGTTTGCATTAGTTGGATTGTTGCTGATTGCGTCTTCTCTCACGCTGTTTGTTGGCGCGGCGAACATGTCGGCTCAACAGGTTTTTGCATTACTGTTTTCTTTCTCTGACTCAGACTTTGTGATTCACCAATATCGATTACCGAGAATGTTGCTCGCCATTGGCGTGGGCGCTGGGTTGGGGCTGTCAGGCGTTTTAGTTCAAGGCGTCATCCGTAATCCACTTGCCTCACCAGATTTAATGGGGATAAGCGCCGGAGCAGGACTGGCGGCTACCGCTTGTTTGGTGCTGTATCCGAATGCGCCAGTGGCAATGTTGCCGATGGTCGCCATGGCGGGAGGCTTGCTTGCTGCTGGCTTTATTGCTGTGCTGGCTTACTGGTCGAAACCAACACCAGCACGTTTGGCGCTGATTGGTGTTGCTGTCAGCGCATTTTTAGCCAGCGGTATCGATTTTCTTCTGATTGTGCACCCTATTGAAATCAACACGGCGATGGTATGGCTAACCGGCAGTTTGTGGGGACGAAACTGGCAACAAGTGCCGTTTATTTGGAGTGCTTTATTGCTGCTACTACCATTGGCGTTTTGGCTGGCTTGGCGGCTAGATGTTATGGGACTGGGAGAAGAAAGCGCCACTACACTTGGCACGAAACCAAGACAGATCCAAATTATTGCGTTGATTGCTGCCGTGCTATTGGCGAGTATCAGTGTGTCTGTGGCAGGCACGATCAGCTTTGTTGGCCTGCTTGCGCCGCATCTTGCGCGTTTGCTGTTTGGCCACAACCACAAGTTGTTGATTCCAGCCGCTGCAACCCTTGGCGCTTTGTTGGTGATTTGCGCCGATGGTTTAGCGAGAGGCTTACAGCCGCCAATTGAGCTACCAGCGGGAGTGCTGACATCTGTTATTGGCGCACCATATTTCATTTTTCTTTTGTATCGTTATAGAGGTTGGTAAGCATGTTACGAACGCAGAACTTATCCGTCGCGTACGGCAAACAGACCATCATTCCAGATCTCTCTTTGTCGATTCCTCAAGGTAAAATTACCGCACTAGTTGGTCCAAATGGTTGCGGTAAATCGACACTATTAAAAACCTTGGTACGCATCAATAAACCCGCTTCTGGCCAAGTGTTGTATGACGACAAACCACTAAGCAGCTACGGTGATAAACGCTTGGCGCGTTCGTTGTCTTTGCTGCCGCAGATTCTTGTCAGTCCTGAAGGTATTACCGTCAGAAAACTGGTCGAATATGGCCGCTCGCCTTATCTCTCTCATTGGGGCCGGTTAAGTCAACAAGACAAGACCTTGGTCGAGCAAGCAATGCAAGATACTGGCGTGATTGAGTTTGCTGACAAGTCAGTTGAATCTCTGTCTGGCGGTCAAAGGCAAAGGGCGTGGATTGCGATGGTAATGGCGCAAGATACCGACGTAGTGATGCTTGATGAGCCAACCACTTACTTGGATCTCTCTCACCAAGTTGAGCTGATGAAACTCATGAGGCAGATGAACGACAAAGGCAAAACAGTGGTCGTAGTGCTGCACGATCTAAACCAAGCGTGCCGTTACTGCGATCATTTGGTGGTGTTGGAAAAAGGTCAGTTAGTCACGCAGGGAACACCGCAAGAGGTACTGACAGAAGGTATGTTGGCATCGGTGTTTGATTTACAAGCGAGAGTATTTAACGACCCAATCTCAGGCACGCCGATGTGTGTGGCGGTGTAGGTTTACGTCTTTCGAAAGCTATCTGCAATAAAAACGTCGATCCATAAAAACAAACCCCGCTAGTAACAAAGTTGCTAGCGGGGGGGTATTGTTTTTAAGAGCGTCCTTAATGTGGCGTTTAAGCCAGTTTAAACGTCGCCACTTTCGAGTTGAGATCCTCAGCTTGCGATTTCAGCTCAGCAGATTGATTCATCGATTCTTCGGCACCAACTACCAAGTGATCGGTCACATCTTTAATGGACGTGACGTTTTGCGTGATTTCATTGGTTACGTGCGTTTGCTCTTCGGCGGCGGTCGCGATTTGCGTTGCCATATCGCTGATCAGCGCAACGGCCGCGTTGATTTCATCCAGAGCCAGTGCTGCGCGATCTGCATCTTCCACCGAACCTTGCGCGAGCTGAGAGCTTGTATCCATGATGGTCACAGCGCGTTGTGTGGTTTGCTGCAAAGTCTCGATCGTCGAGCGAATCTCTTCGGTTGAGGTGTGTGTGCGTTGTGATAGCACGCGAACCTCGTCTGCAACAACGGCAAAACCGCGACCTTGTTCACCTGCACGCGCCGCTTCAATCGCCGCATTCAGAGCCAGTAAGTTGGTTTGTTCTGCGATGTCTCGAATCGTTGATAGTACGGTTGAGATGTCTTGCGCGTGCTGGTTGAGCTCGCCGATGACAACGCTCGCTTGGTTGACTTCAGAAGACAAATTGTTGATGGATGACTTGGAGTTGATCACTAACTCATGACCATTTTGTGTGCTTGCTGAAGAGTCTTGAGCGGCTTTAGCCGTCTGCTCTGCATGTGCTGCAATCTCTTGCGTTGCCGATGCCATTTCAGTCACAGCGGTCGCCACCATAGTGATTTCTTGTTGCTGATGGTTCAGATCGGAAACCGATTGATTCGCGCGAGTCGTGCTCAGCTCCGATTGTTGGCTCAGTTCTTCCGCTTGGTGACGAATGTGACCAATAAGTTGCTGCAAACTTTCAACGAACTGGTTGAAGTTTTCAGCCAGCTCACCAACTTCGTCACGGTTTTCTACTTTGATGCGTTGAGTTAGGTCGCCGCTACCGTTTGCGATTTGTGCAAGCGCATTCGAAACGTTGTAGAGCGGACGGAACAAGATGTTACATAGCAGATTAAACAAAGCTACACAGATAACGACGACGATGGTGGTTGCGATGATCTGATCCCAAACAGCATCGTAGAGTGGGGCAACCAACGAGTTTTGATCTAACACCGTCACTGTTGTGAGCTGGGTACCCTCTATGTGGCGCGCGTAAATCACATATTCGGTGCCGTTAATAGAGACGCGACGCTCTGTACCTGAACGTGCGGCAGACGTAATGTCGTTGTTGTTGAGGCCTAGCTTGCTAACCGGTTGATTCAGCAGTTTACCGTTGTTATGAGTGAAAATATTGCCCTGTTCATTGGCAATAAACATATAACCTGCACCCGGTAGGATCACTTGGTTCAGACTGTTCAGGATATCACCGATCTCTACGTCAGCACCCAGAACGACGGTTTGACCATGCAATTGCAGGGCTTTACCGAGCGACACCACATTCGCACCAGTTGCAGCAGCAACGGTCGGGTTATCCATAAAGACTTTCGATGGATTGGCAATGGCGTTGGTGTACCAGCCCCACTTGCGAGGATCGTTATTACCTGGTGGCAAAACCACCCCATTAGCGTTGTCTTGTGACCCGTCCGGGTAAGCGAGGAAAACGTTATCGAACGCGCCAGAGTCTCGGACTTGTTTCAAATGCGTAACCAGAGAACGTTTCTCTGAATCAGAAGAGAGTGAAGTTAGTGCGCGCTCTTTAGAGAGTAGCCAGTCCTTTACGTATTGATTGTAAGATGCGCTAGTGCTTTCTAGTCGCTGTGCGACTTCGACATCGAGCCTATTTAATGAATCTCGAAAAGACAGCCCCTCTACCAGCACTCCCCCTAGAATGATGGCGGCACTGGCAGAGATTGCCAGTTTGTTTTTTAATGATAGATTTTTGAACATAAAGCGAATAATAGATCTTTGAATAATAGTTGTTGTGTTTTTATTCTCATCAGTGCTCTCTGCGCTGTTGAATATGCAGCAGAAAGTTAGATTCGAATCTGTTCAATAATTATATTTTATTGCTCAAAATAAATACTGACTCCATGTCGCGAATTTGAGTTTTACATCAAATAAGCAAAAGGATTTGGAACGATATTATTTATGTATTTGTAAAGTAAGGATTTGTCGATTTTTGTAAATGAGAATTGATTTCAATAAAAGGTGATCTTTATCACATTTGCGCGTCTGATAATCCATTAAAAATGTGAAGGTTATAGCACCGGATATATATTGATTAGCTTAATCATTGTTATGGGCAATCGTTATGCGCAGTATATTGTTAGTCCCCGCGTTATTAGTGTCAGGGTGTGCTCTGATACAACAGTCGACGCCGATTCAACCTGACGCCAACTGGCACGTGGACCAGTTATCGAACGGTATGAAATACCATCTTTATCCAACAGAAGACCAAGAAGTCTCGGTCCGTTTGGTGATGAATATCGGCTCATTCCAAGAAACATCTTCTCAAAAGGGTTACGCTCACTTTGTTGAGCATATGGCGTTTAATGGTAGTGAGCATTTTACCGGTAACGACGTTGTTAAACTTTTCGAGCAATCTGGTGGTAGCTTTGGCGCTGATATCAACGCTTTTACCAGTTATCAGCAAACGTCTTACCAACTTGACCTTGCGAATAATACGAAGCTAGAAGATGCCCTGAAGTGGATGAGAGATATCGGTAACGGACTTGAGTTTGCTCCTGAGCAAGTAGAGAAAGAAAAAGGGGTGATTCTCGGGGAATGGCGACGTGCTAATCCGGATGATAAGTCCTTTTCTATGCATGCTTACCAAGCCTCGATTGAAGGCACTATGTATGGTGAGCATGACCCAATAGGTACTCGCGAAGCGATTCAAAATGCTTCCTCGAGTAAGTTAAAGGCGTTTTACGACAAATGGTACCAGCCACAAAATGCCGAGTTGATTGTGACTGGTAATATCGACGTAGATTCACTGTCCAAGATTATCAAAAGCAAGTTCTCGAACTGGGAAAGTACCTCGGATACGCTAATAGAGAAGCGCCGTGATATTCGAGTGAACAACGAAAACAGAATCTTGCCAAGTAACACGATGGAATCACCAAGTCTTCATTTAGTGATTGAGCGTGGTCTAAGTGGCGGCACGACGATTGAGCAACAACATGAAGTGTGGCGTGATGAAGTAGCAACACAACTCATTCAACAGCGTTTGATCCGTGTACTCAGTGACGCCGCTGAACCTTTTCAATACGCTTATGCAGAGCCCTATTACTCTAACTATCAGCGTATGACGTCGGCAGGGATTTCGTTTGCACCAGATCGCCGCGAACAAATGCACCAGACTTTCATTCGTACCTTGGCGTCGTTGAGAGATTATGGTGCGACTCAATCCGAGTTAGATAGCGTTATGTCAAATTGGCAAGGTGAACTTGCAAATATTGATTCAGATTGGAGTCAGCGCAAGCCAAACAGTTACGCAGAAGCACGTGTTTTTCAAATTGGACAAGACAGTGTCAGCCAATCAAAAGAGAATTATGCCCAGAGTTTGGCAGAATTCATCAACAACGAGAATTTAGAGAGCATTAACACACAATTGACGGCTTTGTTATCTCAGCAGCCAAGCTTTTTATTGGTTTGGGGAAAAGCGAAACGTCAGAACAGTTCAATGGTGTATTTGCCGCTCTAAACAGTGCCTATCTTCAAACTGGCGAAAAACCGTTAGAGATGTATGACAAAGTGGATGGATTCTTAAAGCCTACCCAGGAAGGCAGCATCACGAGCATGCGTCAGGAAGCGGGTGGTTTTCAAGTCTATACGCTATCAAACGGTGTCGAAGTGTGGTTCCAAAAAGATACTAAAGCGGGTGGTCGAGCGTATATTTACTATGCGAGCCAAGGTGGTAAAGCCGCTGTTGATCCGACGTTGTATGCCGCTTATGAAATCGCAGCAACAACGGCAATACGCAGTGGGTTAGGGGCATTTTCTGGTTCAGAGCTAGATAGCTACTTACGCAAAAACAACATTGCGCTTGGCGCGATGCTTGATGCGACCAGTCACGGAGCACAAATTACGGCGCCAAATACGCACCTAACTGATGCTTTGAATGGACTATACAACCTAGCGACGGAGATTAAAGTCGACGAGCGCCAGATGGCAGCAGCGAAGCAAGAGTTTAAACAGCAGAGCGGCGCTTTTTTTGAATCACCGATGGGAAAACTGATTCAAAAAGCAAACGGCAATTCTTATTTGCCGGGTAGTCGTCATCGTATAGTGTCCAGTGATGATGTTGAACAAGTGACTTCTGAGCAGATACTAGCGGTGCATGAGCAACTTTTCAAAACCAATGATGGTTTTAAGATGGTTATTGTTGCAAACGTAGAGCCGGAAGAAATTACACCACTTTTGCGTAAGTATGTGGCCTCTATCGAAATGAAACCGAGTCGTTCGATTGATTATCACGTTGCGTTTAACCCGGAAGTGCCGGAGCGAACTGTGGTTGCGGATGGGCATGAACCTTCATCGTTGTATGTAATGCGTTTGACTAATACGAGCGATTACCAACGTACGGCAAGAGACACGGTTATCGAAGATATTTTGCAACGTATTAGTAATGCACGTGTTTTGGATATTGTGCGAGAAGAGTCTAGCCTTGATTACAGCCCGAGCATTTACACCATGACACAAGATCGCGAACCCATCTCTGATTGGCTCTTGGAGTCTCAAGTCGAGCCCGAAGACGTGGCACTTTTAGAGAGTAAACTGGGCAAAGTGTTTGATGGTTTAGCGTCAAATATTACCCAAAAAGAAGTGGATACGGCCGCGAAACAACTGGCAGTCGCGATGCAAGGGTTGGATGACAACCCAGCACAGAGATCATGGGCATATACTCGTTATTTGGTGCATGATTACGGCGTCGATGTGTTACTTGACGTTGAGAAAGTGGCTAAAAGTGTGACGTTAGATGAAGTGAAAGCGCATGCAAAATCAGCTTTTGGTCCACAAGCAAAACGCTCGGTGATGGTTTTAAATCCGGCCGAATAATCACGTAGTTTCTGACGAAAATCGTGGCAATAGTAATAAAAAAGACGGCGTGAAAGCCGTCTTTTTTAAGCACTTTAATCAAAGCTTTTATGCTGATTTACGCGCAAGTCGCTTTTCATTGTTGGTGTTGTTTTCTTTTGTGATCGCACTGTCTTGAGCCTTACCCTTTAACGTTACCACTTCCTTTTCAGGTAATTCGGCTGCTTCACCAAAGAATTTGCCACCAGGTTCAATGCTGAGGTTATTGCTCCAGATCCTACCGCTTACGCGTCCCTTGGCAAGCACTTGAATGTGTTCTGCGTGACAGTTTCCGTCCATCATGCCATTAATGATCAGCTGTTTAGCGTAGATTTCACCGTTTACTCGCCCGCTTTCTGCGACAACGAGAGTGCCTTCCACGTTAATTTGACCATCGACGATGCCATCAATCTGGACATCGTTTTCTACTTTGAGTTCTCCGCTAAGAGAACAGCCTTTGGCGATGAGAGTTGAAGCTGCTGAGCTACTCGTTGTTCCACTGTTTTGATTAAAGATTCCCATCGTATTCTTCGCTCCTTAGTAAAAATGTCTTCGAAATCATTAAGGCTCCAATCGACAAATGGTTTCGGATTCAGTGCTCGCCCAACAAATCGCACCTCGTAATGCAGGTGAGGGCCAGAAGAGAGCCCACTGTTGCCGGAAATTGCAATCAGCTGCCCTTTTTTGACGAACTGACCACTTTTTACTTTGAACGCTTTCAAGTGCGAATAAGAACTCGAAAAACCGAAAGAATGTTGCAGCCTGAGGAAGTTACCAGAGCCTTTATTACTGCGGCGGGTGACTTCCACTACCCCATCGGCAGGGGCATAAATTTTGGTGCCGATATTTACGGCAAAATCGAGCCCACGATGCATCTTGGCAACTTTTGTCACCGGATGGATACGCTTACCGAATCCGGAAGATAGCCGTACCTTGCCGACTGGAGAACCACTTGGTATTTGGTTTAATAACACCATGCGAACGTTTGAGGTTATCGCCGCCGCATCGAGCCTAGCATCCAAGTTATTTGTCGAGGTATGTTCTCCAACCCCAAGCACTTTCTCTAATTCACCCAAACGTTCCGAAACAAGTTGTACCCGTTCTTCCCGTTCTGAAAGGTCATTTTCTAGCTCTGATTTAAGTGTTTTCAGTGTGCTGAGCTCTTCACCCATGGTGCGTGAATGCTCTGTCAATTCAGCTTGTTTTAACGCTGCATTATCAACGCGAGTGTACAAGTGATGAATTAAGATTACGGTCGCGGCCAGAGCAACAACAAAAAAAACGAAAAACGTTTTTATGTTGCGTTGCATCCTTTTACTGAAGTACCAATGTCTTGAGCCATTGATAGTTGATATAGAGATCGTCAACTGGTCTTTCATCGTCTTCTATTGCTCGTATTTGGTATACGTCTCGTCACTGAGTTAGTAGGAATGTAAGGAAAACGAGTAGGGACTGCCAGAGGCAAATTGGAAAGAAGTGTCAGGTCGTGAGGCGTTTTCAGATATTAGATAAAAGACTCAATAAAGATTTAATATTCTGCTGATTTTGGTCGTAATTACTCCAAATCGCTTCATTTAACTGAATATTATGATTTTTAAGGCGGTTATCCGAGAAATTGGATTGTGAATATTGCCAATAGCATCCGCACGCAATTCAACTTACTTCACGGTTTGCCTTATAAATGTTGGATAATTTATCAAACCGACATTCATTACATCGATAACTTGTTTATGATAGCGGTTGATATAAAGCACTATTCATTGGCTTTAAACCTAAGCGTTACATTTCGTTTAGGAACACATAACTATGACAACGGAGTTGGTCGTGAAAAAACTACTATTGGCTACAGCAGTGGTCGCAGCAGCAGGGGGCGCTGGCTACCTGTACCAAAACAATACTACCGCAAGTGATGCAGGCTCACTGTTAACGCAAGTTCCTGCAGATTCACTTATGGTGACGTATCAGACTGAACCTTTTAACCATTATAAATACATGAACGCATTCGGTACGGCGAACCAAGGCTCGATTGCAGAACTTTTTGCCGATGAACCACTGTCTCCACAACAGCAGTTTGCAGTTAATTTATTCGATGGATACCTAGAGAGTGCTGCATCGCCAGAAACATTAAAAGCTTATTTGGGCACCGGGGAAAACATTAATCCTGTGTTGTACACAATTGGTATGGTACCGGTGTACAAAGTGGATATTGAAGACCCTGCCGCGTTATGGAAAACACTGGATCATGAAGAGCAGATGAGCGGCGCTAAGCATGAGTTGGTTAAGCTTGGTGAAGTCGAGTATCGTCGTTACGAGATGACTGATTCAATTGACCCGCAGGACGGTATTGGCTTGGTTGTAGCCGTGGTTGATAACGTGCTTACGTTAACGGTTGATGTTCCGCAACTGGGCGTTCAAAACCCGATTAAAATGGCATTAGGGCTTGAAGCACCAAGTCAAAATATTGCTGAGAGTGGACGTCTTGAGGCGTTGCAAGCCAAATACGGTGAAAACAACAACTCTTTTGGTTACTTTGATCATCGCGAAGTGATTAAAGGTTTGACGACGAAAGATGGCAATATGTTTGCTCGTCAAATCAGCACGTTGGATGCAATAGATCCTGAACCAACTATTGAGGAAATGCGTTCACCAGCCTGCCATACTGAGCTTACTCAAGTTGCAGAAAACTGGCCTCAGTCCGTCGCGTTTGCAGAATACAAGATGAAAGGCGATCAGGCGTTCATTAAAGGTTCTTTTGTTGTTGAGTCCAACAATAAAGTGATTCTAGATGCGCTCAAGTCGATTCGTGGTGTATTGGCAGAGTCTAAAAGTGATAAGAGTTTCTTTAGTATGGCGCTTGGTTTAGACATCAATACGCTAGCGCCATCGATTGGTCAGATCTGGGCTGACTTGACTCAGCCTCAATACCAATGCTCTTTATTGACACAAATGCAGCAAGAGATGGGCGGCCAGAATCCAGCAGCCGCTGTAAGCATGGGGTCAGGCATGGTTAACGGCCTTAAAGGGTTAAGCCTGCAAATGTTTGATATCAAAGTAGATACTAATGCTCAGCATGGTGAAGTATTTAGCCAGCTAGATGGTATGTTGTCTCTTTCTGCCAATGATCCAATGATGCTTATTCAAACTGCGCAAATGTTCGTTCCTGAACTTGCTCAATTGCAAATTCAACCGGATAACCAACCTGTTAATGTCAGTGACCTATTAGAAATGCATACAGGCATGAAGGTGGACGTGTTTGCTCGTCTAAACGAAAACCATTTCACCCTTTACAGTGGTGATAGTGCTGCGGAAGCAAGCAAAGAAGTGATGGCGCAATCACTTTCTCCAAATGGCTTGTTCAGCTTTGATTTTGATTCAGAGCGTATTTTGGAAGTGTTAGAGAGTGCGTCGTCAATCACTGGGGAGCCGGTTCCGGATGATGTTGTCAAAAGCTTACAAGGCGAGCTTGTTGGTGGTATGACGATGGACGTGACAGACCAAGGTATTGGTTTTGAGTTTGATTACCGTGGTGCAACTAAACCTGTAACGGTTGCACAGCAGTAACACGTTGAGTAGAAAAGGCGGCGCAATGCCGCCTTTTGTTATTATGTACCGTATTAAAAAGCGAGTGGGAAGAGCGACGCTTACTCATCTATTTGAGGATGAGAGTATTGCTGATATTCAGGTAACTCTTTTCTTAAATTACTAAATGTCGCCCATGCACTTTCTTTTGAGAGTTTGTTGAGCAGCCAGTTTGGCAATAGACCTCCGGGGTCAGCAAACGCCTTGTATTCCACGAGTGTTGTATCGTTTGTGAGTTTTTGTAACTCCCAAGTCGCATCAACCGAGCGAATTCGAACATAACCATTTTGTTCAGCAAGATATGAGTCAGGTGCGCTTTTGATTTCTATCGTGAATCCCAGCTCATCGACCCAGTACTTTGAGTAGGTGACCATATCCCGATTTTTGGCAGGCCATGGTGCTTTAAACTGGGTGTAAACGATGTTCTCGGTGGCCGATATCTGATTTAAAACCCGGCTATGACTGGCATTGTCAATCCAGTTCGGGATATTGTCACTGTCTTCCAGTAGCGTTAAAAATGCACCATAGCTGGTGGGTGTGAACATCCGGGCACGGATCTCAACTAAACCGTCACTATGTTCTCGGGAGTAAATTGTGATTCCATCCTTGTCACTCTCGAACTGCCAGTTTTCGTTGGCGCTCGCATCAGTGCCAGCGGATATAAATGTGGCGAGTGTTAAGGCGCCCATTCTTAAATGCAACATCATGTTAGTATCCGCCAACTTTTCCTAAATTTAAGTTTATACGATTTGTCGTAACTATAAGGACAATAGTATGTTTTTTGTTATCGTTCTGAAGGTTGCTCTGCACTGAAGCCACGTTGAATGTTGGTGAAGGTAAGCGATGCAAATATTACGATAACGATCGCTAGATGCCATGCTTGACTCAATCCAAGCTGCACCAGAGTTAAGCTGACCAATGAGGAGACGACCATTTGTCCACCACCAGACATTGCGGCTGCGGCACCTGCTTGCTTTTTATAAGGTTGCATTACCATCGCTTGTGCACAAGGTAGGGCAATACCATTACCCAAGATCATTAATAGCTGTCCTAGCATCAGAAATAGAGGCTCAACGGGACAGAAAAATAGCCATATTGCGGCAGTAAGGTGAAGAAATGGGGTGCAAAGCAGCATTTTTTTATTGCCAATAATTGGCCTTACTCGGTTACAAATCGTGGTACCACATAACATACCCAAAGCGGGAATGAGCGCCCACATCGCGTATTGAGCGGAGGTCATGCCAATTTGATCTTGCATGATAAATGGCATCACAGAGACTGTCGTAATCATTAAGCTGAAGTTTAACCAACTGATACTGGCGAAACTCATAAAGTAACGAGACGTAAGTAAGCTCTTGTATTGGAGTAACATTTTTCGGGGTGACGGAATGACAGAACGTTTTGTGATGGTTTCTGTGAACTTAAAGGCGATGATTACCCAGGCCAGCGAGACATAGCCCAATAGAGAAATAAACACCATACTCCAACCGAAGTGGAAGTTGATAAAGCCGCCAATCACAGGTGCAATAAGTGGCGTGATTGAAGCCGCCATAGCGATGTAAGACATTGCCACTGGGAGTTCATCCCCGCTAAATCTATCTCGAGTCGACGCCCTCGCGAGTACCGCGCAGCATCCTGTACCTAACCCTTGTAAAAAGCGCCCCATCACCATCCCTGTAAATGTGTCACTGAAGAAAATAATCATCAGCAGACCAGACATCGCGATGAGTAAACCGGTAAGTAATACTCTTTTTCGTCCTAAAGCATCTGACACTGGCCCGTAGATAAATTGAGAGGGGCCAAAGCCGAGCAAATAAATACTCACAAGTAGTTGAGCTTGGTCGAGGGAGATGGAAAAGTCTTTTGCTATCCATGGCAAAGAGGGCATAACTAGCCCCATGCTCAACTGGCCAACGCTAATAATAAGACAGGCGAGTATTATAGTATGAAAGTTGATTGGGCGACTCATGACTGGTCTCCATTCAAACAACCTTTTTGGCGTCGTGAGCTTAAGCCGCCTTCGTCATCCACTCCATTTAGCTTTGCTTTGACCCGCTTCACAGTGGATAGACTGACTTCGCATTGCTCTGCTACGTTTTGCAATGTGTAGCCTTCTAGCAGTAACGTTGCGATCTGTTGGTGTTTGGTTTTGTTTGCGGGGCGGCCGCGAAACTTCTGTTTCCATAATTCTGGCTGCTCTTTAATGGCCTGTCGCCCTTGCTCTGCGGCAAACAGGCGATGTTCAGTCTGCACTTTCCCATATCCAGATAACACTGTGAGTAGTGTTTGAGTTTGAACAGAACCTGGCTCAAAAGTTATTGATTCACATACGGTTTTCAATGTTACCCCTTTATCGAGTAGCATTTTTATCGTGTTCAATGCTTGACTAAAGTCGCGACCAAATGCGGTCAGCCACCAGAGCACAATCGTATCCCCAGCTCTGACGGAATCGAGCAGTCGTAAGAATGCCTCTCTCTCGGTTGGAGGCATGCAACCACGAACCTTATCCTCAAAATGCTGAGCTTCGGGCGCAAAAGCTTTTAGAGTATTAAGGTGCTCTTGGTAAGCTCGATTTTTTGGCGAATAGCGAGTGTAAAGATACGTGGTCATAAGGATTATGAGCCTTTTTTGTTTGGTTCATATAGTGTAATGGCTCATAAATATACATGGGTTCATTAATGCTTACAACACTAAATGAGCCGTTTGGGAGTCAGAGGCAAATAAAAAAGCCAACCGAATGGCTGGCTATAGCTATTTAAGCTTTTGTTGTCTGGCGCTCGATTAACTTCACTGGCACCATCATTTTTACTAGGCTGCCGTTTTTCGTATTAATTTGATCAACAATGATCTTCACGCACTCGCGAGCGAGGCGACGGAAATCCTGGCGGAACGTGGTTAATTGATAGCTTAACCATTCTGTCTGAGGAATATTATCAAAACCAATGACTTGTAAGTCCTGAGGAATGCTCAACCCGCATTCTATACGGGCGATATCCATGACCGCCATCGCAAGGTTATCGGTTGCACAGAACACTGCTTCAGGCCGATTTTTGTCTGCCAGTATGGCACGGACTTTATCAAGTGAGCTCGCGTAGTCATAGCTGGCTTCAATGATGCGTGGCGTCTTGCCGGTTAGGTCTTCAAATTCAGTGCAGAAGCCGCTTTGGCGTTCGTCATTCGTAAAGGTTGGCACTTCTCCCGTCAAATAAACCGCGTTCTTCACGCCACTTTTGTGCAGAAGTTGCGCGGCTTGTTGGCCTGCTTCGTAGTTGTCACTGATAACGTAGCTACTCCTAGTACCTTCAACAACTCGTGCGTATTGAACAATTGGGATATTAAACTCTTCACATTCTTCATAAAGGGACTTATTGAAGGTTGCGGAAGCAGCAATGACACCATCGACGCGATACTGGAAGATATTTGGGATTGAGTGGCCCTCTTCTTCATCCACTTGCCATGGAATCAATACGGCAGAATAACCTTTTTTCTGTAACTCACTGGAAATTAATTGCAGTGTTTTCATATGGATAGGGTAATCCGCATCAGGAAACACCAAACCTATCAATTTCGATTCGTTTGTGGTCAGGCTACGTGCAAAGGCGTTAGGGCGGTAGTTAAGGGCTTTAGCCGCTTCAAAGACTTTTTGCTTGGTCTTTTCGGATACTGAGCTACCCGGAACAAACACGCGCGATACAGTAGATTGAGAGACGCCTGCCATCTTTGCCACATCTTTTGATGTGACTACGTGTTTAATTGATTTCATGAATAAAACTTAGTTGCCAGTAATTGAGGTCATAAGACTAGCATAAATAGGTACGTATTCATAAATGTTCTGACGGGGTATCCTAAGTAGAATAATGGCTTTGGAGTGTTAAAAAGCAAAATGTGGGTTAACCCATTTGGTTTGCTTTGAGCTAGCACTAGATTTAGTGCGTAGATACTGTCCGTTTGTTGGACGTACAGTATCTACGTAAAGAACATTAATTTGCTTGTTTGACTGCAACTTTACGTTTCGGGGAGAGGAGTGAATACCCCATGTATCCGATGCAAGCGGTAGCGACAAGAATAGAGCAGCCACGCATAAAGTTAATCAGCATAGGAGCGTTGTCGGTAAACGCGTTGATCCCCCAAAGCATCACGAGAGAGAACACAAACATAACAAGTAGGCCATAACACGGGGCGTCGATTTTACCGGGAACGACATACCACCCATCTTCCTTGATTGGTTTATTTAGACGAGCATATTCCGCTTGCTGGCCTTTCACTGTGTAAAGATGCATTTCATCTTGTTTACCCGTCAGGAGAAGGCTAGCAATGTAAGCGACAACGGCATTCACAAGGACGCCAATCACGCAATACCAAGGCCACGCAATATCGGTCGCAACGGCTACATACCAAATCACCAAGAAGCTAGCAGCAACGCCAATTAACAAGCCTTTTTCCGTAATGTGTTTTGAGTAGAAACCAAGGACGAACATACAGAAGCTCGCACCGACAAAGTAAGAGCCTGCCTTACTCAGCACTTCCAGTACCGAGCCTGTACTGGTGGCAAACATGATCGCTGGAATGATGACCAAAATCGCCCACGCCACCGTGAAGAAACGCGATACCTTTAAGTAATGCTCTTCCGACTCGTTTTGCTTGTAGAAGCGTTTGTAAAAGTCAGCCACAGAAACGGTCGCCATTGAGTTAAAGGCGGAATCGAGACTCGACATACTTGCCGCCAGAATCGCAGCGGCAATGATGCCCATCAAGCCTGGCATTCCATATTCACTCGCATAATGAAGAATGATGGTGTTGCCGTTTTCAAACTCTTTACCGTCGTAATAAGCGTTGAACAGTACGCCAAGCAAGATAAAGACAAAGTAAATAAAGAAGGCCACGTAGCCCATCATCAACATTGCCTTTTTCGCATCGCCCATGCTTTTAGCGGCCATACAACGTTGTACCATCATCTGGTTACCGCCATACACGGTGGTGTGGAACATCGTCATTGCGATAACGCCAGCCCATACCGTCGTTACTTGGCTTAGGTTAAAACTTGTCTGTAGGGCATCGGTCATTCCTTTTGCTTTGAGTTCTGCCATGACCTCCGTCATTGGAGCAGGCATGCCATTCCAAACGGCTTCAATGATGATGAATGCGCCAATAAATAAGATTACTGCTTGAATCACATCGGTCCAAATGACAGCCGCGATACCGCCCATTACGGTGTAGATAAGGGCAATTGCAGTGACGATCATGATGCAGTACATCACGTCGATACCAGTAATGAACTCTAAAATCATTGCTGTCGCGTAGAGTACGGCTGCCGAGCTCAATGCTTGTTTGATAAGGAAGATAAACGACAAAGTCAGTCGTGAAGCCTTACCGAAGCGTCGTTCTTGATACTCGTAGATGGAGGTTAAACCGTTGTTGTAGAAAAACGGCATAAACACAGCCACGATGAAGAAGATCACCAGCGGATAATTGAGGTGAATCGCGATAACCGACAGGCCTTCTTTGTAAGACCAAGCTGGCCCACCAAGGAAAGACATGGCACTCACGTAAGTACAAACGACAGAAATACCGATCGCCCACCAAGGGATGCTCTTATCACCCAAAGCGAATTGGCTAGCTGAAGTTACTCGCTTACCAATCACCGCACCCAATACTAGCGTTAGGGCTATGTATCCACCAAGGATGCTCCAGTTAAGTGCGCCAAACTCATGCATAATTAGGTCCTTCTAACTGTTCTTTCATTTGTGCAAACACGTCATAGCCAAGTTGCAGCAGGATATGAACGATGTCGATCGCCACCCAGTTTTCCTTCAGTAAATCGCCTTCGCGTCGCCAAATGTCCATAACGCGAAGTTCGATGTGTTTTCCTGTCGGGGCGAGACCGAGCCAGCCACTGTGACCAGTGTGAGTACCATGCATATGTGGCCAACCACCTGTGGATACGTAGTCATTTTTGGCCAAAAAATTGACCTCAATATCGACACTTCGATCTGGGAACGCAAACACAAATGGCGCTTGGTGGTGGTTACGGAAACCTTTGACACCGCGCGTCGTGCCAATACCTGCTGGGCCGTACCACATGAAGTCATTGTGCCAGTAGTTTTCTAAATCCATCGAGAAAAGATCTTTGCCATCAAAACGACCCAAGCAAGACAGCATATCTTCAACCAGCTGGGCGCTCTTTTCACTTTCTTCCAAAGACACAACAGATTGTTGAATACCGTTAGAAGTTGCAGGAGAAGGAACCAAGCCATCGTGACCTAAGCTTTTACGAAGAGGGTTGCAGCCTGCTTGATTCATCGCGTCGATGAAGTCTGGGATCATGTAAGATTCGGTGATTTGGTCGTTCTCCACACACACCATTTCGGTGTAACGCAAGTAGAGTGTTTTCCCTGTTGCTGGTATGCCAAATAGTGGTTGTTCAAATGTACCGATAAAGTAGCCGGTAGAGTTGTACCAAGTGCGGCCTTCGTATTCGCCGTGCATCACAATTATTGGTCGGCGCTCGGCGTCAGGCAAAGCATTAACAAGTGGTGAGAGGAAAGATTCGTGGGTTGCATCTGGGCCATTAAGATCGTTCACAGGGTGCGCCACGCACCATTTTACGTCAGGGTTCAAAGCTTGCAGAGCGGCCTGTTTTTGCTCGATGTCTGCGGCTTTGAAGTAGTTCTGGTAGAACTGTTCGATGATGTTGAGTGACATGTTGCTTCCTTACTGTCTGTGATTTTAATAAATAGTGTTTAGTCAGCCGTTAGCCTTGTTGTAGCAGGATTTGCTTCCAGATTGCGGTCTCGTCAAACAAAGTGAATTCGCGACGAAGACCCCAAGGGCCAAACTCAGCGTGGCTGATCCCCATGATGTAAACCTCTTTTCCTGAAGGCTTACCAAACATCCCATATCCCTCATGCTTACCGTGCAAAGACCATCGAATTGCAGCGCGTGGTGACATCATGTCGTCATCCCGGCCAATACGATGGTGAACGGTAAATTGAGCATTTGGGAAAGACGCACGAAGTGCCATCCAAAAATGATCGACTTCCGAGTGTGATAGGGCATTTTGACCGCCAGTGTATTCGCCGATGCAAGCGCGGTCGTACTCTTTCGGTACTATAGAGAACTCGGCATTCATAAGGCTTCTGAGAATTGCTTCATAGCGCTGACCATATTCGTTGTCGTTGCCTACGCCCAAATAAGGTCCAGGAATGTCGACTTCAGGTGTGAACGGAAATGGGCTTGATTCCACGCCACCTTCAAATTCGATTTGTTGGCGTGCAAACTCTTCTGACGTCATACCCAGTTGTTTCGCGATATCGGCTTGATCGCGAACCAACCATTCGTCATTGATTTGGTTATTAATAGCGTGGCAATCTGCGATAATACGGAAACGAAGTTTGCGGTTCGAGGCTTGCCCGTAGAAGCCGTTGCCACTGTGTGTTGCAGTAGAGATGATTCGATGAGAAGAAAGCATGCCTTGCTCTGGGGTGCCTGACCAAATGACGTCTTCGCCATATAGCGTGCGATCGGGAAACTCGGCCAGTGTCGCCATTGTTGCACTGATCACCCCTTCGTTTCCTTGAACGATAGAGAGTGGAGTACGCACAACAATGTCGGGAGAGTAGTAGTGTTCTAAGGTGTTTAAACCTCGGTCTTCCCAAATCTCTTTTGTGATACCAAGAATGTAGTCGGGAAAATCACGCCACTTTTCATCGAAGCCAACCATGGCCATAAATCACCTCCGTAATTGAATAATTATGTTTTGATTACGTATTCAAAATATATCATGTTGCCATTTTGTCAACGGATTGTTTTTCGATTGTTTAAATAGCGTGCTGATGATCAGATTTTTAACAATTGAGCGGAAAATAAACTAAAAAAGTACAGGAGAGATGGAAGCTATCTCTTATCGAGACGTGTTAATAAGAAAGGAGGTCAAAGTTTTTTGTATGAATTTCCTAATATCTTATTGTTTTTTAATCGCTTAATTTATTTTTATCTGTTTGAATGGAAACAAATGATTAAGCCAAAACTGATAATCATGCAGATCAAGGCACCCAAATAGACTTTATCGCTAATATTCAGCTATTTTGGTGTCAATTATCCTTATATCTTTCAAATTTTCCTTTTGCATACGAATGCTTAAAGGCTTTTTTATTAAATCGGAAGTAAATAACGAATAAGCCACTAGAAAGGTGTTTATCTAGTGGCTATAACAGTCATAAGCGTTCTTTGAGTGTAACTATCAGGATAAAAGCGCAGGCAACGATAGCGAGATGGCAGGGATGAAGGTAATCAACATCAACGCCACTATCATTGCACCAATCCAACCCATGATGGCTTTAGAGAGCGACTCTATCGGTACTTTGCCTACCTGACTTGCCATAAACAGGTTGGCTCCCAGAGGAGGCGTAACAAAGCCAATGGCCAAGTTCACGATCATCACGATACCAAAATGAACGGGGTCCATGCCGAGTGCTGACGTTATGGGTAGCAGAATTGGCGTGAGAATAACAATGGCCGCCAGCGTTTCCATAAAGGTACCAACAAGCAACAACAGAACATTGATGCAAAGCAGTATCAGCAGTTTGTTTTCGGTAATCGATAGAATGAACTGGGCAATCTCGGTCGGTAGACGTTCTAGGGTCAATATGCGGCCAAACGTCACGGACGCACCCACAATGACGAGTACTGCGCCAACTAACAGTGACGACTCTAGAATGATTTTCACCACTTGCGCAGGTTTGAGCTCTTTATAAACAAACATGCCAAAGAATAAGCCATAGAGAACTCCGATGGCGGCTGATTCGGTAGGCGTGAAGATACCAGAATAGATACCACCGAGAATGATAACGGGGAGTAGCATTGCCCAGCTGGCTTCTTTTAGCGCAGCAAGACGCTCTGCCCAGGTCGCTTTGCGCTCGTTACCTGTGTAGCCCCGCATTTTTGAGACAATTAGACAATAGCCGATCAATACCATACCGACGACCAAGCCAGGAATGATGCCCGCCATGAACATCTTAGTTACCGATACTTCAGCTGTGATCGCGTAGACGATCATCACCACAGAGGGTGGAATAATGACGCCAATTCCGCCGGAGGAAGCGATTAAAGCACCTGCAAAGCTGCGGTCGTAGCCTTTCTTCACCATCGAGGGAATCATCGTCAGGCCGATAGCGGCAACAGTGGCAGACCCTGTACCAGAGATGGAAGCGAAGAACATACACGCCACAATGGCCACGATGCCAAGCCCGCCAGTAAAGTGGCCAAAGAAGACCTCCGCCACATGCAATAATCGTTTTGAGATCCCTCCTTGGCTCATAAGGTTACCTGCTAAGGTAAAAAGAACGACGGCGAGGAGAGGGAAAGAGTCGAGCCCTGTTACCATTCCTTGGACTAAAAACTCGATGTTAAGAAACGGCAGACTGAGTATCGCGACCATACTGGCTGCCGCCAGAGCAATACCGACCGGAACGCCAATGAGCAGAAGCAGACCAAAGCTGCCAAACAAAAGTGCAGACGTCATGCGTTAAACTCCAATAGTCGGTTAGAAGTACGGTACTTTGCTTTGATATGGCGATAGCGTTGTCGAGAAAAGCGAACTCGTTCATTGCTGGTGGAGCACGCGTTCACACGTTGATAAATGCTTGTCACTAGGCGCGCGCAGCTTAATAGTGCGCAAACTAAAACAGAGGCATACAAACACGCAATAGGAATTTCCATTGCGGGTGCAATCTGACCGAGTTGCAGGCTGCGGTTTATAACCTTAAATCCAAACCAGGCGACAGTGGCACTAAAGGCAAGGTAGATAAGATCAGAGACAATCAAACTGAATTGCGTCCAATTGCCCGGAAGTTTATCGATGAACACACGAATGCGGATGTGTCGATCATCTCGGATACAGTAGCTGATGCTCAGGTACATCGCCCATACGAATAAATAACGAGCCAGCTCTTCAGCCCACGCGATCGTTGCATCGAACAGGCGTAGGGCGATTTGCAAGCACAGTAAAGTTGTCATCGTTGAGATCGCGATAACGATAAGGGTTGGTTCTAGGTATTTGTCTAGTAAGCGAAACCACTTCATGTTCACCTCCAAAACGAGAAAGCACGACCTGTTGCCAGATCGTGCAAAAGAGTGGGAGTTATAGGCGTTCTATCTCGGCCATCACGTTGTCAAACAAGTCTTTACCCGTTTTACTGCGCAAGTCCTGGTACACGGCCGCATTCATTTTCTCTTTCATGATGCTGCGTACCTCGTCTGGGACGATGTTAACCGTCATGCCTTTTGCTTCGAGCTCTTTGATTACTTCTTGGTTTTGCTGCGCGGCGAGCTCACGCTGTTTTGCGATGGTTTCTTTGCTTACTTCACTGATCAGCGCTTGTTGTGCGGCCGGCAGTGAATCCCAAAACGATTTGTTCATGAACAACACGTAGTTGGTGTATATATGGTTAGTTAAAGAGAGGTACTTTTGTGCCTCGTAAAAACGTTCGGCATAAATAGAGTAGATAGCACTTTCTTGAGCGTTAATCAGGCCTTGTTGTAACGAGGTGAAAATTTCTCCCCAAGACAGAGGTGTTGGCGCAGTACCAATAGATTTCCACGCGCTTATTTGAGTGGGGTTAGATGCCGAGCGAATCTTTAGCCCTTCCAGGTCCTCAATACTATCAATTGGCTGTTTGTTGTTGGTCACGCTACGAAAGCCGACCTCCATAAAGCCAAGTCCATGAAAGCCTTTTGATTCCATAGCATTCAACAATGGTTGTCCGATCTTCTCACTGTCGAGCGCTTTGTGTGCTTGCTCTTCGCTATCAAAAAGGTAGAACACGTCGAGCACGTTAAACTCTGGGACGTAGGGAGAGAGTAAAACTGACGCACCAAACGTCATTTGTAAGTTGCCTTGCTGTACGAGTTCAGTCGTCTCACGCACATCGCCTAGTTGTCTCGCCGGATAGATTTCAACTTCTATCTCACCGTTTGAGCGAGCTTCCACTTCTTGTTCGAAATAGAGCATTGCTTTGTGTACGGGAGAGGTTTCTTGACTGTCATGAGCAAGACGAATAACACTGGTTGCAAACGTATTCATACTGCTAAATGCAAGCCCCAGTGCGGTAAGTGAAGTAAGGATTACTTTCTTCATCGTTCTTCCTTTTTTCTGGTATGACCTGCCATTGGCATTCGTCGGCAAGTCACACAACTTTTTATGTTTTTATAAATTAGTTGAGCAATTCATATCCATTTTGCATACGAATCCAAAATAAAACATTAAAGTAACAAGTCAATAACAAGATTGATGAATTGATGAGGAATTAAATAACGATTGGTGAAAATTTAATCGTGATCACAGAAAATGCCTTACTCGAAAGCAAGGCATTTTGTTTATGAAGAATGAATAAAAATGGATTTATTAAATGGTGCTACTACGTTCGATCAAGGTGCCTTGCTCGAAAAGGTATTCGCCAGTTGCATCCAGGTTGCCGTTGATTCGATTCATCAAATCTTCAACCGCTCGTTTAACAATTTTGTCGACTGGTTGAGCAATGGTGGTCAAATCATAGCTCGGCCATGCAGACATCGGAATGTTATCTACACCCATCACAGAGAAGTCTTGGGGGATCTTTGCTCCGGCTTGTCGCAAGCCATCCATCACACCCATGGCGAGGATGTCGTTTGCACAAAAAATTGCATCGGGTTTGCTAGTGTGCGACAAGATCGCTTTCGCCGCTTCTAAGCCTGCTTCAAAGCTGTACTTGGCTTGGATAAAGGTTGGTGACGGGGAGCCGAGTTCTTGCAATTTTGAAGAGAAACCCAGCCAACGCTCTTCACTGGTCATGGAGCCAGCATCGCCACTGATATAAGCACACTGTTTTGCGCCTTTCTGCGTTAAATACTCGGCTGCTTGTTGGCCCGCCAATCGGTTATCAATACCAGAGCTATTGGCATTAATACCCTCGGCGTAGCGGTTAATCAAGCTTAAATGAACGCCAAACTTTTCGCATTGGGCAAACGCGCGTGAGGTTAAACGGCTGGTGGCGATAACGAGTCCGTCCACTTGGTATTCAATGGCGCGTGAAATGGCGAGATCGAGGTCGTCCTTGTCGATAGGGCAAAGCACAACTTGTCCGCCTCGCTTTTGAATTTCGACAGCCAAAGCACGAGATTGCATGTCGTACATTGGGTTTGATTCGCTATCTAACGCAATCGCCACTAAGCCTGAACGATTCGAAATCAGACCTCGGGCGATGGCATTCGGTGTGTATCCGAGCTTAGCTGCGGCATCCATCACCATTTTGCGTTTCTTCTCGCTAATACTCGCAGTCGGGCTGAATGCTCTAGATACCGTCGATTGAGAGACGCCGAGCATCTTCGCGACGTCGATCGAAGTTACTTTCGCTTTAATGGTGATACTCCTTATTTAAGGCCATTGAACCTTCTCATACGTGCTGAGTGTATGGGCTAGGGGATTTCTGTGTCTAGAGCATTACATTGATAAGGCGTAAATATCAGAGAAAACTCAAGAATTCATCACATTTCTCTCTTGCTTGAAGCCATCAATGATCATTTTGTGTTCAGAGCCAACACAAAAGAAGCTAACGCCGAGTTCACGCCATTCCCGAGCTTGTTGAGCCGTCGCGACAAACATGCCAACAGGTTTATTGGCGGCTCTGGCCGCTTCGATTACTCGCATACTTGCTTGTGCGACTTTCTCATCATGAACGCTATCAGCACCATAAGCGACAGTGAGATCAACTTGGCCAATGAAGAGCGCATCAATTCCTTCAACATTGGCAATCGCTTCAACATTTTCAACCCCTTGAGGGTCTTCAATTTGTGCAATGACAATCGTATTCGCACGGCTGTCTTTTAAGTGTTCAACCATGGGCTTAGTGGCGTATTGCGCTGCTCGACTGGAACCAGCATACCCTCGGCCACCTTCTCCGTAATGGCAGATTTTCGCCAGTTGCGTCGCTTGCTCAGCAGTACAAACATGGGGAATTTGTACACCCGCCGCGCCACAGTCAAGCGCGTTCAAAATGGTTGAAGGGGCGCTGTCTTGTACTCGTACCACGCACGCGAGGTCATTCGCTCTGGCCGCCATGATGCACAGATCAAGCGAGGAGCGATCGAAAGGTGCGTGCTCTGCATCCAGTACCACAAAAGGCAACTCTGCCAGTGCCAATACTTCGATAATGTGAGGGTGAGGGGTTTTAACAAATGTACCTAATATCGTTTCTTGATTCAGACGTTGTTTAAAATTGCTCATGATTCTCTCCTTTGCAAAGGTATGCAAAAACTAACATGTGGAAATGTAAATGATGAGTAAAAATGATGTGATCTAAAACTCATTTTTGATTAAAAATTAAACTTAATTAAGGTCCTTATTACTTGCTTTTATTTGTTTAAACTAATAAATACAAAGGCTTAAGGAGTGTTTTTGTGGTTTGTTGACTTAACTTGTCAAATGTTAATTAAGTGTTTAATCTGATTTTGCATTCGTATCCAAAAGCATAAAAATAACCGTTCGTCAGCCTCAATGTTCAAGGAGAAACCCAATGGCACGCATTTTAAAAAACGGAATCACTGAAGAAGCATCAGCATCAAACGACGCAAAAGTGCGTCAGATTGTTGAAAACATTCTTGCTGATATTGAATCGAAAGGTGATAGCGCTGTACGTGAGTTGTCTGAAAAGTTTGATAACTGGTCGCCGGAGCAATTCCGCCTGTCAGAAGAGCAAATCCAAGCCTGTGTGGATGCGCTTGATGAATCGACTCGTCATGATATCGAGTTCGCTCAGCAACAAGTTCGAAACTTTGCTCAAATTCAACGTGACTCAATGAAAGACGTCGAAGTAGAAACCATGCCTGGTGTGGTACTGGGGCATAAAAATATTCCAGTAAACAGCGTGGGTTGTTACATCCCTGGTGGAAAATACCCATTGGTTGCATCCGCTCACATGAGTGTACTGACGGCGAAAGTCGCGGGCGTAAAACGTGTTATTGCTTGTGCGCCTCCGTTTAACGGCCAGCCGAACGTCGCGATTGTCGCTGCGATGGCAATGGCGGGTGCGGATGAAATCTACTGCTTCGGTGGTGTTCAGGCGGTAGGTGCAATGGCTCTTGGTACAGAGACTATTGCGCCAGTCGATATGATTGTAGGGCCGGGTAACGCATTTGTGGCAGAGGCAAAACGTCAGTTGTTTGGTCGCGTTGGTATCGATTTGTTTGCAGGGCCAACGGAAACCTTGGTCATTGCTGATGAGAAAGGCTGTGACCCGGAATTGGCAGCGGCAGACTTGCTTGGTCAGGCTGAGCATGGTTACAACTCTCCCGCTGTATTGTTGACCAATAGCGAAACATTTGCGCAACAGACCATCAAAGAAATTGAACGTCAGTTAACCATTCTTCCAACGGCTGAAGTCGCGGGTAAAGCGTGGGCAGATTACGGACAAGTGATTGTGTGTGATAGCTACGAAGAAATGGTGGAAGTGGCAGACGATATTGCGTCTGAACACGTTCAAGTTATGACCGAAGATCCTAAATACTTCCTAGATAACATGACCAACTACGGTGCCTTGTTCCTAGGTCGTGAAACCAACGTTTCTTACGGCGATAAATGTATTGGTACCAACCATACACTGCCAACGAAGAAAGCGGCGCGATACACCGGTGGTCTTTGGGTAGGTAAATTTATCAAGACCTGTACTTACCAGCGTGTAACGGAAGCTGCGTCGCTAAAAGTCGGTGAGTACTGCTCTCGCTTGTGTGCACTCGAAGGTTTTGCTGGCCACAAAGAGCAAGCGGATATTCGTGTGCGCCGTTACAAAGGCAAAGTAGAAGAGGCGTAATATGTCGAAACTTGCCTTAGTCACAGGCGGCAGTGGCGGACTGGGTGCCGCCATTTGTCGCAAGCTGGCTCAATCTGGATATCGCGTAATTCTGACTTACAACAGTAATCAGAAAGCGGCCGAGGATGTGCTTTCTTCGCTGCCACGTAACGAGCATCTAGCATTCAAACTGAACGTGGCAGATTCTAGTGCGATTGAACAGCTTAAACATCAAGTCAGTGAAATAAGCGACAAGCTGGATCTGTTGGTCAACTGTGCGGGGATGACGAAATTCGTCGCGCACTCTGATTTGCAAAGCTTAGATGATCAACTGTTTGACCAAATTTTCCAAGTGAACGTCCGTGCGCCTTTTGCCATGGTTCGAGCGTTTGAGCCTTGGCTTAAGCAAGCCAATGGTTGTGTGGTGAACATTACTTCTATCGCGGCACAGACTGCGATGGGGAGCAACATTGCTTACTGTGCAAGTAAATCTGCCGCGGAGAACATGACCCGTTCTTTAGCTCGCGCTCTGTCTCCCGAGGTTCGCGTTTTGGCTGTTGCTCCAGGGCTTGTCGACACTGAGTTTGTCAAAGGCTTGGATGACGCATGGCGTAATCAACAAGAACAATCCACACCGCTTAAGCGTTTAGCCAATGATGAAGAAGTCGCTCAAGCCGTGTACGCCGCAGCAGAAGTTTTGACCTTCTCGACAGGCAATACCATCGCGGTTGATGGTGGGCGACCTTTAGGTCTGTAACACACTTTCGGTCTGTAACTAACTTTAGGCTTGTAACTAACAATTCAAAGGCTAGGTCCAAACAAGGACAACAAGGATTTACAATGACTCTACAATCTAAAATGAATAATAACCTGGTCCGCTACATGGAACTGATTCCGGGTACGAGTGCGTTTATTGATGCGCGCACGCCAGGCAGTGATCTCAAAGATAACTTTTGTATTATCGGTGCAGGGGTGGCAGAGAGCAGTCGTCAGCATGTTCATATTCGCGATACGGCGGGCTTTAATATTGGTGCTGCAGGCCAACCGCCGGGCATCAAAAATTCGTTACATTCTCATCGCACCGCTGAGCTTTTCTTGGTGTTCAAAGGTCAGTTCCGTTTTTATTGGGGGAACGATGGAGAGCATGAGGCGGTGTTGTCTCACGGTGACGTCATCTCGATTCCAACCAATCTCTTCCGTGGATTTGAAGTGGTTGGCCGCGATTACGGCTTTATGTTCTCGGTACTTGGCGGCGACGATTCAGGTGGCGGCGTTATTTGGCATCCAAACGTTATTAAAGACAGTCAAGGTTATGGTTTATACCTCAAAGCCGATGGCACACTCGTGGACACCATTAATGGCGACCCGGTGCCACAAGAATCAGAATTGATGCCGCTGCTTACCGAAGAAGAGCTCGCGACCTTCGATACCTACACCGCAGAAGAGATGATGCCATTTGTCGCTCTGCAAAAAGATTATCGTGAAATCAAAGGCGATTTCAGCGGAAGCAACGTGAAACAATACGCCTTAACGGGTCACCCTTTGGCGAGCTATGACTTCCAAGTAAAGAGTGAAGATGAAGTGAGCATCATGGCTTATGAGCTTTCTGAAGGTGGCTCGATTCCTCAACACTGCCGAGAAGAAAAACAAGTACTTATCAACTTTGATGGCGATACTGAAGTGGTCCTCACGCATCAAGGCGAACAAGCGAGTGTTGTTTTAACGCGCGGTGATGTGTTGAATGTTCCAGAAGGTGCGTCTTATTCACTGACGAACTTGCGTGGTAATAGTTTGACGTATTGTATTCTTGGGTCTGATCAACCAAAGCCGCTTGCAGGAGAATAAAATGACGCAACCCACCTCGTTAGTTTGGCTACCCGGACTACTTTGTGATGGCACATTGTTTGAGGATATTAACCGAGCGTTGCCAAGTTGGGTTGAGCCTTCATGCCCGACGCTGGCTTCATTGCCGTCAATGGAACAGCTGGCGCAGAGAGTGTTGCAAGACGCACCGCAGGAGTTTGTCTTGGGTGGCTTATCAATGGGTGGGATTCTTGCCTTTGAGGTGTACCGTCAAGCGCCAAACAGAGTCAAAGGCTTGATCCTCATGGATACCAATGCAGCAGATGAAAAGCCAGAGGTGACACAAAAGCGTGATGCACTGGTTAATCAGGCATTAAATGGTGAGTTTGAACGCATTACGCCTGACACTCTGATGCCTGTGCTGATTCATCCAAGCCGTTTGCAAGACAAAGCGTTAACTGAGCGTATAGAAGGCATGGCGGTCAATGTAGGTTTGGAGGCATTTGAAGCACATGCTAAAGCGTTAGCAACTCGCCCGGATGCTCGACCTTTATTGGCGGACATTCAAGCTCCTACGTTGGTGATAACAGGTAAAGAAGATAAGCTTTGTCCGCTAGACAATCATCTGCTCATGGAGAGATGCATCCCAAACGTCACGCTTCATGTTATCCCTGAGTGTGGGCATCTATCTACGCTTGAGCAGCCTTTAATTATTAGTGAAGTGATGACTACTTGGCTTCAAGATAACTTTGCTTTGTGTTGATAAGAACTTCATCACTCACCACCTTAAGGCTACTTGGGTATAGGTGGTGAGCGATGAGTATTATCAGAAGTAGTAGCGAATACCTGCCGCGAATTGATCATCACGGTTTTCGAATTTGCTGCCATCGTACTGATCTTTACCTAGGTCGAACTGGTATTCAGTCCAAACTAGGAATTTGTTCTTCTGGAAGTGGTATTCAAGACCAGGGATCAGCAAGTTACGCTCATAACCTTGTGTCTCGTCACCGCGATCTTCCATGTAGTTGTAGTTCAACGTTGGGCGTAGGCCGTTGTCGAAGTGGTAGTAAGTGTAGATTTCGCCACCTAGGGTATCGAACATTACGTCCGTACCGCCTTGGCTTACCGCTTCCCAGTTTTCGCCAACGTGGAAAGTCGCACCCGCGTAGAAGCCACCGTTGCTGTAGTTTGCGCCCAATAGCATGATGCGCATGTTGTCGCCGTTTTCTACGCCAACCACGCTTGCGTCTAGATCCGCAACTTCATTTTGATGGTAAGCCGCACCAAGTGTTACGCCATCAACGGGTTTGTAAGTGATAGACGCACCCATGCCGTTTTTCAGTGAGGCTGTCGCATTGCTTGCTAGAGCAACATCTTCACGCGTGGTTTGGTAAGTAAAGCCGTAGCTCACTTTGTCATTAATTGAATTACGGTACGTAATTGAGTTTTCTGCACGACCTGCACCTGATGCGATACCCCAGTCAGCTAGGTTGTAAACACCTGAGCCACGAGTACCGAATACACGACCTAAATCGGTGTACCATGCTACGTCGTAGAAGGTAGACCACTGCTTAGTACCCGCAGCAATCTTGCCGTATTTTTCGTGATCAACACCTGCGTATAGCAAGCGGTCGTAAATGTTGTCGCCGTTCGCGCCAGAGTTGTAGCCCCATTCCGCGTGACCGAAACCAGTCCAGCCGTTATCCAGACCCATTTGGCCTTTCAAACCGAAACGTGAGCTGCCGCTATTCCATTCGCCGTTGTCATCACCGCCACGGTCTTGGTAGCGAAGATCGAAACGGCCATCGATGGTTAAGCTGTCACCAGCGTCATTAACAAAAGTGTGTGCAGCAAAGGCTGAGCTAGAAGTAAGCGCTGCTAAAATCACTGCAGAAAGGGTCGACTTTTTCATCATCAATCTCATTATTCAGGGCGCAGAAAGCCACCGTGCGTTCATGCCCGTTGTGAATAAGGGTTCTATCTTGAGGTTGTGCCCCATCCTTGAGGCACGAGTTGGGAGCATGTCGCCTGAACCGAGAGGGGATTCAGGCAACATAAAGGCGGTTTGACAATCCGCCCCTAGGACTTCTTATAGAGAAGGGTTTAGGATCTGTTGAGTACGCTCGAACACGTCTAGACCTTGCTGTTTTAGCCAGTAAGGAAGGTCGATCAGTACCCAGTTCTCAGATAGCTTGTCGCCATCACGGTAGTAAACGTCAACCACTTGCATGTCTGCACGTACTTCACCACCTGTCATACCTAGGAAACCACCGATTGGCGTGTTAGATAGGTTTGGCCAGCCGAAGAAACAAGAGAAGTTACCTTCTGCGAAACGACATACGTGGCCATTAAACTTCTTGTCTTTCAGGTTGTTACGGAACGGCAATTGGTGCTGCTGTTGGTAACGAGGAATTGTGTAAGACGCACCGATACCACATGGACCGTACCAGATCATGTCTTTAGACCAGCTCTTCTCAAGAACTTCTGGTGGGCAACCCATAGCGCCACTGTCGTTTAGTGCAGATAGGTCATCAACCATCTTGTTCACTAGTGCTAGTGTTGCTACGCCTTCTTCTGGTGCTGCGTCTTCGAACAGTAGACCATCGTGGTTACGAGGACCAGGGTATACGAAGTGCTTACCTGTTGATGGTGGTAGTGGGTAACAACCCGCTTGGTCCATTGCACCTAGAAGGTCTAGGAATAGGCCAGTCTTAGTGATCTTGCCGTTTTCAACACAGTTAAATTCTGCGTAGCGGATGTTCATGATTTTGCCAGTTGGGCGCATGCCTAGGTATTCAGCGTCGAATAGACCCATGAAGTGACCCATGCTCATTACCCAGATTTCACCTGATGTTACTTCGTTCTCACCACCGATGAAGATGTCTTGACGACGCTGCATGCGAGTCATTGATTTCATCAAAGGAGCCCAGAAAACGTCAGCCGCTGCTTGAGCGCCTTGTTGCTCACGGAATGGGTAAACACCACGCCATAGGTAATCTTCTGAAGTGTGTGCTTTTAGTACTTCTGCCACGTTCTCGTGAGTTGCGTTTTCCATTGCGCTGAAGTATTCACGTACAACGCGTTTCGCTTCTTGATATTTAGACATAATAAACTCTCTTATTTGCTGTCGAGTCGGCTTTGGGAACAGGACTCGAAATTAAGTTTTTTCATCCGGCCGGGGAGCCAGCCGGAGTTTTTGAAATTCAGTTACGCTTTTGCTGCTTCGGCTTTTTTGCTCTTATCGAACACGCCGCCTTTTAGTGTCTCTGGCAGTGATAGCCATAGAAGACCAGCAAGGATCCATACGATTGGTGAACCCCACATTGCGGTTTGTAGGTCGGTACGTTCTTGGATGAAGATAAGTACCATTGGTGCCCACATACCGAGGATACGACCGCCGTGGAATAGCGCTGCGCCGTAGCTACGTAGGTGTGCTGGGAACAGTTCTGAGAAGTAACCACCCCATACCGCTGAAGAAGACAGGCCGAAGTTGTAAATCAAACCAAGTAGAGCCAGCATGTTTAGGCCGCCAATCACCATGTCGCCAGGTGCAACAAAGAAGATTGAAACCATGATGCCCGCTAGGATGAAGCCAAATGCGTTCACCTTACGACCGAATTTGTCAGCTACCCAACCCCAGAACCAAGCACCAAACAGTGAACCAAATGCTGAGATAGAGAAGATGAGACCGATAGTTGCACCGTCGAACATACGTACATCACGTAGGTAAGTGGTTACGAAGCCACCAAAGAATTGGAAACCATAGAAGTTAAGGCCAGCCAGTAATAGACAGGTTAGTGTGATCTTACGGTAGGGCTTGCTTAGCATTTCTCCCCAAGAGCCTTTTTTCGCTGGTGCGTCTGATTCTTCCGCTTTTGCTTGCTCTTCTTCACCGTAAGCGATCACTTTGCTGTCGCTAGGTAGTACAAAGATCATGACAACAGCGGCTGCCAATGGTGGGATACCACCAACAAGCATTAGGCTTTCCCATGGTGCATCGATGCTTGCAATAAACGCTGCATACGCACCCATTACCATCAGTGCAACAGAGAACATAGAAGACGCGAATGCCGTCAACTTACCACGTACCGTTGGCGTAAATAGGCCGATCATCAGGCTTACTGCCACGGTGAAGTAACCACCCAGTGACAAACCAATGATGAAACGCATTGCTGCCCATGTTGTGTAGTCGGTGAACATCATATTGATGATCGTTGCGCCACCGTTTAGGGCTGTGATGGTAATAAGAGTGGATTTCTTACCAAATTTTGTTGCGAACCAAGCACAGCTCAATGCACCGATAAGTGCACCAACCGACTGCCATGTATAGAACTGGGCAGTGTCTGACAGGCTAATACCATCATACGCTTCGACGATGTATGGGCGTACGTAGTCAATAATTACAAAGTTATAACAATAGAAAAAGTAACCAACCAGTATCGCTAGATAGGCAGCTACCCTTTGAATCATAGGAACTTCGCTCATGTGTCTTTTGGCATTCATGACCGATAAACCTCTATTTCACTTAGGATTTGTTGCTATTCAAACTTAAAGAACACGATCTTATTGGGATCATCTTCGATTTCGTGTCGTGGTGAATCATAGTTTTTTTAAGGTCATTAGATCCGTGATCAATATCAATTTTAAAATGAATGCGTACCCAATTAGTGATTTTTAGTGATGGGAGTCTCATTAAATCGGTCTTTTTGGTATTTTTGAATATATAACCGTCTATATTGGTGATTATAGTCACAGTTATGGCGGGATTATCGTTTAGATATGCTTTTTTAAAGTAATATCCAAGCACAAATAGTTAGCACCCAGAATTATGGAAACCCTGAAATGGTTACGTACTCAAGTTTTGTGGTGATTGCGTTATACGTGTTAATCACCATATTAATCAGCTATTTAGTGAACAAGCGCTACAGCAATGGTGGCGACTTTTCTACGGGTGGAAAGCAATTTGGCTGGTTTACGGCGGGTGTTTCGATACTTGCGACTTACATTAGTGCGATGACGTTTGTAGGGATGCCTGGTTGGGTTTATAGCTCTGGCATGGAAGCGATGAGTATTCACCTTAACTATCCCATCGTTATCTTTTTCACCGTCATTTTCTTTGTGCCTGTCTTCTATAAGCTGGGCTTGACTTCGATTTATGAATACCTTGAGCACCGCTTTGGGGTGTATGCAAGAACCATCAACTCGATTGTGTTCATTGTGGTTCAATGTATCTCTGCGGGTGTGATTTTGTATGCCGTGGCGCTGATCTTAGTGCAAGTTCTGCCTATCAGTATTTCTGAAGCCATTATCTACATTAGTATTTTCACCGCTTGCTATACCTATGCGGGCGGAATTTCCACGGTTATCTGGACCGATATGTTGCAATCTGCAGTATTGGTAGCAGGCAGCATCGCTATCTTTGCCATTCTAATGACAGAGATTAATGCGGCAGATTACCTTTCTCGTAATCACCTGAATATCATCAACTTAGACTTTGATTTAGGCGTAGATACCACACTCTGGGCTGGCGTGGTTGCCGTGAGCTTTTTGCATTTGAGTGTGTACGGCACCAACCAATTGATCATCCAACGCACGTTAGCGACGAGATGTGAAAAGACGGCGCAGAAGTCGATGCTGTTGTGTGGTTACGGTGCATTTTTTGTGTACTTATTCTTCGCGGTACTCGGTGTTCTTTTGAGTGTTTTCTATCAAGATCAATCGTTTGAAAACAGCAACGAAGTGATTTTGGATTTCGTCTTCAACCACACTAACCCAATCGTCGTTGGTTTGATCATTTCCGCATTGGCGGCGGCCGCAATGTCGACCTTGGATTCTACCTACAACTCAATGGCGACCGTCGCAACGTTTGATATCTACAAGCGTTTCGTTCGCAAGAGTGCCGATGATGAGCACTACGAAAAAGTCGCAAGAAAGATGAGTTTGCTCGCTGCGGCTATGGTGGTAGTGCCAGCTCTTCTGGCTGTATCGAATGAATCGGTACTCAAAACCATCGCTAGCCTGACTTCCATCTTTGTTGGTATCCGTCTTGGGTCATTCGTGCTTGGCTTATTCTGGGCAAAAGCCAATGAGAAAGGCGTGATCGTTGGCAGTATCATGAGTGTGATTGCGGTGTTTACTGCCATGTATCTCGACGTGACTTGGCCGTGGTTCGCGCCAATTGGTACGTTTGTCTTCCTTTTGTTTGGTGTGTTAGTGAGCCGTCGTTGGGGCGCTGTGACTGCCGAGCAACAAATCTTTATCAATAATCAAAAACATCTTTTTGCAAAGCCAACCGCAAGCCATTACGGGCTGTTGGTGTTCGCTGTGGCGACCATCGCTGCTTGTATGGTTCTCCCTGATTGGCTTTATGCTGCATTGTCGTAATAGGTAAGTTTATGCTGTCCATCTTTGATATTTACAAGATTGGTGTGGGCCCTTCTAGCTCTCACACCAATGGTCCAATGATCGCGGGTTATCACTTCACTCGTTTGATTGAATCGAACTTGGCAAAAGTGGTTCGTATTCAAGTCGATTTATACGGCTCACTCTCGTTAACGGGGATTGGTCACCATACTGACCGTGCAACGATTTTGGGTCTATTGGGTAACAAACCAGATACCATCAAAATCGCTTCTGCGAACAAAGCGATGCGCAAGGCGATTGAAGAGGGCATGATGTCTGTCGATGGCCGTCATGAAATCGAATTCAACTACAAAACGGACATGTTGTTCCATGAAGAGAACCTTCCTCTGCATGAGAATGGCATGACGATTACTGCGTTAGATGCGCATGGCAATCAGGTTGGGTTTGAAACTTACTACTCTATCGGTGGTGGTTTCATCGCAACGGCAGATGAACTGCAAAATGGCAGTGCGACAGCTCCCGTAGAAGTTGAGTTTCCATTCTCCAGTGCAGACGAAATGTTGGCACAGGCAGAGAAGAACGGCATGAGCCTCGGCGGCATGATTCTGAAAAACGAACAAGCGTTTCAGGAAATGGAAGCCATCAATCAACGTGCAGAACAGATCTGGCGTGTGATGACGCGTTGCATGGAGCGTGGTTTCGAGACAGAAGGTATCTTGGATGGCGGCTTGAACGTGACCCGCCGTGCGCCTAACTTGCTGAAGAAGCTTGAAGCAAATGCAGCAATTGAAAACGATCCAATGGAAATCATGGATTGGATTAACCTGTTTGCTTTTTCTGTGAGTGAAGAAAACGCGGCTGGTGGACAAGTCGTAACGTCGCCAACCAATGGTGCGGCGGGTGTGATTCCGGCGGTATTGATGTATTACCATCGCTTCATCAAAGAGCTGGATACCAAACAGCTTAAAGACTTCCTTGCTGTATCCGGTGCGATTGGCATTTTGTACAAAACCAATGCGTCTATCTCGGGGGCCGAAGTGGGTTGTCAGGGCGAAGTTGGCGTGTCTTCTTCCATGGCGGCAGCTGGCTTGACCGCGCTGCGTGGTGGCAGCAATGAGCAAATTTGTATTGCGGCCGAGATCGCCATGGAGCACTCACTAGGCATGACGTGTGACCCGATTGGTGGCTTAGTGCAAGTACCGTGTATTGAGCGTAATGCAATGGGTGCAATGAAAGCGATCAATGCTTCTCGCATGGCATTAAAACGTAATAGTAAATGTTTGATCTCGTTGGATAAGGTGATTGAAACCATGTACCAAACGGGCAAGGACATGAACAAGAAATACCGCGAGACGTCACTGGGTGGGTTAGCTTTGATTCACCTAGCGCCGCCTTGCGAATAATGAGTTAGGCACATCTAACCAACAAAAAAGCCGAAGCACTGAGATGCATCGGCTTTCCTTTTTTGGAGCGTTTACAACTTAGCTATGCGTTTGCTCACCTTTTGGTGTGCTTTGGTTTGGTTGATAGTGCAAAATCACCATCGAGGTGGGTGACAGCAAGACTTCGCCTTCAGCATGTCCTGGGTTGAGATTACGTACGTTTGTATCACAGATCGTCACCCATTCTTGCTTTCGCTCATTGGGGAGCTTAAAGCGCGCTGTGGCGTTAGTTTGGTTGATGAGGTAGACCAGCTCTTGCCCTTCTTTACCGATACCAAGGTGAAGTGCGACGGAGCTTAAACGGTTCCAATCATCGTGCTCCATTAAGCGACCGTCTGTACGGCGCCAGAAAATACGGTTGTTATTGCGGTTTTCGCCACTGAAAGCTCGGATAAATGGCACCATGTATTGATTTCGGTTGGCGACCATTTGTGACATCCATGCTTTGAAATGTTGCTTACGTTCTGTCTCTTCCCAGTTCAGCCAACTGGTTTCGTTGTCTTGGCAATAGGCATTATTGTTACCGCCTTGGGTGTGAGACAGAACATCAGCAGTGAGAATGTGTGGGATACCGAAGGCAAACAGCAAGCTAGCAATAAGGTTGCGTTTTTGCTTCTCACGCGTGGCGATGATCATCAGATTTTCCGTCTCGCCCTCAACACCGTAGTTTTCTGAACGATTGTCACCGTGACCGTCGCGATTTTCTTCGCCATTGGCTTCGTTATGTTTGTGCTTGTAAGACACTAAATCTTGCAGTGTGAAGCCATCGTGATAAGTGATGTAATTTACGGTGAGTTTGTATGGCCAGTTCGCTGCACTATAAATGTCACGAGAGCCCATTAATCGAGTGGCAAACTCTTTTAAATAGCCTTGATCACCGCGCCAAAAACTGCGGGAAATATCACGCAGTTTGTCATTACATTCGTTCCAACCAAATGGAAAGTTACCCACTTGGTAGCCATTTGGACCAATATCCCAAGGTTCGGCAATCAATTTGGTTTCACGCAAAATTGGGTCTTGCGCAACGGCTTTAAAGAAAGCTGCTTCTGGGTTGTAATCATCGCCCTGTCGACCTAACGTTGCAGCCAAGTCAAAACGGAAGCCATCGACTTTAAATTCGCTAACCCAGTAGCGCAATGTATCCATCACAAGGTTTAAGGCTGGTTGGTAGGTGAGATCCACTGTATTTCCGCAGCCAGTGTAATTGGCGAAGTGGTTGCCATGTTTGATGTAAAAACAGGAATCGAGGGCCTTCAGGTTGAAAATTGTAGGCCCTTCACCACCTTCAGCAGTGTGGTTGTAAACCACGTCGAGAATCACTTCGATACCGTTTTTATGCAATTCGCGAATTGTTGTTTTTAATTCCGTAACGGCGTCTTGTTCTGCGTAGCGCGGATCGGGCACCATAAAGAGATAAGGGTTGTATCCCCAATAATTGACCTTTTCCATCTCTAGTAGGTGAGGCTCATGCATGCATGCTGCGACAGGTAGCAATTGCAGCGTGTTGATGTTTTGTTGTTTGTAAAAGGCCAGCATTTCAGGTGATGCAAGACCTAAATAGCGCCCCCTCAGCTTGTCCTCAACCTCTGGGTGGCGTTGGGTAATCCCTTTGACGTGCGTCTCAAACAACACCATCTCTTCTCTGGGTATACGCGGGTGATCCGTGTTTTGCCAGTCAAAATCATCTTCGATAACGACGCACTTCGACATATCGAAACTTTTGGCTGGAGAGTACGGAGGGTGATAGTGGAGGGCTTTATCTATTGATTTTGCGTACGGATCAGAAATTAACAGTGGCTCTTCCTTGTGGGAGACAAGGTAACCGTATTTTTGCCCCGGCTTAATATCTGGAATAAAAGTATGACGTATGCCAGCGTATTCATTCGGTAAACCGTGAAGCTCGTAGCTGCCATCGTCTGCAAACAATGCCAGTTGAATGTCTTTTACGCCTGGAGCATGAATAGAGAAGTTACAGCCTTCTTTATTCAATGTTGCGCCCAGGGGGTAGGGGCGAGAGAGAAGTCGTGTCATCGGAGATACTTTATTTAATATTTATTGCTACCTTTAGGAAACTATAAGTTAAAAACTTTGTCTTACTAAGGTCAACCACCCTAAATATAAAAATATTCGTGTAATTTAATTACTTTATGTGACGGCTTAGAGTCAAAAATATGAAATGGCTATCACTTTGTAGCGGCTCAAAACCGAACAAACTTACTAATTCCTCCCTAGATTGGTGATCTGACTCGAAAAAACACCATTCGGTAAATTTTCTACTCCCTTCTCATCCCCCTTAAATTAGTTTAGGGCGGAGGAAGTCATCCTTGTACGCCTCGGGTAATCTCACAACTGTTGAAACAAACGGGGATTCGTTCCCATCTTACCTCTCTTTCTTTAGGTGTGTTTTTACTGCCTATATTCACCTAAAAGAGTGAGCAGGGAAGACAGAATTATAAATACCCTTAATGGAGTTAAGAATGAAAAAAGTAAGTGCAATTGCTGCTGCTGTAGCTGCAACTTTAGCTGCTGGTTCTGCATTCGCAGTGGATTTCCACGGTTACATGCGTGCTGGCGTTGGCGTGAACGCTGACGGTGGTCAACAATTAACATTCGAAAAGAACAAGATCGGTCGTCTAGGTAATGAAAGCGATATCTACGGCGAGATTCAACTAGGTAAAGAAGTTTACAACAACAACGGCAAAACGTTCTACGTAGACTCTATGGTTGCAATGACTTCTAACGGTTCAAACGACTGGGAAAGCACTTCTGCTAACTGTGGTTTGGATAACGGCGAAGTGAAATGTGTAGACGATGCACAATTCGCACTACGTCAGTTCAACGTTCAAGCTAAAGGCCTACTAAACTTTGCTCCTGAAGCAACGCTTTGGGCAGGTAAACGCTACTACCAACGTCACGACATTCATATCTCTGACTTCTACTACTGGAACATCTCTGGCGCGGGCGCTGGTGTTGAAGGTATCGAAGCTGGTCCTGGTAAAGTTTCTTTCGCTTGGGTTCGTAACGACCGCGGCGATATCGCTGACCCAGGCAACGATGGTGGCGCAACAAACGTAAACACTCTAGACGTACGTTACGCAGGTCTTCCTCTATGGGACAACGGTTCTCTAGAAATGGGCTTGAACTACGCAATTCTTAACGAAACTGACGCTGCGCCAAACGGCACTAAAGATGCGAAAAACGGCGTAATGTTCACAGCAGAATTGACTCAAGGTCTAGACGCTGGTTTCAACAAAACAGTGCTTCAGTACGGTACTGAAGGTTACTCTAAAACAATGGCATTCTACGGCGACGGTAGCTGGTACGGCGCAGAAGCTGACAACGGTGCATCTGGTTACCGCCTAATCAACTGGGGTGTAATCGGCATGGGCGACAGCTGGGAAATGGGTCACCAGTTAGTGTACGGTGTTGGTGAAGACATGTGGGCTGGCCAAGACAAGTGGGAAACAATGTCTGTTGTTGTTCGTCCAATGTACAAATGGGATGACAACCACAAAACTATCTTCGAAGCTGGTTACGCTATCGACGATAACGACGGCGAAGAAAACAAATACGGTAAGCTAACTGTTGCTCAAGCATGGTCTGCTGGCTCTAGCTTCTGGGCTCGTCCTGAAATCCGTGTTTACGCTTCTTACCTAACGGCTGACAAAGAAGACAACTCAAACACATTTGACAACGGCCGTTCAGACGATACGTTCCAATTCGGTGTACAAGCTGAAGCTTGGTGGTAATCATCTAACCACTAAGTCCTAAATTGTCCTAGAATGATACAGCCAGAACTTATCTGGCTGTATTTATTTAAAAAACAATAAAGAGTCGAGGTAGACAGTAATGAAAAAATGGCTTGCTCCCGTACTGCTGGGCATGTTGGCTACTGGTTGTGCGTCTGTAGAACAAGTAGAGATGAGTCCAAAAGGTCAGCAACAAGTGATCACGCAATCGGGTGATATTCAATGGGTACCGCTTAACGTGCCTGTGGTTACTGAATTCGCTTTGACTGATAAAAGCCAAATGTTGTTGGATGGTAACAGTGCTGGCGCTATTGCAGCGTTTGCTCTTCCAGGCAACCGTGGCAGTCTCGATATCAAATTAGAGACATTCGTAAGTAAAGAGCTTCAATTTTATGCTCCTAATGTCGCAGTGATGAACTCGGCAGGAGAAACCATTTACCAAGCAGATTTTTCAAAGTTTAAGTACGAACCAGCAAAACTGTTGGACAACGATAAATTCGTACTTGATCTCAATGTGATTCCAGACATGACAGGTAACGATCTGCATGTGTTGGTTTACACGACTTCCGCCGATCTAAAAGGAAGTACACAAGTTTTACACCCTGCAAAAGCCTTCGCCATGGCGCGCCACACTCAGCCGCCAGATATTGCAGACCCTCTAGCGAAACATAGCCCACTTGGTCAGTTCCGCTTTTCGGTATCCGCGAATGATATTGTGAATACTAAGATTGTTGCGAAAAACGATAACATTCCCCAAGGTACGGACCTTACTAGCTACTACTACAGCTCCATTGAAGCAGCAGTCGCAGCGAATGATATTCCGAAAGCGCTCACTTTGCTTGATGAAGCAAAAGAGCTAGGTATCGAAGGTGCGCAACAAGTGTTTGTGAAAGCCGTAAATAGAAAATAATCAGATAAAAAAAGGTCAGCGAAATGCTGACCTTTTTCATAGAAAATAAACTAATAAAAATACCCCTACATAGAGTTACCTTATTCACATAATTATTTTTATTACTTTGTTTTTTATATAGGTTGGATCAATAATTAATGGCAGTTCCTAATTTATTTTGTGTACTTAGGAAATAAACAAACTTCTCGAAGTGATTTAAATTCACAATCTGACGATATTTATTTGGCGTTTGATATTTCCATTTTAATAACGATTAATATTTCTTTTAACCGTTGAGTTTATTTTGCTTTGGATATACTAAAAAGGAATTACGTGAAATGAACATGATGAAGACCTCTCTTGCTGCTGCCCTACTTGTTGCCTTAGTAGGTTGTCAATCGACGGCAGAACCTGAAGCGGCCACAGAGCCAGTTGTTAATATGTCTCAAGACGAAGTGGTTGCTTTCATGAAAGCGTGTGACAACCCAGACAGCACGGCGAAAGGACCTATTTCTAAACCACTATTTGTGGTGGGTACGTTTGCGGATTCCGATTGGAAACACGTGCCTCAGCGTCAATACACCTACAAAGGGAATAATTTCTACCAAGCCGTGGTTCAAGAAAAAGTAGGCTCCTACAAAATGCAGTATGCGACCGAATTATGGTTCCCACAATTTACCGCAAAAGGCAATCGAATGAACGTTGGTGAATTAACACCATTAACATTTGGTGGTTACGGTACGGATACTTCGGTTGATATTAAAGAAGATGGTAAATATGTATGGAGTCTTCAGTTTGAAGGAAAAGGCAAACCTGTTCATGTCATGGTAAATAAATGCCAATAATATTTCATTCAGTTATTTAAGATTTATTTTTTATTTATTAACCCCTGCATGAAACAAATGTCGGGGTTAATTTTATTACTCAAATGCCAGTAGTTTATTTGAGTAAGTTAGGGAGAATAAAATGCGTAATATCCTACGTAACCATCGCCTGTCTCGCTCGTTGCTTGCGTTAAGTGTGATTGGTGCTTTATCTGCGTGTAATTCTTCTGGTGGTGGCGACACTAATAGCAGCACTCCGCTACCGGATACCAGTTATGCTTGCCAAGCCAATGTCATGGCGCAAAGTAACCAACTTCGTACTTATCAAATCATGGTAGAGAGTTTTGTGGATGGTGATGCGAGCATTGGTCACGGTACAGGTTATGGCACCAGCCATCATAACGGCGATTTGCAAGGAGTGATTGATTCACTCGATTACATCCAAGATTTAGGGATGAACGCGATTTGGTTGACGCCAGTTTTTGAATCAGAAGCGATAGCAGGACAAGATCATTGGGCGGATCGTTTGGACGCCACCGGCTATTTTGCGACAGATTACTTTGAAATCGACCCTAAATTTGGTGACTTAGCGACCGCGAAAACTCTAGTCGAAGAAGCACACAAACGCGGTTTGTACGTATTTTTTGATGGCGTATTTGGCCACCATAAGAATGGTTTGATCAAACCCTCACCTTCCGGCTTGTTGCCTTCTGGCTCAAGCAATCCTGTTGATTACCCAGCTAGTCTCGATTTCTACAAAGAGGTTGCGACGTATTGGATCAAAGAACTCAAGATTGACGGCTGGCGTTTAGATCAAGCCTATCAAGTTCCGACAGACGCATGGACACAACTTCGTAAAGCCGTCGATGAAGCCTCACAAAGTGTGACGTACACCAATAGCAAAGGCGATCAAGTGAATCCGTTGGGTTACATGGTGGCAGAGATTTGGAAAGGGGAGTCTGAGATCGCGAATGAGGCGTATGGATCGAACAGCGATCCCGCATTGTGCTCTGCGTTTGACTTCCCTATGCGCTATCGCATCGTTGAAACTTTGGCCGTGAATGAGAGTGGCGTGGGTGGTCGCGGTGTGGATTGGCTAGACAACGGCTACAGCACACACAACCAATATCCAACACATGCGCAGCCGAATTTGATGATCGGCAACCATGATTTAGTGCGCTTTGGTGACTTGTTGCAGCGCGGAAACTTGGCGGATGTGAATGATGCAGAATATTGGTTACGCCATAAAGCCGCGTTTGCTTTCCAAGCTGCGTACACTGGGCCAATCACGTTGTATTACGGCGATGAAATCGGGGATCAAGTGGATGGTTTTGCCGCAAAAGAAGACAACAACACCTGTGCTATTCAAGGTTTGTGCGATGATCACGTTGCGCGCAGCAGTGCGAAAATTGAAGGCGTGACGACGACGCTTGATGCAAACCAAGCCGATCTCAAAGCTTATGTGACATCGCTGATGACAATGCGCGATACGCATCCCGCACTTTATCAGGGGTCACGCACGAATTTAGTTGCGAGTAACGGCAGTTATGTGGACTTGAAACAATCTGGTTCAGACAAAATCTTGTTTGCGCTAAATACCTTAGAGAGCGCGAGAACCGTCATTCTTGCTCAGGAGAGTGTTGGCACCGGTGAGCTGGTGGATTTACTCACGAATGAAAAAATTGCTCCGAGCAATGGTCAATATCAACTTCCGATGTCGCCATTACAAGGGCGATTCTTTGCGGTAAAACCTTAAGGAATTATCCAGAATTGATGCTCACCAGTTGAGCTGACCACAAGCTTTCTTATAAACAAGCCAAGTGTTGTTGCTGACCCCCATAGGCGCACACTTGGCTTTTTTCTGTCTGTTTTACTTTTCCCTTAATGGTTTTACGACGATGTAGCCAACAAGTAGCTTCGCTTTTTGTATTGGCGTTTGTTTTCAGCAGGTGAATATTTGTGAGATAAGCTGCACATTAAAAAGTAAATTAACACTTGTGCAACGTAAAAATGTGACTGAAGGATTACTTATGCCCCACTAATATGTTTATCGTGTTTGGGATTTATATAACTAATGGAAAAGTATAATGAAATCCATAACGAACTCCCTCTGTCTCCTTGCTGCTGTTAGCTCTCCGTTTGCATATAGCCAAATTATCAACGGTGACTTTGAGCAGTGGAATGGCAATGTACCTACGCAGTGGTCAGAGATTGACGCGGGCATTACAGTGTCGCCAAGCAGCGAGCAAATCAAATCGGGTGGTCTGGCTGCCCAGGTCGTCGTGAATACAGGTACCCAAAGCAACACCGACTTTTTGCAAACCATTAATGTGGAGCAAGGGAAAACCTATCCGTTTTCTGTCTCGGTTTATCATACCGAAGGAAATGTAAAAGCACGTCTGGTGGTTGATGGTTATCACAATTACTCGAACCCACAACAGATAAACCAGTGGCAAGAGCTCGCGCACAACTACACAGCGAGCTCGAACAAGACCATCAACGTCGGTTTGCGTTTTTACGATGAAGCCAGTTTTGATGGCTCAGAAGTTGTCTACGTCGATAATTTTCAACCGACTGAGACAAGCACGCAGCCTCCCGTAGAGAGCTGTAGTGATCACCAAGTGGTCTTGACTCTCACGACCGACAACTATGGCTCTGAAACGAGTTGGACGCTGAAAAACAGCCAATCCGCAGTGCTGTTCTCTGGTCAGGGTTATGAGTCGGCAACCACCGTTGAAAAAAGCATGTGTTTAGCCGACGGTGATTACCAGTTCACCATTCAAGATGAGTATGGTGACGGCATTTGTTGTGGAAGTGGCGCGGGTTCGTACACGTTGATGGAAGGAACCAAGACCCTTGCTTCTGGCGCTGAGTTCGCCAAAAGCGAAACCACTGATTTTACGTTAGGTGACACCACCACGACTCCACCAGTGGTTGATGGGTATTATCAAGCCGCGTCTGGTAAGACGGGATACGCTCTAAAAACGGCGCTGTTTAACATCATCAATAATCACTCCAGCCGTGGCTATTCAGCGATTTGGACTTTGGTAAAAGACGCAGATTTGGATAACTACTACGAGAAAGACGGCTCCATTCTTGATATGTATTCAGAGAAGCCTGCGGGCAACGATGCAGTGAGTTTCACGAAAGTAACCGACCAATGCGGTCAATACAGTCAAGAAGGGGATTGCTACAACCGTGAACACTCGTTCCCGAAAAGCTGGTTTGGTGGAAAAGTTGAACCGATGAACTCAGACGGTCACCATTTGTTTGCCACCGATGGTTATGTAAACGCCAAACGTAGCAACTGGCCATTTGGCGAAGTGGGCACCTCGACTTATGTTTCCAGCAATGGTTCTAAGCTAGGTCAAGCGAGCACAGCACTGGGTTATTCAGGCACCGTGTTTGAGCCGATTGATGAGTTTAAAGGCGATTTTGCGCGCGCGTATTTTTACATGGCAACCCGTTACGAGAACGTGATTGGCAATTGGGAGAACAACACGAGCAACTCTGACGCGGTGTTGGATGGCACCAGTACGAACGTATTTGAACCTTGGATGCTAAACATGCTGAAACGTTGGCACAAAAATGATCCTGTTAGCGCGAAAGAAATCCGTCGCAATGACTTGGTGTTTGAGTTCCAAGGAAACCGCAACCCGTTTATCGATCATCCTGAATTTGTTGAGCAAATTTGGGGGAATTAACGCGCAATTGGTTTCAACATTGCGAGTCAATCTCACGGCGAACCATTGAGAATAAGAAAGGGGAGGCATAATGCTTCCCCTTGTATTTACGGATGTTGTGAAAACTGGAGAACTCAGTTCTTCGTGACGGTTACGATTGGCGCTGACTTGTCAGCCGCGTTGAAGTGGAAGTTGTAATTTCCTGCTTCTGCAATCGCAATTTTCAGGTTTGCACTACCGCCACCGACTTCCATCGTTAGCGCTTTACCAAGCTCAACACTGCCTTCGCCACCGAAGTTGGTGTCTGCTGCCCAGTCTGCGCTCGCAACTTTCATCTCGTAGTTGCCCGCCGCTAGGTCAATGTCTAGCGAATAAACGTCATTTGCAACATAGCTGAACTTCGCTGTTGAGTCTTGTGCTGGAGCATCCCATGTAGTGATAGTGCCACGTAAGTAAAGTGCTGTTTCACCGAATGTTGGTGCATCTGCTGACTTGGTCACTGACACGACCGGTTTTTCTACGCTTTCATCTTGAACATGCAGCGCGTTCAGAGTGAAGTTGTACTTACCTGTTTCAGCAACAGACAGCTTACAGTTACCTTCTGAACCTAATTCTAGTGAACCAGAAGCTATATTCGCAGCATCACAACCGATGTTTGGATTTGCCCAACCAGAGTCCGCGAATTTGAACTCGTGTTCACCAGCTTCAAGAACGCCAGTTACAGAGTACATACCGTTGCCAATAAAGGTCATCGCCCAATCACTGCTATCAGACCACTCGTTCATCGTGCCTTTCACGTAAACAACAGTTTCGCCGTAAGGAGGAATACTCGATACGTCTTTGTTATCCGTGTTTACTGGTAGGCCAGCACCTTGCGCGCCGTTTTGTGGCTGCACGAATACCGCTGTTGTCAGTGCTGGTACTGTGAACGTTTCATTGGTGAAGCTTGCACCTTTGACGATGTCATCCGCAGAGTTTTGTTGAACTTCATGCAGTTCGAAACCAGTTGCGCCAGCAACTTTGAAAGATTTCTCAGTTGATGTTGAGTTCACAACGGCCACGACAGCATCGTAGTTCGAATCCAAATCGGCACCCGCTGATGTACCATCGTCGATAGACATCACAATCAAGCCTTCCACTTGGTCTTTCCCTACGTTGCGGAAGTCCACACGGTTCATCACTTCTTGCGCGGTATCTAGGCGGAACAGTTCGCTTGTGCTACGGATTTTTAGTAGCTCTAGGAATTGTTGCTTAGTCAGCTCGATGTCGGTTGAATCTGGTTTCGCCGTGCTGTCACCAACGATGGTTTTGATCAGCTCCCAGTTTGCACCGTCTTTGTCTTCACGTGGTAGACCAACGTTCCAGTTATTGTCGCTTCCGTCGAAGAATACACGGTTGAACCAGTCACCAGAATCGTACGAGTCGCGCTGCATAGATTTAGAGCGCAATAGCTCAGAACCCATGTGGATGAATGGAATGCCTTGACCAAGCATCACCGTTGATAGGGACACAGACTGCATACGTGCACGCTCGGCAGATGAAGTGCCTGTCGCAATCTTGTAGGCGTTGTTATCCCACAATGTTTGGTTGTCGTGCTTAGACACGTAAGAGATGTTCTCTGATGGCACTTTTGTGTAGCCTGCAGGCGCACCATTGTAATCAACGTTTTTACCCAGTTTGGTTTCGCCTTTGTAATCAAGAAGGATGTAGTCAGCCAAGTTACCAGCCATACCTAGACGAACCAGATCTTGGTTGTGTAAACGACCATTCACCGACTCTGCGTCAGTTTTGGTTTCTTCGTTAGGATAAGCGGCGTTACCAAAGCCTTGGTTAAAGCGAAGTGGGTGCTTACCTTCAGAATCTACACCGCCATCAAACGGGCTTCCGCCACGAACTGCGTCACGCAGACGATCAGAGAAAGTACCGATTTCTGTCCCCGCCATGTTGACTTGTGTCGCCTGATCGAAGCGAGCGTTTTGCGCGACTTCACCGAAGTCCCAACCTTCGCCGTAGAACAGAGTATTCGGATCAATTTCACGGACTTTTTCAAGTGCGTAAACCATCACATCTTTCGGCTGGTGGCCCATAAGGTCAAAACGGAAACCATCGACTTTATAGTCATCCGCCCATACCATCAATGAGTCAACCATTAGTTTACCCATCATCAAGTTCTCGGTTGCGGTGTTATCACAACAGGTTGAGTTTTCGACGCCGCCAGTGTTGACGTTTAGGCGGTGGTAGTACCCAGGGACAATCTTATCCAGTACTGATTTTTCGTTCACACCAGATGCATTTGTGTGGTTGTACACGACGTCCATGACCAGTTTCAGATCCATTTTATGCGTCGCTTGAACCATTTCGCGGAACTCTAGAATACGCTTAGACCCGTTAGGATCGGTCGCATAACTGCCTTCTGGCACGGTGTAGTGGTAAGGGTCGTAACCCCAGTTGAAGCTGTCTAGCATGCGAAGATCGTTCATCAACGCTTGTGCTTTGCCCGTTGTTGGGTCGTAGCTATTTAATACCTCTTCAATCACTTTGCCGTCATCTTCGGTCTCACAAATGGAGGCTTCTGGCTTGATGCCACAAAGTTTACCCACGGTGTCGGTGATATCGACTCGCTTGTCAGCGTCTTCATCCACGGTTGCAATATCAAATGCTGGCAGGATATGTAGCGTTGTTAGGCCAGCATCTTTTAAAGCTTGTAAGTGAGATACAGACTCACGCTCAGGTTCTGTAAGCGCCAGATATTTGCCATCAAGACTTGGTGTGCCTTTGCTGTCGTTAAAGCTGAAATCACGAATGTGTGACTCGTAAAGGACGTGGTCTTCGTCTTTTTTAACCGTTGGGCGTGCGTAGTTTTTCCAATCTTGAGGCATTAAGCTTGGATCATCTAAATCAACCACTTGCGAGTATCGTGAGTTCTTAGACAAGCTCATTGAATATGGGTCTGTTACCAAACGCGTTTCAACAACGCCAGTTGTTGGGTGGTATACCTTAACTTGGTAGCGATAGTATTTGTTGACAACGTTGCTTTGTGCCTCAGAAACCCAGATACCTGTTGCTGGGTCTTCCGTCATGGCAACGGTCGCTTCTTCTGCTAAGTTTTCATCGTAGATTATCAGATCAACATCTTGGGCAGTTGGTGCCCATAGTTTGAAGGTTGCGGCACCGCCTTCCACAATCGCACCGAGTTCTTGACCGATCGCGTTACCTGCCTTGGAATCGGCAAACACCGCATCCAAAACGCCCGGTTTTTGCACTTCAGTTGCAGAAATGACGTCACCATTTGCGTTGTAAGCCACCATAACGATTTGTGACTTCAGGATCGTACGCAAGGTCGCGTCATCGACATCGATACCCGCAGCTTGAAGGCTAGCAAGGTGACGGAAGCGTGATTTTAGACCATCAGACAACTCACCAGCTTTTGTCAGCTCAATCGCTGTACCGCCAGAGATTTGCTTGTCTTCATCCATTTTGATGTCATTGCGAAGGCTGTAGAACAGCTTCATGGAATCCGCACTGGTCGCTGCTTCCCATGCAATGGTGTTGGCGTCTAACCAATGGGCTTTTTGACCATCAATTTCAACAGGGCGCTCTTCTATTGGCTCGTAGTAAAGTTCACTGCTGCCGTGGAAGCCAAACAAACCTTTCGATTCGCCGATTTTCGTCAACTCTACTTTTGAGTTTGCGCTGCCGAACGCTTTCTCATCACCTTTGTGCAGAATGAAGTTCATGCATTCGTGTGGGTCAGAGGCGTCTGGGTTTATTTTCAGTACGTAGTAAGCACCGTAGGTGTCGTTGATGCCATCGAATGGGTGTGGCGCAGACCAATCCGTTCCTGTTCCCGGAATGCCCATTGCGTCTAAATCTGTGCTGGTACAGCCCTCACCGTTCCATAGGTGCAAGCCCCAACCTTCGTAGTCGCTGGCCGTTGAAGCTGATGCTACGTCACGTTTGTAATAAATGACGACTTCGTTCTCTCCCGCAGGGTACAAGCCTGAGCCAGGGTTCGTCGTATCTTCGTTCGTGCTATCACTACCACAACCGCTGATTACCGCGACGGAAATCAAAGGCAGTACGGTTTTGGCAATTGTTGATAATTTAAATGTCTTATTGTCCACGTTTACAAATCCATTGTTATTGAATTGATATTGAGCTGCGCGCTGCCTTCGCTGACTCAATCATCAAGAAGGTTTTGCACACGCTAGAAAGGCAGATGCCAAAAAAGGAAATGTTCAATTAGATGCTAATACACTGAATCATCAGCAAAATGTGAGAGCAGGCTGTTAAGTTTTTTACAGATGCAAATTTTCTGTCACAGTCGATTTTGTTCACAAATTAAATAATAAAATAGGCGCATAGTGAGAGATTCTGCACATCATTAAAATGTAAATTTTTATGGGATGAGTAAGGGGGGATGATAGGGGATGAGAATGTCTCAGCCCCAAAACCGTGATTAAGTTCTATAAAAATGAGGGCTATATTTTTCTTTTAAAAATAAGTTGCAGTGATGTTGAATAAAATACCGCCATTAAGTCTTCGCAAGCTTCAGATTTTCGCTAAGTGGTCGTTATATAATGAAGGTAGTCGGCGTTATGTCGGCACGTAATCATAAGATTTCCCTGAAAGGGAGTTGAATTGGGCCCTGAAACCGAAAGAGGCTATTTATGAGTAGTATGGGCATTGCCATTGCGGCAACTGGCCTTTCACTCGTCCTGATATTTGTGTGGATGATCTCGTTGTCGATGCGGAAACAGAGACTCGAGGCAGAGAGGAAAGCTCGCGAAGCCGCTTATCGAAAGGCGATGCATAAAGCGCGAGAGCAAGAGCGTAAAGAGCGAGAGTTCAAAGCAGAAACCGGGCATATCCCCACCATTTTATTTCTAGCGAAAGAAGCCGAAAAGGACAACATTCGTCAAGCGCTGTATTGGTATGATAAAGCCGCTAAACTGGACAATGTGACGGGGATGTACGGCATTGTTCGCTTAAGTGAACGCATGCGCGAAGATGTGATTTTAAAAGAGCAGGCAAACTTCTGGCGTACCGCAATTGCGGGAATGGAAGGGGATACCGAAGCGAAATTTTCGACGGGCAAGGCCTTGGTCTTTGGTCGAGGAACTGAAAAAAATATCCCAAAAGGTAACCAACTGATTGAAACGGCCGCCGAAGAAGGCTGCATTGATGCCATGATTTATATGGGGGAATGGCAGCTTTCACCAGACAATAGTGCAGGACGCAGTGCAGATGCGCTTTACTGGTTTATGAAAGCGGCGGAAAAAGACAGTGCAGATGGCAAGATCCAAGTCGGCTTATGTTACCTAAATGGCATTGGTACAGAAAAAAGCATGGTTAAAGGTTGCTACTGGCTAGAACGAGCCGCGGAAGGTGGCAGTGCTAAAGCGATGTATCATGCTGGCGAAGCGTGGAAGGATAAAGGTAAAACGGGTAATGCAATTGCTTACGTTTGGCTGTTTCTTGCTGCTAATATGGGCTACCAACCTGCACGTACGTTGCGTGATGAAGTGGCAACCAATATTGGTGTTGATGTTGTCGTTGGATTGCAGTCCATAGCGAAGCCGTTGCAAAGAAAGCTGGCCTCAGGAATGGTGAGAAAGCACTCTATTATTCGAGCCCTTAACAAAGTGTACAAACGCGAAGCGTATTTTCCTGCGGAAGAGGAGCTCAATGCGGTGTTGAATGATGAGAATAAAGACGTCTCCGAAGCTTGGGAGGAGACATCAACACTAGATTTTCAGCCTAACATGACAACGGTAACAGCAGAAGACCAGGCAAGCACATCGCCCAACGAAAAAAAACTCTCTAAAGATGCGCTCGATTTCACTCAAAACTTCCTTCAGCCATAACCTATCTTATCCAGAAGCCTCAAGATTGAGGCTTTTCTTTTGCTCTTTTGCCAGTATCTCTATCAGTCACGACAACAGAATGTAAACTTACTTAAGCAGTCATTTTACTGATGTGCATACTATTTATGCGATTTTTCAACATATTTTTAGTACTTAACTAAGATGGGATCTGTGTACCTTAAAAAAGAGGTTTTTCCCTCTTTATTTACTTCCGCTATTGGGCTTAGATCAAGCCTTTTCAATTGATAGTAATAATGATTGAAGAGCAATTGCTTGATGCCCCGATTTATAGATGAATAGTACTCATTACTTTATCTAATAATGTAAATTAAAAAATGTATTATAAATCTTAAATTGTTCTTTTATATTTAGGTGTTGATTATTGATTTTATGATTAATTAGGCGCAAGATAACGTAAAAATAAAATAGCATAGTTAATATGCAGAATTACACTAGGAAGTAACTTTTTCATTACATGTTTCATAATAAATAGAGATAATTTTTTATCTCTGTTTTTATTTATATTAGAGATTTGTGTATGTTGAGAATCATTAGTGCAGATAAATTTATCTCTTCAAGGTTTATCTTAGAGTACAGTAAGGCTGAGTTCGCTTCTTTATTAGGTGTTTCCGTCGCTAAAATAAGTAATATTGAAAGTGGAAAATCTTCAATCCCCCCGGTGTATGATTACGCCATTCATTACTTGTTGAGTGAACATCCATTTAAAGATAGTGCTGTTGATGCTTTATGCTCTCATGAAACGTTAAACTTTGCTCGTCGTATTGACGTCAATACCAAAGTAAAACGCTTGTCCTGTAAGCGTTGCGATAGCCGTAGACTGCACGTTATGGCTGGCATGAGTGGCTTGTATTTTGTCGAGTGCATGGATTGTAAACACACTATGTACTCGTCAGGCATGTCTGTAAAACGTTATCAGCAATGGTCGAATGATGGAGTCAAACTAGATAGTCATTTATTTAATTGAATTGTGTTTCCTTTGCACCTAAAGTAAAAAGCCATCAATACATGTGTTGATGGCTTTTTTATTATGTGTTTAAATTTAGTTAAAATTAAAATATTTATCATTCCTAATAATATAGTCCTAATAATTATATAGTGATGGAAATCTCAAAAAATTATTTTCTTGATATTTTATTTCTAACAACAATGGCTGTGGTCACACAATTTTTAATTATTTTTCCTTTTAAGCCTGGTTTCAATATCATTGGGCTATCAATTGGAAAGTGATGAAGATCGCGAAATTTTAATTCGAGAAAATAAGACTTTTAAATATGAAAATTTAATCACGAAATTTGTTTTTTGAATTTTAAATATCGTTTTCGTTTGTAATATCTGTACCTGTCAATTTTAAAGAACAAAAAAGAGATATTCCAAATGAAACGTTTAATTATAGGTGTTAGTAATTACATGCCAGAAGACTTCAGTTTATTAGCTGAATCTTTAGATGAACAATTTAATCGTCATTTACAACCTTTAGAGCAAGTTGAATTAACCGACGTTGGTGCGGCTATTATTACTTCAGCAGACATTAAAGCAGGTCTGCATAAAATGATTTCTGAAACGGGTTACGGTATTCCAGTTTTCTTAGTAACGGATGAAAACCCAGTTTCGGCAGAAGATTACGTTTGGCTAACTGGCGTTATCGATTTAGAAAGACAATCTATTGAGTACTACTGTCGTCAAATCAACGAAGCGGTAACCAAGTACGAATGTCGTCTGCTTCCTCCTTTCTTCAAGCAATTAACGCACTATGTTGAGATGGGTAACTCAGCGTTTGACTGTCCGGGACACCAAGGTGGTCAGTTCTTCAAAAAACACCCAGCTGGTAAACAATTCTACGATTTCTTCGGCGAAAACCTGTTCCGTAGTGACTTGTGTAACGCGGACGTGGATTTAGGTGACTTGCTGATCCACGAAGGTTCTGCACACCAAGCGCAAGCGCACGCTGCAAAAGTATTTAACGCGGACAAAACTTACTTCGTACTCAACGGTACTTCTGCTTCAAACAAAGTGGTGTGTAACGCGCTAGTAACTGAAGGTGATTTGGTACTGTTCGACCGTAACAACCACAAATCGAACCACCACGGTGCGTTAATCCAAGCGGGTGGTATGCCAGTTTACTTAGAAACGGCGCGTAACCCTTGGGGCTTCATCGGTGGTATGGATGAGCACTGTTTCGATGAAGAGTACATTCGTGCTCAAATCGCGAAAGTGGATCCAGAACGTGCACGCGATGAACGTCCTTTCCGTCTTGCTATTATCCAACTTGGTACTTATGACGGTACTATCTACAACGCTCGCTACGTAATGGATAAGATAGGTCACCTTTGTGACTACATCCTGTTTGACTCTGCATGGGTTGGTTACGAGCAGTTCATCCCGATGATGAAAGACTGTTCACCACTGCTGCTGGATTTGAAACCAGAAGACGCAGGTGTGATCGTGACTCAGTCTGTTCACAAACAACAAGCTGGCTTCTCTCAAACATCGCAAATCCACAAAAAAGACCGCCATATCAAAGGTCAAGCTCGTTACTGTAACCACAAACGCTTTAACAACGCGTTTATGATGCACGCATCGACTTCACCATTCTACGCACTGTTCTCTGCGCTTGATGTGAACGCGAAGATCCACGACGGCGAAGCAGGTCTGCGTTTATGGCGCGATGCGGTTAAGACAGGTATCGAAGCGCGTAAAGAAATCCTTAAGAGTTGTGAATTGATTCGTCCGTTCATTCCAGATGAAGTCGAAGGCCAACCTTGGGGCAGCTACGACACTGACGTGATCGCAACGAACAAGAAATTCTTCATGTTTGAGCCAAACGCAAGCTGGCACAAATTCGAGGGGTACGGTGAAGGTCAATACTTCGTTGACCCATGTAAATTGCTACTAACCACAGCAGGTATTGCTGAAGATGGCAGCTACGCAGATTTCGGTATTCCTGCAACGCTTTTAGCGAACTTCCTTCGTGAAAATGGCATCATCCCTGAAAAGTGCGACTTGAACTCTATCTTGTTCCTACTCACTCCTGCGGAAGATATGGGTAAGATCCGTCACCTTGTGGCTCAAATTAACCGATTCGAAAAATTCATCCGTGATGATGCCCCTTTAAGTATCGTACTTCCAAGCGTCTACGAAGCGAATAAAGAACGCTACCGTGGCTACACCATCCGTCAGCTATGTCAGGAAATGCATGACATGTACAAAGAGCTGAACGTGAAACAGTTACAAAAAGCGATGTTCCGCAGCGAGTACTTCCCACAAATGGTTCACAAACCTGACGTAGCAACACGCAAATACTTCCGTGGTGAATGCAATTACCTACCACTTAAAGAGGCCGTGGGCCGCGTAGCCGCTGAAGGTGCACTTCCTTACCCTCCAGGCATTATCTGTGTGATCACTGGTGAAGTCTGGACTCAACAGGTGGTGGATTACTTCCTATCTCTAGAAGAAGGCATTAACCGCTTCCCAGGCTTCGCGCCAGAAATTCAAGGTGTGTACCTTGAAGATGTTAACGGTCGCACTACCGCACATTGTTATGTCCTAAAAGATTAATCTACCCGTTCGCACCACGCTCCGGCGTCGGTGCGAACCGCTTATTCGTGGAGAATAATTTATGAGTACTGAAACTAAAAAAATGTCGGTGGTGCAGTTAACCATTCTGACATTCATCAACATGGCTGGCTCCGGTATCATCATGCTGCCAAGTAAACTGGCGCAAGTGGGCACCATTTCTGTGTTGTCTTGGCTGATCACGGCGGCGGGCTCTTTGGCGTTGGCTTACGTGTTCGCAAAATGTGGTCGCTTTAGTAAACGTGACGGTGGTATGAACGGTTACGCGTCTTATGCATTCGGTAAATCGGGTGCATTTATGGCGGGCTGGACTTACGGTTTGTCGCTCCTTATTGCGAATATTGCGATCGCGATTACTTGTGTGGGTTACGGCTCCGCATTCTTTGAAGTGACCCTATCTCCGGTCGAAACCTGTTTGTACACCATCGCCATTCTTTGGATTTGTACTTTCGCTAACTTCGGTGGTGCGAAAATCACAGGTCAAATTGGTACATTCACCGTGTGGGGCGTAATCCTACCAGTGTGTTCATTGGGTATTGTTGGTTGGTTCTGGTTTAACCCAACCATGTACATTGAAGCTTGGAACCCACACAGCTTGCCATTTGGTGAAGCGGTGAGTGCTTCTATTGCGATGACTCTATGGGCATTCCTTGGTCTTGAATCAGCTTGTGCGAACTCTGAAGCAGTAGAAAATCCAGAGAAGAACGTACCAATCGCAGTGCTAGGCGGTACGCTAATTGCGGCTGTGGTTTACATTGTATCGACAAACATCTGTTCTGGTATCGTTGCAAACTCTGAGCTTGCCGCTTCTACCGCACCATTCTCAACCGTATGGTCTGTGATGCTTGGCTCAGCAGCAGGTAAAGTGGTTGCGGGTATGGCGGTATTGGCTTGTGCGGGCTCTCTATTGGGTTGGCAATTCACTATCGCGTCAGTGTTCAAATCGTCTTCTGATGCGGGCTTCTTCCCTAAATTGTTCTCTCAAGTGGACAAACGCGGCACACCGATCAAAGGTATGATCGCGATTACTATCATCCAATCAGTATTGTCTCTAATGACGATTTCTCCAACGCTGAACGAGCAGTTCGAAGCACTGGTTAACCTAGCGGTAGTAACAAACGTTATTCCTTACATCTTATGTATGGGCGCAATCTTTATTATGCAGCAAGTGGCGCACGTGCCAGAGCGCGAGATGAAAACCACCAACGTTATCGCTCTGATTGGCTCTCTGTACAGCTTCTATGCGCTTTACGGCTCCGGCTACGAAGCGATGATGTGGGGGTCTATCGTAACCTTCCTAGGCTGGAGTGCTTACGGTCTGATTGCTGCGAAGCATGAGCCTTTAGCAAATTAAAAAATAATACAGAAAGAGCCTTCCCAAACGCGGTGTGGAAGGCTCTTTGTTTTTAGGCATTTACGCCAAACCCAAGTCAGCTCAACGTATTTGAGGCTAGACATCCAATGACGTGAAAACTCATTTTCGACATTTGGAGGACGAAAGATGATAAGTCAACCTGTTAAAATCGGTGACGACACCGCCGTAGTCATTCCAAGCGTAATCCTGGCTCAGCTCAGGATAAGGGAAGGAGATACCCTAGAAATCGCACTGAATAAAGACAAAATGGAAATTAAGAAGATGGTGTTGAAAACCAACGCTCCAACTTACTCTGAAGATATCGAGGAGAATTGAGTTAGAGAATCTTGGTTTGTCGGATACACTACTGGTTTCGCAAAACTGGCGCTTGCCGCTGTCTTTGAACTATCGATAACTACAATAAGAGGTAAGGTACTATGCAAGGTATCCTCTCTATACAATCTCATGTTTCTTTTGGTCATGCTGGTAACAGCAGTGCTGTTTTCCCAATGCAACGCATGGGCTTCGGAGTATGGCCGATTCATACCGTTCAATTTTCTAACCACACGCAGTATCAAGAAGGCTGGACTGGGCGAGCGTTTGCGGCTGAAGACATCAGCGAGTTAGTTCGTGGACTTGGTAACATCGGCGCGCTGGAAAAGTGCCAAGCGGTATTGACGGGCTACCAAGGTAGCGCAGAGCAGTGCCTTGCTGTTGAAGATACCGTGACGAAAGTGAAGCAAGCGAACCCGAACGCACTTTATGTTTGCGACCCTGTGATGGGCGCGCCAGACAAAGGCTGCATTGTGGCTCCGGGCATTGCTGAAAATCTTCTAACGCGTTTGATGCCAATGGCGGACGTGATCGTTCCGAACCAATTCGAGCTAAGTCAATTTGCTGAGATGGAAATCCACTCACTAGACGATGCGATCACCGCATGCCAACGTGCGCTAGAGAAAGGTCCAAAAGTGGTGCTAGTTAAGCACCTTTACTGCCTAGAAAATGGCAGCTTTAACATGCTATTGGCTACGCAAGAAGGTATTTACCTTGCGAAGCGTCCTCAATTTGAGTTTGCTAAACAACCTGTTGGCGTGGGCGATCTTATTTCAGCTATTTTTACCGCGGGACTCTTAAAAGGCTGGTCTCCTAAACAAGCTTTCCAACATTGTCATGACGCGTGCTACGGGGTGTTAAGTGCAACGTATCATGCAGGCGAATGGGAGCTGCAAACTATCGCGGCGCAGCAAGAGTTTGTTGAACCAAGCAAACACTTCCCGATTGAAGAAGTGGCTCTGGTCACCGCATAATTGAGCGCAATTAAACAAAAAAGGGGAGCCATCATCGGCTCCCCTTTCTATTTGTTCTGTCAGTCTTACTGAGCTTTTTGCTGATCTGATTTACAAACTGCTGCCGTAAAGACAACGTCTGTTGAGCTGTTTAGCGCAGTTTCTGCAGAGTCTTGAATCACACCGATAATGAAGCCAACCGCTACAACCTGCATTGCTACGTCGTTTGAGATACCAAACAGGCCACACGCAAGTGGGATAAGTAGTAGAGAGCCGCCTGCAACACCTGATGCGCCGCATGCAGAAACCGCAGCTACAATACTTAGAAGTAGCGCAGTCAGTAGATCAACTTCGATACCCATAGTGTGCACAGCTGCAAGCGTTAGCGTTGTGATAGTGATTGCAGCACCAGCCATGTTGATGGTCGCACCTAGAGGGATAGATACTGAGTATGTATCCTCGTCCAGTTTTAGCTTCTCACATAGTGCCATGTTTACTGGAATATTCGCCGCACTTGAACGAGTGAAGAACGCTGTTACACCACTTTCACGTAGACAACGGAATACAAGTGGGTAAGGGTTTTGTTTGGTTTTAACGAACACGATCGCCGGGTTTACAACGAGTGCGATGATCATCATTGCGCCAAGAAGAACCGCCAGAAGGTGTGCGTAGCTTGCTAGCGCGCTAAAGCCCGTTGTCGCAAACGTTGAAGCAACCAAGCCAAAGATACCAAATGGTGCAAGACGAATGATAAAGCGCACAATGTGAGACACGCTGTGGCTTAGATCTTCAAATACGGCCTTCGTTGTTGCCGATGCGTGGTGTAGTGCAAGACCCAGACCCACACCCCAAGCAAGAATGCCGATGTAGTTTGCTTCTACTAGTGCATTTACTGGGTTGTCGACCAGTTTAAACAACAATGTGCGTAGAATTTCAGCAATACCTTGAGGAGGCGTTGCACCTTCAGCGCCGGTGACAAGCGTTAAATTGGTCGGGAAAAGGAAGCTTAGAACCACTGCTGATAGCGCCGCGAAGAATGTACCCATCAGGTACAGTACAACGATTGGGCGCATGTAAGTGTGTTGGTTTTTCTTTTGGTTTGCAATTGAAGCGGCAACCAAAATAAACACAAGAATTGGCGCGATCGCTTTAAGCGCACCGACAAAAAGGCTACCAATTAATCCCGCGCTTTCGGCATGGCTTGGAGAAATTGTCGCGAGCAAAATACCAAAGACGATACCGACAAGGATCTGGACGACGAGGTTACCACGAGCATATCGGGCAACGAGGCTGTTGTGTTGCATACATCATTCCTGCAATTTTATGCCAGAGTGGCAGGGCAATAGTCCATCATTACACGGCGATAATGCCCTTGTATTGCAAGGGGTGAGCATTGCTTCTGGTCACTAAGACACATGATTATCAATTATCCTGTTTTTATAAATTCAGCCATTTTCTTGCTGAATATCACATATCTTAGCTTGGTAATATTTTGTGTCTAGTTTTAGTTTGTTTTTGGATTAAATGTTTGCTCAATGTTATTTAAATAAGATTTTTATGTTGAAAATTATCATTAGTTATGAGTAATGGTTTTTAATAAAGTTGTTAAAAAGGAGACTTTCGTCTCCTTTGATTTTATTGACAACTCAAACGCAACAAATTAATAACTTTGTTGGCGCCTGCGCTTATCACTCATGGCATTTCGAGTGAGTTTCCCGAACTGTCGACTTTGAGCTCGTTGCTCTGCCAAAGTCGCACCGTTAAAGGCTTGTTCTCGCAATAGTTTTTGATAGTTATTGAAACGACGAACTTCCAGTTTGCCATTTTCAATCGCAGTTTGAATTGCGCAACCCGGCTCAGTTTGATGCTGGCAATCACCAAAGCGACAACGCTGAGCGAGAGCCTCAATATCAGAAAATGCCTCACTGACCCCCGATTCACAATCTGCTAGTTGAAGCTCGCGCATTCCCAGAGTATCAATCAAGATGCCGCCATCAGGTAATAGATGGATAGAGCGCGATGTAGTTGTATGTCGCCCTTTGCTATCGTCTTCACGAATATGCCCAGTTGCCTGTTCTTGTTGCCCGAGTAATGCATTAACAAGAGTTGATTTGCCAACGCCTGAAGAACCGATAAAAGCGAGGGTTTGTCCTTCTTTGCACCAGGTCATGAGTTTAGAAGCACTCTCTATTTCTAAGCCGTTGACTGTCTCTATCGCTAATAGAGGGTCGAGCTTCTGTACTTGGCTTTTTAGTTCATCAGTATTGTCACACAAATCGGCTTTGGAAAGCACGATGACGGGTTCGACTTCGGCTTCATGAGCCAAGGCAAGATAACGTTCAATACGACTTAAATTGAAGTCGTCGTTAAGGGAACAGACGATAAACACTGTATCCACATTGGCTGCGATGAGTTGCTCTGCCACTTTGCTGCCAGCGGCTTTGCGGCTAAAGAGGCTCAAGCGATCCAGTAGGCGAACAAATTGCTGATCTTCATTTAAGATTACCCAGTCTCCGACGGTCATATTGGGTAAAGAATGGTGGGCATTAAGATGAACTTGCCCAGTTTCTGTTGCCAATAAATAACCACTTCGGTGATGCGCAATTACACGAGCAAAGATAGTGTTGTCGTAATCGTCTAATGTCAGTTGTTGCTGAAAAAATGGTTTCCAACCCAATTGTTTTAGAGGGTTTGAAGTTGAAACTAATGTGTCACAAAAAGTATGTGTTTGATTCATTATTGAATTATCCCAGACGCAACAAAGCGCCTTAATACAAATCGCATTAGGGTCTAATTCGGATAGAGTTGACCCCGGTGAAGACCGGGCAGAGAAGGGGAAGTTGTGGTTATGCCACAGAGTTGGTGCTGTTAGGGTTACCCTTGCGATGCCCAGTTAGTGTTATTCAATACAATCATCTTGTGTCCTCTTCGTTGGTTAATAAATAAGTGAGTTAATTAAGCCAAAAGAGTATAGCCGCCCTTTTTTAAAGAGGGTAGCTATACTGCAAAAATATTAACTTTGTTTTGTGATGCGCTCTTCCATAATCTGCGAATACGTGTTGGCTTTTAAGCCGTATATGATTTGGACATGACGATCATCCAATATCACGACGCCATGCGCGCCATGATTCTTGAGTGCGTTCTTATCGATGACGGACGTCGCTCTGAGGGTAAGACGCAGCCGAGTCGCACATGCACCAGTTTCTAGCAGGTTCTCTATGCCCCCAATGGCGTCAATGATCGTATCGACGTCTTGTTCGACATTGGGGTTGGTATGAGTTAGGAAATTGAAAAATTGCTTCAGCGCTGACTTAACCGTCATTTGAAGAGTCTTCGGTCGTTAGTTTTGAAATGGCTTCAACAATCGGTGCCGGTGAGAGCGTATGCGGTACTTTAGTGATTAACGTGCCATCCGGCTTCAAGAAGTAAAAGTAAGAGCTATGATCCAGCGTGTATTTTAGTTCTGAGCCTTCCAATTCTGTCTTGCGGAAAATGACACCATAGTTGTGTGCCAAAGGTGTCGTTACATCAAGTGGTGCCGATAGGCCTTCAATCATTGGATGGAAGTAATGGGCATATTTTGCTGATGCATCGGCCTCATCACGCTCTGGGTCTAAAGAAATGAACATCGGGCGTAGTTGTGCTTTTTGCGCGTCGTCAATTTGATTCAGTGCTCCTGCCAGCATTGCAAGAGAAGTTGGGCAAACGTCTGGGCAGCGAGTAAAGCCAAAATAGACGACTCGGATGCGAGGGTCATTCACATCGAAGATATTGATGGCTTGGTTATTTTCCCCAAACAATACTGTTTGTTGAGAGGTGGAACTGTCCACTTGCTCTGGCTTCGTTTTCTGATTATCTAAATAGCTCTTTACGCCAAACCCGAGTGCGAAAGCAGCTACGAGAAATAGGGACCAATTGCGGCTCATAACGATTCCTTATCTTTGCATTTTTATAGCAGGGTAAACGGTATTCTCTCCATCACTGAGTTCACCAACCCAAGTCATTGCATCCTCCGTGCAAACTGGGAGAATGATGTCACCTTGATATTGGCCAGGAGCGATTTGCTTCAGCAAAAACTTAGGCTCACCCATCTCCATTTCTCTTCCTGAAAGACTTAGGATGAGTTGCTTAGCATCGCTTGTATGCCACTCAACATTTAGAGTGGTAGGAACCAAGGGTTGAGCAGTTTCTGAGTTTAGCGTCATCGTAACATTTTCTTGGACGCAAGAGGTTGTAGAGAGAAAGCAGTATTCATCTATTGACTTGCTTTGAGTGGAAGAAGAAAAGTTTTTTATTAGAGTCGGGGCATAAAATCCCGCAACTAATGCGGCTGAAACAGCGGCGATTTGTAACAGTTTCATTAAGGTTCAGCATTTATCACTTAACATTACGAGCATCGTAGCACAGATGCGCCGCTCGCCAACTCGTGACCTCGGTAAATTGTGCGTTATACCTCGGTGACCAGCTTCTTAGTAACGCGACGGACTTTATTGCATCAAATACAGCAGAGTTTTCAATTGAGATGTTTTTGCCCTTAGCCAATAGATAAAAACGGAGCCAATTGGCTCCGTTTTTATTTGGTTCAGTATGTGTTTGATACCAAAGTTATTTATCTGAATCTGCGAATTTCTCTAGACCCAAAACCAGAGCAATGGCTGCAAGCATCATTACGACAGCAAGTACTAACTGAGAAGGTTGTGATGTCACGTGTTCAAATTCAAATGGTGATAGGTTGTGCTGTAGCAATGGCACTTGTTCGCCCTTCGAATTGGTGCGCCAAGTGATGGTTTCTTTCCATGGCCAAATCTTTGGCAACGTACCAATCATTAATCCAGTCAAAAACATCAGGGTGAAATCACGGAACTTGCGTAGTAACCACGACAATAAGTGAGAGAAGGACAGTAAACCGATCACGCAGCCAGACAAAAATAGCGCTAATGTATCGACTTGAAAACCTTTCACTGCGGCTAATACAGGAGCATACATGCCAATCAGCAGCAAAATAAAACTGCCAGAGATACCCGGCAAGATCATCGCACAAATCGCGATAGCTCCAGCGAATAAGGTGTTAATGGCCGTTGGTTCCATGTGTAAAGGTTTGAGCACAGTAATACTATAAGCAAACCCGACACCAACGAGCAGAATGACAAAGCGGACAAGATCGCGTTGCTCAACCTGACGAATAATGTGATACACAGAGACCAAAATCAGGCCAAAGAAAAATGACCAGAGTGGGATCGGGTGTGTGTCAAGAAGCCAAGTAATCAACTTTGCTAGCGTTGCAATACTGGTGAAAATGCCGGCAAACAGAGCGATAAGGAAGAATCCGTTGATGTGATTAAACGCGGCTTTAACCCCTTCTTTTCGCCAGATAGAGAAAAGTGAGGGGTTAATGCGTCGAATGCTTTCAAGCAGCGTATCGTAAATACCAGTGATAAACGCGATGGTGCCGCCAGATACACCAGGTACAACATCTGCTGCACCCATGGCGATTCCCTTGAAGAAAGTAATTAAGTAGTTCATTGCTCTAATGCTAAGTCGTTTCGATGGCAGAGAGTATACAAACATTGCGATGAAAAAAGTATGAAATAGTGCTGTAACTACTTGGTTTTATATCCAATCTATTGCCTATCTTTATTACCCGCCAAGAGACAATGCCGCCGTAACGAGCTTTTAATGCTTGGTTTACATTTTTGAGATGATTAACTCTACTATCAATTATTAATCTTGGTTGCATTATGCAATTGCAATTTGCATTATCAAATTGCATTTTGATAATTTGCGCGTGAACAAATCCAGCTTATATGAGATCTTGTGCCCAAAAATAAGTCTTTGCATTTTGGCATGATTAATGCATAATACTGCTCGACCCTTCTTAAGCCGAGGGTCACCTAGCCAACTGACGTTGTTAGTGAATACAATTTGTTCACACTAAATATAAGCCAATCGCGATTATTGCGGTTGGCTATTTTTTTATATGAACAACGTTACTTACGTGCTTTGCAAATTGCACTTCTCTTACTGTCAGTCATAAAAAAGGGCTGACGTGTTACGCCAACCCTTGTGTTTTACTTTACGTTTTAACCCGTTTATCGAGCAGTTCAGTATCCCATCAACTGCAGCAAGTTTTCAGCTGTCACAATGGCTTCTTTACGATTAGCAATATTAAGCTTTTGGTACAGGTTGCGAATGTGGGTTTTAATTGTCGTACCTGCCACATCCAGCTCTTGTGCGATTTGCTCGTTACTAAAGCCTGAATAAATCAGTCCCAGAACCTGCCATTCGCGTTGTGTTAATGGGCTGGTACGTACTAGCTCTGGCACATTAGGGTGATTCACCAACTTTTCAATAAAGTCTTCATCAAAGTGAATCGACCGGCTACGTTGATTCGATGAAATGTCCTTCATTAACTGTTGAGCACGGTGACGCTCAAGATCGCCCAGTTCATGGCGGAGGCTCAACTTCTCCAGCAGACCGCCAATGGTTGCACCATCAATCAGGAAGTTTCCGACCATGCCAGTTTGGTTCGTCATTACTAATGCTTCTTTTAACAGTGCCTTGGCTTGCTCCTCATCTTTTTGGCGAGCAGAAAGGACCGCTTCAACCACTAAGTTGCGATTAGTATCTGTGATTAGGTTAGTGCGACGAGCTTCACCTTGGAGGAAATCTAACGCAGCACGAGCGTCGGTATATTGGCCTAAGTTAATGTGGGCGCGGGCAATGTTACGCCATTGCAATTGAGAAAAGTGGTTGCATGCCGATTCAGGACGAACCGCAGTGTTGAGCCATTCTTGCATTGCATCGGTATTCCCGCGCGCTTGCCAAAATAGAATCAACGATAGTGAAGCGTTTGCAGTCCAATCTACGTGGTAAGTCGACTGTTTCATCAAGTGCTGTATATGCTCAATGAATTTACCGGCTTTGTCTAATTCACCGCGTCCAATCGCAATACGCGCCAACATCGAATAGCTATGTAAGTGCTTGCTTGGTGAATGGTTTTCGAGAATTTGCAGACCTTTGTACGCGCATTCTTCCGCTTCATCAAGTCGGTTCCAGCACCAAAGTACTTGCGCGCGAATACGCAGCAAAAATTCATGAAGAGGAACATGCTGAAGCTGCTGATCTTCAATCAGACGGAATGCGGAATCTTGTAGTTCAAAGGCAGCTTGCACGTAACCTTGTGCAATTAAAATCTCGCTTTGCTGCAATATTGCCCATAACGCTTGGTGGTATACCTGATACTGACGAGCTAGCTTTTCAGTTTGTTGCATCATTGGCAAAGCACGGTCTAGTTTACCTAGCACGTGGTTAACTTCACCAACAACCGAAGTCGCCACAATTCGGCTACGGTAAATTGTGTTATCAAGTTGGCTAAGCGCTAACTCCGCTAATTCGAGAGCTTTTTCTGGCTGGTTACTGTTGATAGCCACTTGAGCAAGCAACGCGTTTGCTTGACCTTGATAATGAATATCTAACGCAATGTTACGCTTTTTGTGTTCCTCTTCCGCTTCTTCAAGCAGGTGGCCCACTTGGTTATAACGATGCTGACTTTGAGCCAACCATGCTCGGAGCATCGTAAGTTTTGGGTGGCTGAACAACAGATCATCGTCCAACTTGTTAATTGAGCTTTCCAGTGTGCTGAGTTCGCCTTGGTTAAACATCTTCCAGCCGAATTCGTTTAGGATCTCTACCACTAAGTCCTTATCATTCGATTTTTGTGCATGATGAATCGCTTGGTGTGGTGCTTTTTGTTGTAACCAAGCGATAGCAGCATTGCGGTGGAGATCTTTTTCTTGCTGAGGAATACGAGCTTGGCGCTCATGAGATAAAAACTCGCCAAATAAGTTATGGAACCGGAACCAGTTCTGTTCCCCTTCGAGCGGGTAAATAAATAAGCCGTAACGGTTAAGCGATTCAATCATTCCCAGTGCGTCTTCGCGTTGGGTAAGGGCAAACACTAACTCATCATTGAAGTGGTCAAGCACGGATACTTGCATTAAAAAGTGACGAGTTTCGTGATCGAGTAAGTCAAACACTTCTTCGACCAAGTAATCCCACAAGTGCGCGTGATTGAACTGCGATACCGACTCTACAGTTTGCGCCAATGTGCGGTTTTGATGTTGGGCTTGTAATGCGATCAACTGCATCGCCGATGGCCAACCTTCAACATAGGTTCTTAGGCTGTTCGCCATGTCTTCATCAATACCATCGGCGATACGCTGGTTAAAGAAGCGAGTGGTTTCTTCGGTATCAAACGCCAACATCTCGTTGCCAATTTCGATCATTAAATCACGAACACGTAAGTTTGCAGTGCCTAGAGGCGGCGCTGCACGACTGGTTACCACAACGGTGAGGTTGTCTGGCATGTGCTTTAAAAAGAAACGCATGGATTCATGGATTTCATCATTCGTGATTAAATGGTAGTCATCAAGCACCACGTAACACTCTTGATGAAAGTCAGCCATTTCTGCGAATACTTCGCTAAATAGGGAGCGTAAAGACGAGATCTGACGTTTTTCCGCCAGTTTTTGTGCGTTAGCGCAACTGAAGTTGGTGGCTTTGTTTAATGCTTGAAGCAGATAGTTTACAAAGCGAAAGCCGTCGTTATCGCTGTCATCAATGCTGTACCAACCGACGTTTGGCTTATCGGATAGCCACTGCGCTGCCATTGTTGTTTTTCCGTAACCTGCTGGGGATCGGAATAAAACCAATTTGTAGTAAGGCGCTTGCTGTAGTAAGTCCAACACTCGTGGGCGCACGATGGCATTGTGCAGGCGTCCTGGTCGAGTAAGCTTAGATGGAATCCACATTAGTAGTTATGTCCTTATTTATGTATACCCAAATGACAGCAACGTGATCATTCTAGTAAAGCCCCCTTGAAAGCCGTCTTACTGAATGATGCCATCAGCATCAAAAACACTGTTTGAATACCGGATAATGTCGCTACTATTGGGGCTTGCGTCCGTCTGAAAAACCATTCCATACGGTCACTTAAATATAAAAGCTAGCGAAAACTAGAAATAACTCACATCGCCTAATTCTAGTTTGTATAAAAAGCGTACAATCCTGTGAGCTGAGAGGGATGTTACGACATCAGAAATGTTCGTTACTTTGATCCACTTCCTAATTCTCAAGGGTTGATGGATTTACCATCAACTACGCCCTTTATTTGTGATTGTCGTCACTTAAATATCGTTTGTTTCGTTAGCGTTAAGATCGCGTTGCACATAGATTACGAAAAGTTCTTCTACGCTGACCGAGTTAATGTGACCGATATTACAATTTTCACATCATCAGATGAGTGGACTATAAAAAGCGTCATGAACGGGTTTTAACCTTTCTCACATTCCATTGTGATCAAAATCACTAAGAACTGGTGCAAAGTTCACTTTGTTGAGATTTGGATCACTAACCTAGCAATGGTACCCCCTCTACGCCCTCAGCCCTCCTCCTTCAAAGGATGAGAATTAGGAGGATGTTTATTCACAGAGGTAAATGCACGATGTATGGCAGATGAATTACCAAAAGACGTGAGAATTTCGTAATGAAACCTACTCAACAAAAACAATTTGACAAGAAGTCGTTCCAAGAAAGCGTAAAGAAACACCTATCTGTAACTTACGCTCATACGATTGAAAACGCAGACAGCCGCGCATGGTACCTAGCAATGGGGCATGCTCTGGCTGAATTTACTACTCTAGATTTGCTTGCGACAGAAGAAGATCCACGCATTAAAAGTGCGAAGAGCGTTAACTACCTTTCGCTAGAATTCCTTATCGGTCGTTTGACGGGTAACAACCTAATCAGCATGGGTCTGTATGAACAAGTAACAGAAGCAATGGCTGAACTGGGTTACAACCTAACTGATCTGCTAGAAGAAGAGCGCGACCCATCATTGGGTAACGGTGGCCTTGGTCGTCTGGCTGCGTGTTTCATGGATTCATGTGCGGCACAAGAATTCCCAACTGTCGGCTATGGTTTACATTACGAATACGGTCTATTTAAACAGTCATTCAAAGATGGTCGCCAGCAAGAAGCACCTGACGCATGGCGCGGTGTAGAAGGCTACCCTTGGGAAATTGCGCGTCCAGAACTTGCGCAAGAGATCGGTTTTTACGGTCACGTTGAAGTGATTAACGAGAACGGTAAAGAAGTTCGCAAATGGGTACCAGGCATGACAGTAAGAGCAATGCCTTGGGATCTTCCAATTGTGGGTTACGAATCAGACACGGTTTACCCGCTACGTCTTTGGGAATGTCAGGCGATTGCACCATTCTCACTAGCAAGCTTTAACAATGGTGATTACTTCGAAGCTCAGCACGCACTGATCGACGCAGGTAACATCACTAAAGTGCTTTACCCGAACGACAACCACGAGAAAGGTAAAACACTGCGTCTAATGCAGCAGTACTTCCACTCAGCAGCGTCTGTACGTGACATCCTACGTCGCCACGAAGCTGCGGGCTACTCGCTAGCGGATCTACCTAAGCAAGAGACTATCCAGCTTAACGATACACACCCAACGATTGCGATTCCTGAACTAATGCGCATCCTGATGGATGAAAAAGGTTTAGCTTGGGAAGCGGCTTGGGAAATCAGCTCTAAGACATTTGCGTACACCAACCACACGCTACTTCCAGAAGCACTAGAGACATGGCCAGAGTCGCTAATCCAGCACCTGCTACCACGTCACATGGAGATCATTTACGAGATTAACCACCGCTTCCTACAAGACGTACGTGCAATGTGGCCGGGTGATGTCGCGAAGCAACAGAAGCTTTCTATCATCGAAGAAGGTTTCCACCGCATGGTTCGTATGGCAAACCTATGTGTAATCGGCTCTTACGCAGTAAACGGTGTAGCAGCACTTCACTCTGAATTGGTTAAGAAAGACCTATTCCCAGAGTTCCACGAAATGTACCCGACACGTCTACACAACGTAACGAACGGTATTACGCCACGTCGCTGGTTGAAGTTCTGTAACCCAGGTCTGTCTCAGCTTATCACTGAGAAAGTCGGCCCAGAATGGCCAGCGAAACTAGAGCAACTTGAAGGTATTGCGAAGTACGCTACTGACGCGACATTCCAAAAAGAATTCATGGCAGTGAAGAAAGAGAACAAAGAACGCCTAGCAACTTGGGTGAAAGAGAACATGGGTATCGAGCTCGATACTAATGCAATCTTCGATGTTCAAATCAAGCGTCTGCACGAGTACAAACGTCAGCATCTAGACTTGCTACACGTACTGTCTCTGTACCACCGTATTCTTAATGAACCAGGTTTTGAGTGTACGCCACGCGTTGTGTTCTTCGCAGCAAAAGCAGCACCGGGTTACCACCTAGCGAAAGAAATCATCTTCGCAATCAACAAGATTGCAGACAAGGTGAACAACGATCCTCGCATCGGTAACAAGCTGAAAGTGGTATTCATCCCTGACTACCGCGTGAGCATGGCTGAAATCATTATCCCTGCGGCTGACGTTTCTCAACAAATCTCGCTAGCGGGTAAAGAAGCATCAGGTACAGGTAACATGAAGATGGCGCTAAACGGTGCCCTAACTATCGGTACGATGGATGGTGCGAACGTTGAAATTCGTGAAGAAGTGGGCGATGAGAACATCTACATCTTCGGTCTAGACGTTGAAGGTGTGAAAGCGCTAAAAGCTCAAGGTTATAACCCATTTGACTACTACAACGCGGATCACCTACTCAAAGCGTCCATGGACCTACTACTGGGTGAAGAATTCACTCCAGGTCAACCGGGCCTACTACGTGCAACGTACGATAGCCTGCTGGATGGCGGTGACCCATACCTATGTCTTGCGGACTTCGCATCGTATGTGAAAGCGCACGAAGACATGAGCGAACAATATAAAGATCAAGCTGGCTGGGCGAAGAAGGCCATTCTTAATACCGCCCTTGTTGGCAAGTTCACGTCAGACCGCTCAATCCGAGACTACGTGAACAATATCTGGAAACTTGAAGCGGTGAAACGCTAATAGAACCTAGTTAAGACCAAGGTAGCCAAGCGCTACCTTTGGTCATTTTCCAAAAGAAGTTATTGATAACAATAAAACCCTACATGGAAGGTGTTGGTATTACCTTCGGAGAAAGCGATGAAAGAACAAACAGCATTAAAGAAAGTCGCGGAAATGGCGAGATTGGCTGATAGCTATGTCAGTGCTTGGGGAGATGAGGCTAAAGTGTCTGAGGAGACGCTACGCCGCTTGCTCGCTTCGCTTGGCTACGATACTAGCAGTGATGAAAAACTACTGGCTTCTGCTGAAAAGAAACATAAAAAAGACGTACTAGCCCCTGTTCTTGTTTTACGCGACGGCGAACCAGTCGAAGTGGAACTAAACCTAGGTACGAGTGCTCGTGAGAGTGAATTCAGCTGGCGTTTAGAAACAGAACAAGGAGAGGTACTTGAAGGCTATCTTCAGTCCCAAATTGTTCGTGATGAGCGTGCTGAGGGTGGCCCTCTAGTGTTTGCATTGCCAAAGAACTTGGCTTGGGGTTATCACAAACTGATCATCAGTCGTAAGCGTCGTAAAACACCTTACGAGATGTCATTGATCATTACGCCGAAAGCGTGTTTCAAACAAGACGATCTAAACCAACACAAAAAGCTATGGGGTCCTAGTATCCAGCTTTACACACTGCGTACTCAGCATAACTGGGGCATCGGTGATTTTGGCGACCTAAAACAACTGGTGAGTGATATTGCCTCTCGTGGCGGTGACTTCATTGGCTTGAACCCTATTCACTCGCTGTTCCCTGCGAATCCAGAAGGGGCAAGCCCATACAGCCCGTCTTCTCGTCGTTGGTTGAACATCATGTACATCGACGTAAGCTCTGTACCTGAATTCGCGCTAAGTGCAGAAGCACAACAGCGTGTTGGTAGCGCAGAGTTCCAACAACGTTTACAAAAAGCGCGAGACTCTCATTGGGTGAATTACACCGAAGTTTCGCAACTAAAAATGAGCGTTCTTCCGCTACTATTCAGTGAGTTTAAAGCTCGCCATTTAGACAAAAACACCGATCGCGCTCGTGCCTTCTTGGACTTTGTTGAAAAAGGCGGCGACAGCTTGCTACATCAAGCTGCATTCGATGCACTTCATGCTGATTTACATGCAGAAGATGCAAACATGTGGGGTTGGCCTGTATTCCCTGAGAAATACCGCACATTCGACGCAGCTGGTACTCAGAAGTACATCAAGGATAACCAAGATCGTGTTCACTTGTACATGTACCTGCAATGGATCGCAGACGATCAAATCAAAGAAGCGCAAGCGCTAGCCGAAGAAAAAGGCATGGCTGTGGGTTTGTACCGTGACCTTGCGGTTGGTGTTGCTGATTCTGGTAGTGAAACATGGGCTGATGAAGGCGCGCTAGTATTGGATGCAAGCATCGGTGCACCACCAGATGTACTTGGTCCACTAGGCCAAAACTGGGGTCTGCCTCCGCTTAACCCTCAGGTTTTAGAAGCGACTGGCTACGACGCTTACATCAAATTGCTACGTGCTAACATGAAGCATTGTGGTGCATTGCGTATCGACCACGTACTTGGCCTGCTTCGCCTTTGGTGGATTCCAAAAGGCGAGAAAGCGACAGAAGGCGCATACTTGTACTACCCAGTGGAAGACATGCTAGCAATCCTAGCGTTGGAATCTCACCGTCATCAGTGTTCTGTAATCGGTGAAGACTTGGGTACTGTACCTGATGAAATCGTTGATATCCTTCGTGATGCGGGTGTGCATTCGTACAAAGTCTTCTTCTTCGAAACATCAAAAGACGACGGTGGCTTTATTTCTCCGAAGCACTACGCTGAGCAGTCTATGGCTGCGCTGTGTACGCACGATATGCCAACACTACGCGGTTTCTGGCACTGTGATGACTTGAAGATGGGGCGTGAGATTGGTCTGTACCCTGATGAGCAGCAGTTGGAAGGCCTATTCGCTGATCGCTTGAAGTGCAAACAAGGCATTCTAGACAGTGTTCGCTGGCATGGCTATTTGCCAGAAGGCATTGGTCATGATGCTCAGTACGTGCCAATGGATTCATACCTAAGCGAAGCGCTGCAACTGCACGTAGCCGCGGGTGACTCTGCACTGCTTAGTGTTCAGCTTGAAGACTGGCTAGAAATGGATCAACCGGTCAATATTCCTGGTACGGTGGATGAGTATCCAAACTGGCGTCGTAAATTGTCGATGAACCTAGATGAAATCTTCAGCCGTGAAGATGTGAATCGTATTTCTAAACGCCTTACTGAAGTTCGTGCACAGGCGAGTAAGTAAGATGCCTAGAGTGGCGTAGATGGACGAGCTGATTACCAATTTTGTTAGCTCAGAGGTACGAAAGTTCCGTCTAGGTCACTCATTCCTAAAACACAATCCGTTAGGATGAAGTACCGTTATTATGCCCGCGACAATAGCGGGCATTTTTGTATTTTGACGCCGTTTACGCAACGAATGTGAGAAGCGGAGTCTTTTTGTGAGTTCACAACGTTGGCTGTGGAGAAACCGATGTTTGATTCAGATCTCTGGTCTTGAAAAGGATGTTGGCTCTAGGGAGAAAGATTTGAAAACCACCAAAACCAAGAAAATAAAGAAACAACACGAACGCGCATACGAACTGCTTGCTGAGGCGGCTTACTCAGATCCATTTGCGGCGCTGGGTCCTTTCATTGACGACGAAGCTTCGCTGAGAGTTTGGATGCCGGGCGCAAACAAGGTTGAACTGCTTGTTAATGGTGAACCTCGCGTGGCGCTTGAGCGTGATGGCGACAGCGGTTTCATCTTAAAAGAGCAACGCGATTTACACCTGACCCACTACCGTTTAGCGGTCGATTGGAATGGTGTTGAACAAATTATTGATGACCCGTACCAGTACCACAATATCTACCAAGAGTACGAGCATCTGCATACGCCAAAAGACATGTATCACTACATGGGCGCACACTTTGTCACGCTAGAACGTGGCGGTGAAAACATCTCTGGTGTGCGTTTCCTTGTTTATGCACCACATGCATCTGCTGTTAGCCTTGTGGGTTGCTTCAACCAATGGGATGGCCGTCGTCATCCAATGCAACGCCTAGACTACGGTATCTGGGGCCTATTCATTCCTGGTCTGGAAGAGGGGGTACAATACAAATTTGAGCTCAAAGGGCCAAATGGGGAAGGGCTTCCTCATAAACAAGACCCTTGGGGTTTCTACTCTGAGCAATACCCATCGTTCGCGTCCATTACTTACGATCACAAGCGTTACCAATGGCAAGATGCGAAATGGCAAAACCGTGCAGTGACGCAAAAGCGTGATGAAGCGTTATCGTTTTACGAGCTACATGCTGGATCATGGAAGCGCGACGAGAAAGGTGATTTCCTGAACTACCGCGAACTCGTGGAGCAGTTGGTGCCATACCTTGTGGATATGGGCTACACCCACGTTGAACTGATGCCTGTGTCTGAGCATCCATTCTATGGCTCATGGGGCTATCAACCTGTTGGCTTGTTTGCACCAACTAGCCGCTTTGGCTCCCCTGATGATTTCAAATTCTTCGTGGATGCGTGTCACCAAGCAGGTATCGGTGTTGTGCTGGATTGGGTACCGGCGCACTTCCCATCGGATGATCATGGTTTAGCGAACTTTGATGGTACGCCTCTGTTCCATGATCCAGATCCGCGTCGCGGTTGGCACCAAGACTGGAACTCATACATCTATGATTTAGGCCGTGAACATGTGCGTCGCTTCCTTGTATCGAATGCGCTGTACTGGTTTGAACAATTCCATATCGATGGCATTCGCGTGGACGCTGTCGCGTCGATGCTCTATCTCGATTATTCACGTAGTCACGATCAGTGGGTACCAAACGTCGACGGTGGCAACGAAAACTACGACGCAATCGCAACCTTAAAATGGATGAACGAAGAAGTGTACAAGCACTTCCCGAATGCGATGACGATTGCGGAAGAGTCAACGGCGTTTCCGGGCGTGTCTGCGCCAACCTTTATGGGTGGTTTAGGTTTTGGCTTCAAGTGGAATATGGGGTGGATGCACGACAGTCTTTCATACATCAAAGAAGATCCTGTTCACCGCAAATACCACCACAATACCATCACATTCCCGCTGGTTTATGCGCACAGCGAGAACTACGTCTTGTCTCTCTCTCACGATGAGGTGGTGTACGGCAAAGGCTCTATCCATAACAAGATGCCGGGTGATGAATGGCAGCAAACTGCAAACCTACGTGCATACTACGGTTACATGTATGGTCAACCGGGCAAAAAGCTGAACTTCATGGGCGCGGAAATCGGCCAAACGGCGGAGTGGAACCACGATGATCAGTTGCAATGGTTCTTGCTGGAATATGAGCGTCATCAAGGTGTCCAAAAGCTGATGCGAGATTTGAACCACTTGTACCGAAATGAAGCGGCGATGCACGATCAAGATTGTGTTCCTGCTGGTTTTGAGTGGCGTCTACAAGACGAAGCGGATGCGAGTATCCTAGCGCACGAGCGTATCAGTAAAGAGGGTGAGCGTATTCTCATCATCACCAACTTTACGCCCGTACCACACGAGCGTTTCCGTTTAGGTGTTCCAAATGCAGGTCAATACGAACTGCTGCTGAACACGGACGACAGCAAATACGGCGGCAGCGATTTTAAAGTGCTGACCATTGTGAAAACGGAAAAAGTTGAAAGTGAATCACTGCCTCAATCACTTGAGCTTCGTTTGCCTCCACTTTCAACCGTGTTCTACAAGCTGCACAAATAATTTAGTCTAATCAAATTCTAAGCCCGTTTTACATTGTAAATCGGGCTTTTTTTGACCTACTTTTTACCTCTAAAACTTGTTGTTCTTGATTGAATCAGGCAAGCTCACGGGTTTGTTTATCATCAATCGCTAATGCATTGGGGAACTACACATGTTGAAAAGGCTTAAGTCATTTCTATTTAAAATGGTGTTGATATTGCTGATCGCCCCAGTCGTTTTGGTTGGTTTGGTGAAATATGTCGATCCACCAATATGGGGGTGGAAGTTAAGCCGTATTGTTGCCCCACCAAAGAACTATCCAGACAGCAGCCAACACGAATGGGTATCCTTGTCGCGTATTTCAAAAAATATGCAGTTAGCGGTGATTGCGACCGAAGATCAAAAATTCCCTCATCATTATGGTGTCGATTTCGAATCGCTATTCGACGTGATTTCCGAGGCTGGTAATAATGGTCCGTCGAGAGGCGCGAGCACTATTACCCAACAGGCTGCGAAAAATGTGTTTTTGTTTCCTTCTCACTCCTACGTTCGCAAGGCTTACGAGCTTTACTTTGCCTTACTGATGGAGCTGATGTGGAGTAAAGAGCGTATTCTAGAAGTGTATCTAAATGTGGTTGAATTTGGTCCCGGTATTTACGGAGCCGAAGCAGCGGCGCAGAATTACTTTGGTGTCAGTGCAAAGCAACTCTCGAAGTGGCAAGCAGCGCGTTTAGCCGTTGTGTTGCCAAACCCATATCGAATCAAAGTCTACCCACAAAGTGAGTACACTGCTCGCCGCACAAGATGGGCGATGAATCAAATGAGCAATCTTGGCAGCGTGCAACTTTAACTCCCTCAATCTATTGCACTTAAATAGAACTACGCCCCTATATCAATAAAATGTGAAGCGTCACAAGCTTTAGGGCGTAGCCTTTCAGAATGATGTGCTCAGTTTTTCATCCATTTACTATTAGTGTGAATAAAAATACAACACGAATACTGCGCCTATGCGCAACCAATGGACTGAACGATGAAACTGAATCTGATTACGACTACCTTATTGCTTGCATCGGCAAGTGCCATCGCCGAGCCAAACATCACCATTTCGACCACGACCAACAGCCGTGACTTTCCTTTAAATGCAGAGCAGCCTTTGGTTGTGCCCTTAACCAAAGATGGATACACGCTCAAAATTACGGGTGTTGAAGGCGACTGTGTCGCGCCTGATGGCCAGAAGGTCAAATTCAATAAACCTATCGCGCTGAACTGCGGAAAGCCAACGGAACTGCCGTTAAAAATCCGCTTTACTGGCGATTACTCTTTTGCTTTTGATGCGGAAGCGAAAACACTGCGCTTCAAGCGTGAACCTAAGAAAGCCGCGAAGACAGAATTCAAACGCCCAATCCCACAAGTGCAATGTGAGGTTTATCAAGGCGGCGAAGTCACCATTGCGCTGGGTGACAGTTTCCCCGATGGCACCAAGTTGCGTGATGCTTACTCTGGGCAAATGGTCGAAGTAAAAGATCAGCAAGTATCGCTGACGCCAAGCAAAGATTCAGGCGGGTTGGTGCTACTAGAGCCAGTGAAGAAAACCAAAGAAGCAGTATCGTTTGATTATCGCAATGCCAACATTTACTTCGTGATGGTCGACCGTTTCAAGAATGCTGATACGAGCAATGACAACAGCTATGGACGCAAGAAAGACGGCAAAGAAGAGATCGGCACCTTCCACGGCGGTGATCTAAAAGGCGTGATCGAAAAGCTAGATTACATCAAGAGCCTAGGTACAGATGCGATTTGGTTGTCGCCAATCGTTGAACAAGTGCACGGCTTTGTTGGCGGCGGCGATAGCGGCTCATTCCCATTCTACGCTTACCACGGTTACTGGACGCGTGACTTTACCAAGATTGATGAGAACTTCGGTAACGAAGCTGATCTGAAAAAGCTGGTGGAAGAGGCACACAAACGTGGCCTTAAAGTCTTGATGGACGCAGTAATCAACCACACCGGTTACTCAACGTTAGCCGATTTGCAATTTGACGGTATTGAGGTGTTAAAACCAAACGCTGATTTACCGAATAAGTGGGGTGACTGGCAACCAAAAGCGGGTGAAAATTGGCATAGCTATCACCAGAATATTGATTACCAGAGTCCAAACTGGTCGAAATGGTGGGGCGGTGACTGGGTAAGAACAGGTCTACCGGGATACCCAGCTCCGGGCAGCAGTGATATCACTATGTCATTGGCGGGTTTACCTGACTTTATCACCGAATCAGACAAAGCCGTGAAGCCCGCGCAGTGGCTATTGGATAACCCTGGTACTCGCGTAGAGGCGCGCGACAATTACACCGTCTCGGACTACCTAATTGAGTGGCAAACTGATTGGGTGAAACGCTTTGGCATTGATGGTTACCGTGTCGATACGGTGAAGCACGTTGAAGGCGATGTGTGGAAACGCTTGAAAGAAGAGGCTTCAAGCAGCCTTGAGCAGTGGCGTAAAGAGAACGGTAAGTCAGGTCAGCCATTCTGGATGATGGGTGAAGTATGGGGACATACCGCTTATCGCAGCCCTTACTTTGACGATGGCTTTGATGCGTTGATTAACTTCGACATGCAGAAGAAATTAGATAAAGGCGCGGCGTGTTTCAGCCAAATGGCAGACACTTACCAAAGCTATGCGGACACTATCGCCAATGAGAAAGACTTTAACCCTGTGAGCTACATGTCTTCTCACGATACCGAGCTGTTCTTCTCTCGCTTCAAAGATTACGGTATGCAGCGTAACGCCGCGAATGCACTGCTTCTGAGTCCTGGTGCTGTTCAGGTTTATTATGGTGATGAAGTTGGTCGTAACATTGGTCCTTACGCGGACGATTTCCACCAAGGCACTCGTTCTGACATGGTATGGAAGCTATCTGATGAGAAGCAAGCGCTGCTCAAACACTGGCAAACTCTTGGTCAGTTCCGTAAAGCGCACCCAGCGATTGGTGCGGGTCAGCATCAAGTAATTGAACAAGAAGGCGCGTACGTGTTCTCTCGCTCGCTTGGCAATGACAAAGTCGTTGTGGCGTTTGTGGGTCGCGACAAGTAGTTAGAACTTCGTTTTAAGCCTAGATAGAAAAAGCCCTTCCTTGAGTTATCAGGGAAGGGCTTTGTTGTATTAGTTCGCCAGTTCTTGGTCGATGACTTTTTCTAGCTCGTCAAACGGCACATAGCCAGGAATGACTTGATCATTAATGATCAACGCAGGCGTGCCGCGTAAACCAAGTTGCGTGAAATACTGATAGTTTTTATCAAGCAACGCCTTGGTCTCTTTGTCGTCGACAAGCTGTGCTTCTGTCCCCGTTTTTTTTGCGATTTGATTTAAGGAACGTGCGTCATGTGCGCCCGGTTTTTTCACCAATAACTCATGCACTTGTTCGTATTTATCTCGCTGGTTTTGCCAAACATTTAATGCGTAACTTGCCGAGTTGTAACCGTTCTTCTCGTATTGTTCTTTAAAAGAGACATTGAGGTTAAGCACTTTTACCTGCGGATATTCCTTACCAACTTTGACCAGCTCTCCTTCTAAACGTTTACAAAAAGGGCAGCTGTAGTCTGTTACGTTAATAATGGTTAACTCAGGGTTTTCAGCACCAAAAGAGGAATGTTTGCCATCACTTAGATATTGACGAACCTCCTTCAAGGTGTCGCCAAATGACTGTTGATACGCAATGTACTCTTGAAGGTTTTGGTGCAATGAATCAAGAATTTGAGGGTTATCTTTTAGTATCTGATTAACTTCCTCTAGCTTTTGTTCTGCGGTCTTTTCTGATGCGAAAGATACGGCAGATACGATAGCCATCGTTAACGCCAAAAGTGTACGAGTGAATGTCATAATATTTCCTAAAACTTTTAAATTTCGTTGTTTGTTATGTGAAGTGAATAAAATATGTACAAAAGTCAGGCAGAAAGGTCTCTCGCCTTGCTGGCTTTATTCTCTAAACACGCAAAGTTTTAGGTGAACCCGATACTTTTCCGGTATCGGTTCTGTGTATTCCAGATAACGAATTGCTGTGGTTGTCATCGGCAGCGCCACAATCAAAGCAAACAGAAAAAATGGAATAAGAATATGATCAAACTGATGTTGGTACGCTTGAACCAGCTTTTCTGAAAGGTCGCAAGATGGTGATAAATTCACACTCTCATCTTGCTGACTCTGTATTTGGTGAGCCTTCGGGCAGCTTTTCGAGAAACCAGAATTTTGGCTTAAGCATATCATCACCACCCAAAGCACGAGGGCGAGTGTCCATTTGGCTATTTTATATTGTGAGCGTAACAATGGGTCGTATAGTCCTGTTAATTCTGGTTTATGCCGTTTACATATGACCGGGCCATCCTAACCTAAATTTCGTGGCTGAATGTTACTTTCGAGTTAATCGATATTGCCTCAATGCCAAAGTATGAAGTACGTCATGAATGTTGTAGAAAGCAATATTCGTCAGAATCATTTGTTGAGTTGATGAAGAAGTCGTGAGCTATCGATATAGATTAAAATACCTAATTGTTGGCACAAATTTTTATTATCTTTCAATTGTGATTGGAATCATAAAACAAAACTTCATAACTGAGTCGCGATAATGTTCGGCAGGCGGATTGATTTTGATCATCTCTCTAGCACATTATTCAGGTGAACATATGTGTTAAGTTCCACATGTGTAGGTAATGTTATGAAAATTCCTGTTCAAACTGAGCGTAAAGTTACACTGGGGTGCTACGTTGCTCTGGCGTTTGCGGTTGTGTTCTTTTCTGGCCTGATGCAATCTAGCGAATGGTACGGTGTATTCGATTTTACAACGCTCAATGGCTCTTTCGGCAAGGTGGCGTATGGTGTCACCGAAACGGCTGACGGTGTGCAAGTTGCAACAACGTCGCTTCGCGGTACTGGTGGTAGCGGTGCTCGCGACGGTTTCATTTTCGCACTTACTTTGATTCCAACTGTTATGTTCGCCTTAGGTATGATCAACGTACTTGAGCACTACGGTGCACTTGAAGCAGCTCGTAAGCTTCTTACTCCTCTTCTACGTCCTCTAATGGGCATCCCTGGTAACTCTGGTCTGGCTTTAATTGCTTCTCTACAAAGTACCGATGCAGGTGCGGCAATGACGCGTCAGCTAAAAGATGAAGGTCACCTAACTAAGCGTGAAACGGACGTATTTACCATGTTCCAGTTCACTGCAGGTGCAACCATCGTGAACTTCTTCTCATCGGGTGCTGTGCTGTTCACACTGACGATGGCTGACGGCTCTCTAGCAGTAACGTCTTCTATTGGTTTAGCAGTTGTGGTGATGTTCGCATTTAAGATCATCGGCGCGAACCTGTTCCGTATCTACCTGAACATGACGGAAGGTAAAGAAGACAAGCAAGACCAAAACAAATCAGAGAACTTAAAAGAGGAGACGGCATAATGGGTGACGTTAAAGCGAAAAAACCAATGGTGACGGATATCTTCGTCGAAGGTGCTAAGAAAGGTTGGGTGATTGCGACTACCTCTACGGTGCCTAACGTATTGATGGCATTTGTTATCATCAAGGCGCTACAAATCACTGGCGCGCTGGATCTGATGGGCACGGTGTTCTCTCCAATCATGGCGGTGTTTGGTCTTCCGGGTGAAGCTGCAGCGGTATTGATCGGTGCTTGGATGTCGATGGGTGGCGCAGTGGGTGTGGTTATCACGCTGTTTGACCAAGGTATCCTTAACGGCACGCACATTGCGATTCTTGCACCTGCTATCTACCTAATGGGCTCTCAAGTTCAGTACATGGGTCGTATCATGGGGCCAATCGGTACTGAAGGTCGTTACATCCCAGTTATGATTGCAATCTCAGTATTGAACGCATTTGGCGCAATGCTGGTGATGAATCTGTTTGTCTAGGAGTGAGTCATGCAATTCTCTCTAAATGAATATCTAGAAGAGCTACGTCCGCTGATTAATGTGGATTGTGGCACTTACACGACTGATGGTATCGAGTTTATCGCTTCTCAATTTGAAGAGAAGTACCAAGCGATGTCAGGTTGGAGCGTAAAACGCATCGACTGTGGCAAAGCGGGCATCGGTCTTGAAGTTCGAAACAAGCCGGAAGCTGAGCAAATCGATGTGATGCTGATTGGTCACATGGATACTGTGTTCCCTGTGGGTACCGCTGAGCTTCGACCAATGTCTCAAGATGCAGAAAAAGCCTACGGTCCGGGCGTCTCGGACATGAAATCTGGCTTGCTGAACATCGTATACGCGATGCGCAATCTAGACCAAGCGGTGTTGGATAAGTTGTCTATGGCTATCTGCATGAACCCAGATGAAGAGACTGGCTCTCTGGACTCTGTGGATTGGATTCAATCAGTTGCGAAAAACGCTAAGAATGTACTGGTTGCAGAAGCCGCACGTGTAGACGGTGGTTTAGTGAAAGCGCGTAAAGGCATGGCTCGCTACAAAATGACCTTTAATGGCGTTGCTGCTCACGCAGGTAACGAGCCAGAGAATGGCCACAGCGCAATCACTGAGATGGCGAATTGGATTCTGGCTGTCAATGCAATGACCAACTTTGAATCTGGTACTACGCTGAACGTCGGCATTGTTTCTGGCGGCAACGGTGCGAACATCGTCCCTGATCACGCTGAAGCGATCGTGGATGTGCGTTTCTGGAACAACGAAGAATACGATGATGTCGATAGCAAGCTAAATGGCATGCTGGAAACACCATTCGTTGATGGCGTGAGCATTGAGTTGGTTCGTGAAGCTTATAAGCCTTCTATGGTGCCAAGCCCACAAACAGAAAGCCTGATGATGCTAGTTGAAGAAGCGGCAAGTGAACTGGCTATCGACATCAATTGGAAAGAAGTCGGTGGTGGCTCTGATGCAAACAACACGGCTATTCTTGGTGTTCCAACTTTGGATGGTCTAGGACCTATCGGTGCGGGCTTCCACAGCGATCAAGAGTACTTGTTGCTTGAGTCTATTGAACCACGTATCAAAATGTTGATACGTGTACTGGAGACGATTGTTCAATAAGGCATTCTGCTTCTAAAGCTTGGCTCCCAAAGCTTTTGGTTTCAAAACTTTTGTTTTCCAAGACTTTTTGTTTTCCAAGACTTTTTGTTTCCAAGGCAATAATCCCCGGACTTCGGTTTGGGGATTTTTCTATCTGTGTTTCACTTTACTATCATTTCTTGTTATTAATCTTGCGTTCAGGTTCGATTTATTAATATGTTGGACATAGTCATAAATTTCGGAGGCAACGATGAGCACAACAATGTCTGTAAAATCGGCGCCGAAAGACGCCAAAGATCAAACGATGCAAGCGCCAGATGAGAAAACATTCTGGCGAAAAATGAAAGGGTCGGTTAAGAAAGCGGGTGAAGAAATTGCCGTAATGGGCATTAAATCATGGCTCGCGATGACAGATTCCAACACCGCCGTTCGCCACAAGGCTATACTAGGTGGCGCGCTGGCTTACTTCGTCCTACCAACAGATATGGTGCCAGACGTACTAACTGGCGTCGGTTTTACCGATGACATGGCAGCACTTACCTTAGCCGCTAACTCAGTCGGTAATGCCATCACTAAAGAACACGAAGCACAAGCCAGAGAAAAACTGAATTCGATGGTGGAGTAGGTATGGCCCATCAAACATGTTCTATGTTTGGTTTAGCGCAAACAAGAAATTGTTATTTTTAACATTTACTCAAAGCACACGAGCTCGTCACAATACGTTTTTCCGTAGTAGATTTGCTCGATTTGAAAGGGTACTTTCAGATTCAAGTTTTTATCTAAGAGAAACCTTTCATGTACATGTATACGCCAGATATTATTGGTATGCTAACTTTGAACGGAAAACCGTTGTCATCTCAATTAGTGGTCCTCCGAGTCGATGTGCGTGGAACCATTCATGAGTTTCAAACTATTACTGATGCTAACGGATCGTTTGCCTTCCCTGCATTGGAAGAGCATGAGTCTCAAGACTTATTGAACTTAGATCAGAAATACGTGCTCGTTTTCTTGAAGACTCATCTAGCAAATGGAGAAGAGGTGACGATATGGGAGTCTTGAATTGATGGTTATGAGACTTATGAGTTTGCTAGAGAAAATATGGGAAATTTGAATTGTGAAGTAACCAATGAAGTTTACTACTTCGCTTTTTCTTATTTTGGAAATGGTGAAGATGATACTTATGTGTACAGTCAGTGCAAACTAACTGGTTATGTAGAATCAGGAGTATACGAAAGTTAAGTAGTGAATTACTTTAGAGAAATATTCTGCGAATTAGCACTTTGATTGATATGTTTAAACTTGATTGAGGCGTGCAGGTATAGCTTTTGCTTTTAAAGAACTTTGAGTTTAATAATCATCACAATCATAAACTCTATGAAAAGTGTCTTTTATATAAAAATCCATTTAAATTGCAGTTGCTAATAACCATTAGATCTCCAGCATTATCTAGATTGATATTCTTGAAAAAGTATCGAAACTCGGTATCTTCAAGCTCACAGTAAAGATTACTTAAGTTGTCCTCTATAAATATAGGTGGTGAAACGTAGTTTAACTGAGACTCCCAAATATATTTCTTTTCTTCATTTATATAGGTATATATTCCGATATATGAATATGTTTGATTCAAAGCTGATTCTTTGAACCTTTGAGAATGTATGACTGGTTTAAAGTGAAATTCACCTAACTCATTAGTACTTGAACTCCTTTTGTAATTATTTTTTAAAAAATTAGCTTCTAAGTAAACCGTTACATTTTCTAGAGGTCTTTGATCAAGAACTAAAGTACCTTTTACCTCTGGGCTTAATGTATATTTAAATTTCTTAAAAAAATCGAACATACTTTCGTTGAAACCTAATGCAAGTATTGGAAATGAGAAAATGAATAAAAAAAGACTATTTTTAAACATAAAATTATGATGTATGTATCTTAGTACCAACTTAATTATCAGACTACTATCTATCGCGATTTGGTTTTGAACTTTAATTTGATAATGGAATTTGTATCTCTATATGATGAAAATGTTCCTTATATCATTTTCAAAGTGATAAACATAGGCGAGTTATCTTAACGCTCTAGATGAGCTAATATAGAATCTAACTACTTTCTAACTACTTACCGATTAGTAATTGAAACAACCTCGGGGGACGAGAATTTTATCTAAACCTTTTTGACTTCGGGTTAATTGGAAATAAAAAACCACCTTAGAGTAAGGTGGTTTTTGCTTAGACAGGATAATTTAACTTGGAAGGGTTTAAGCTTCCGCGCGTTTCAGGTGCACTTCTTCTTCGGCTACGCCTGCCATTGGGTCGTTGAAGCGAGCTTCATCCAATGCACCCTCTGATTTTGCAACGATGACGGTTACTGCACTGTCACCAGTGATATTTACTGCGGTACGAATCATATCAAGAAGACGGTCAACACCCATGATGAGCGCGATACCTTCAAGCGGCAGACCAACTTGGTTCAATACCATAGCAAGCATGACAAGACCCACACCAGGAACACCTGCGGTACCGATAGACGCCAGAGTTGCCGTCATGATAACCATTAGGTAATCGCCCATAGTTAAATCAATATTGAAAGCTTGAGCAATAAACGCAGTTGCTACGCCCTGCATGATCGCCGTACCGTCCATGTTCACGGTTGCACCAAGTGGTACTGTGAACGATGATACACGGTTCTCAACACCCATGCGGTGCTTTGCTGTTTCCATTGTCACTGGAATCGTCGCGTTCGATGATGCTGTAGAAAAAGCAAACATGATCGCGTCTTCCATCTTACGTAGGAACGTAATTGGGTTTAGACCTGTGAAACCTTTTAACATTAAGCTGTAAGTAACTAGACCGTGTAGGACAAGCGTACCAGCCAGTACTAAGAAGTACTCTGCCAGATTGACGATCGCGCCCAGACCAAGACCAGTAAATAGCTTCGCCATTAAGAAGAACACCCCATAAGGCGCCAAGTTCATCAAAATCGCGACCAGTTTCATGATCACTTCATTCAGATCAGAGAAGAATGCTGCGATGCGTTCGCCTGGTTTACCCGCTGCACTGATCGCGATACCGAATAGCACGGCGAACACGATAACTTGCAGAGTTTTACCTTCTGCCATTGCGCTGATTGGGTTGGTCGGGAACATATCGATGATCACCTGACCTAAAGATGGCGCTTCGGCTGATTTGAATGAACTTGCTGCCGTTAGATCTGCCCCTGCCCCTGGCTGGAATAGAGTACCCATAGTTAGAGCAAGCGTAATCGCGATAGCCGTTGTCGTAACGTAGAAAGCGAGGGTTTTACCGCCCATGCGACCCAGTGTAGAGAGGTCTTTGAGAGAGCTAGTACCACAAACTAACGAAACAAATACTAGCGGTACAACAAGCATTTTTAAGCTGGCAACGAAGATCTGTCCACCAACTTCGAATAATCCATTAACAATGTATGCGTCGACAAATCCGTTGTCGGCAAAAAGTGTGCGAATTGCAAATCCTGTCAAGATACCCGCAACCATACCTAAAATTACGCGGCTGGTAAGCGACATCGGTTTCTTGGTATTCATGAGAACACTCCTTATAGTTATGCACCTTGAGTTCACTTCAAAGCGGCGAGCAGATTAGCAGCGGAGTGAGAAAATACGAAAGAATAATCCTCTAAATGGTTAATAGATGTGAACTTTATCACTAATAAAAATGGGATTTTAACCAAATATTAACGAATTGGCCGGATGAAAAGTTTGTATTTTAACACTTTTATCGAATATACAACCGATAACAAAGAGGATTTACAATAAATTTTAATAAGAGATAGAGTGCATACTCTCTTTGAGTGGATGCATTTCTGCATAACTATTTAAGTTATATTCAGGCTAGCGGTCGCTTCTTTAGGGATAATTTAGTATTGAGTGTTCATCAGAGCCAACGAACCCTTTATGCTTTCATATTTGTCAACTCAATGATGGTTGGCAAGTGTAGTTAGTTGGAGGTGATCCCAGCTCCAATAACTTTGACTGGTATTTTTAATCCCTCCAACCCAATAGCATTGTTTCGCTCGTATTAAGCCTTCCAAACACTGCTTGCCAGCCTCAGTGATACGGACGCTTTGTTCCCACCAGTGCCTTTCACGTGACTCAATCGTGATCAAACGTGTTTGACACTGTGCTAGAGGGAGGAGTAACGCGTAAAACATCACGTCTCCTAGGTAAGGAAGAGGTTCTAGTTGTTGATATTGCTCAAACCAATCTTTGATGGGAATTGAACGATTTTGCGAGCTCAAGACCTTTAGTGCGAGGTGTTGTGTCAAGCTCAATCCAGTTTGTGAATTAGGTAACTCTTGCAAATGGCGTTTAAGCACGTTGAATATATTGGGCAAGCAATCCAGGTTATGCTGCTGAATCAAATTAACTATGGAAATAGGTGTCGGTGATGTAATAGCGTGCCAACACCGTTTAGCCTGACTGAATAATTTTGCTGTCACAGGTTTACGGTATCGCCAACAAGAACGAATAGCTTCTTCAGGCAACTGCCCAAAGCCGATGAATCGTTCAGTGCCCGGGAACTGGTTCAACTCAATGATCTCTATCACTTTATTCTCTACATTCTCTAACTGTGTTAGAGCACGAATTAGCATCAATTGATCATAACTGTCATGTTCGACCCAAAAGACGATTCGTTCAAATACATCACTTTGCAACAGATCGAGGTTTGATTGTTCCAATGTGACTATATCTTGAACCGAGTCTTCACGCTTCATCACAGGCAGCAGAGTCTCTACGACATATTGGGCACGAATGGCAAGGAAGTTCTGCGGTGTTGCTGGTATGGGGCCAATACAAAGCGGATCGATCAGGGCTAAAAATGTCCCTTCAAATCCACTGGTTTTAAGCTGTTGTTGTATATCGTGACCGCAACGAACGTGTAGCGTTTTTACTTTCGCATCTAGGGGCGGTTTTTGTTGTTTGATGGCTAGTTTGTGCGCTTCTAGCTCTTCGACATGAGCTTTTAGTTTACTCCAACTGGATAAGCCAAGTTCTCTTGCGAGTGCATGTTGAACGTCAGCCAATTGAATTGTATTGGGAGCCAAAGATTCTGGTTTGGAGTGAAATCGCTTAACTAACTCCAACATGGCGTCATCGTATAGGCGGATAGCTTTGAGCCTTTTTTTAGCAATGGATTTTTGCTGATTGATATTGATCGAGAAGCTATTTGTAGAGTTCATATTTCACCTTTCTTATTTCTTCCACACTCGCCTATATAGAAGCTAAAAAGAAGGTAAAAACAGATTGTGCCTGCTAAACCAAGCAGGTGAGGATATTGCCGTGAACCGAGTTCTTTCCGCGAGTGTTGGGTGCTTTAGGCATGAGCAGAGTGATAGTAGGTGGTCGCTATCCTTCGTGCAACCTTTTGTGAGAGTGTAGCGTCACAAAATGGCCGTTTCTCTATATTTAGGGAGAATCAATAGCCGATAACACTAGCGATTCAACTCAATACCACTGTTGCTAGACTCGAGTTTCTACACTTTTGAGTAAAGTACGATAAAGCGCTTGAGTCGCAGGACCACTTTTGGCTCCTTTGGGCAAAGTGAGGTGCAGCGCAACTTGATATTGATGGGAGTGTTCGATCTCCAATACGTTAATTTTATCGCTCTTGCGGGTTGCGACTAAGTGCGCTGGTAGCCGACAAAATCCAGCGCCTTGCTCTACGGCGTGAAAAGCGTGGTCGAAGTTATCGACGGTAATACGCTGACGTGCGCGTAACCAACCCACATCTCTTTTCGTTTTGTCTGAATCACCTAAGTCACGGATGACAATTTGGCTGGTGGTTGCAAAATCGTCGATGGAAACATGCGGCTTTTTAGCGAGTGGATGGTGTGCTGCGATTACAGGCAGCATGGTTGTTACGCCAAATGCTTCGGCAGGGTAGTTGGTTATCGGTAAGTTGATGATTGCGATGTCAGCGAGCTCATTTACGACCATTTCGGTTGTTTTGCTCAGTGACGTTTCAACCACTTGAACGGAGGTCGTGTTGTTGTCCTCCAAAAATTGACTGAGTGGTGCATAAAGCCAACAAGGGTCACAAAGATGATCTATTGCGACCGTGATTTGAGATTCCACCCCACTTTTTAACTGCTCGCTGATGACTTCTAGTTCCCGCGCTTGTTCAAGCATGGATTGTGCACGACGCAGTATGGTTTTGCCGTGCTCTGTCAAACCCGCTTTGCGCCCTCGTACTTCGATAAGTTGAATACCAAGTTGGTCTTCTAACTTCCTCACCGAGTAGTTCAATGTGGTATGGCTCTTGTTGAGCAGTAAAGCTGCGGATTGAATGCTGCCTTCTTGATTAATCGCTTGTAGCGTTTGCCATTGTTCTAAGGTCGTTTTTAGTCTCATGAGTCAATTTTTTAGACAGTTAATGGCGAAATTATGAACTTTTCTGTCAGTTTTATAAAGGTAATAATCTTGTCATCGAAAACGAGTCAATAAGAAGAGGAGACTCAAGATGGCGAAATTATTGCAAGTTGATTTTGAATTTCATGGTCCGTTTGGTGACGAGATGTCGAATGCTCTGGTCGACTTAGCTAAGTCGATTAACCCAGAGCCGGGCATGATTTGGAAAATCTGGACGGAAAGCGAAAAAGACAAACTCGGTGGTGGTATCTATCTTTTTGAAGATGAAGCCACGGCGCAAGCTTATCTCGAAATGCATGCCGCACGCTTACGAAAAATGGGCGTAGTCGAAGTACGAGGTCAAATTTTCGATATCAATGTGCCGTTAACTACGCTCAATCAAGGGCCTATTAGAGGATAAGGAGATGATGACCAACCGCACTTTTCTAACCGTTCATGGTGTCGTATATACGGTATTCGCTTTTGCGTTGTTTTTTGTACCAACCATAATGTGGCCGATCTATGGAGTACAAATTAACGACCAGTACGCGCTGTTTTTATCGCAGCATACTTCGATCTTTTTAGGTGGAATCGCTGCGGTGCGTTTGATGTTACGTAATGTGGAATCAGGGCATACCGCGAAACAGCTGTTTAAAGCATTATTGATTACTAATGGCTTAGGGGCAGTGATTACTACCTATGCCGGCATTATCGGAGTATTTGTCGGTTTTGGTTGGAGTGACCCAATATTCTTTGTCTTGCTTAGTTTGATTACGTACAAGCAATTAAGAGTGCAATAGAAAAAGCCCTGCTGTTTCTAGCAGGGCTTTGTCATATTTGGTTTAATTAGCGATCTAAATTCAAGTTATGATTCGCTTTTGTACGCGTAGTTATAGTAGCCGTATCCATAGCCGTATGAGTTAGATGCTTTTTTCTCAACTGCATTGAGAATCACCCCTTTAACTTCAACGCCTGATTGCTCGAAGCGACCACGTGCTACCTCAATTTCTTTCAATGTCGTTTGGTCGAAGCGAGCTACCATCAATGTGGTGCCAGCAAGTGCACCAACGATGCTTGGATCCGTTACTGCAAGTACAGGCGGTGTATCGATGATGATTAGATCGTATTCTTTTGATACTTGTTCTACAAATTCAACAAATCGTGGATGCATCAAAAGCTCTGATGGATTTGGTGGTACTTGACCACGAGTAACCACATCCAAGTTTTCAACTTGACTTGGCTTGATTGCGGTTGCTCGATCAATTTTTCCACTTAGTAAGTCAGATAACCCTTGCTCTGCTGTGAGGCCAAAACATTGCTGTAAATAACCTTTTCGCATGTCAGCATCCACCAAAAGGACTTTTTGACCCGTTTTAGCCGCAACTGCAGCAAAGTTGGTTGATACGAACGTCTTACCAATGGAAGGCGCTGGGCCTGAAATCATTAAGACATTGTTTTTGGCTTCCAACATTGCGAAGTGTAAGCTGGTTCGAAGTCCACGTAGTGCTTCAATTGATAGATCTGCTGGATTGGCATTTGCTAAAAGAAGTAAGTCTTTGTTGTTTTTACGTTTTAGCTTGTTCGCAACTTCCAATTGTTGTGCCGATTTTGGAACACTTGCATATACAGATATTCCAGTTTGCTCAATTACATCAGGAGAAGTCACTCCACGATGAAACGCGGTTTTTACCAGAACAAATGCGACAGCTACCATGCCTCCTAGAAGAGTAGCCAAAACTACAATCAAAGGTTTTTTCGGTTTAATAGGAATTGCGTAAGATTGTGCGTTGTCAATAATACGCACATTACCTACGGTGCCAGCTTTTATGATATTTAGCTCTTGAACTTTATTCAAAAGTTGGATGTAGATTTGCTGGTTTACTTCGACATCACGAGTCATACGCAAGACTTCGCGCTGTGTTTTTGGCAGTTTTTGAACTTGTTTGTTAAGACGCTCTTTCTCTTGTAGTAATGTCTGACGTTTGTCTAACAGCGATTTATAAGCTGGGTGGTCTTGGGTGAATTTTTGACTGATTTCACTTTCTTTAAATGTTAGCTCATTAAGTTGGGCTTCAAGTGCCACCATCACTTTTAGAGTAGATTGTGCTTCGAGATTTAAATCGATAGATTCGTTTTCTTGTCTAAAACTGTTCAATGTATCTTCTGAAATAGTTAGCTTGTCCTTAATCTCGGGTAAATGACCTTTAAGGAAGTTGAGGCTCTGCTCAGCTTCAGCTGAGTTTCTTCTAACATTCTGCAAAAAATAGTTTTGAACAACATCATTTAAAACAAGCTGATTGTGGTCTGGGTATTCACCTTCAATACTTAGAGATACAATACCTGTTTGGCTACCTCTCTCTGAAATAGAAAGTTGTGAGGCTAACTTGTTGATAGCATCTAACTTGCTTATTTTACTTATTGTAAAAGTATCTTCATTTTGAGCATTGAGCTGGTTCACTTTTACACGATAGCCATTCATCTCAATTAGTTGACCAACTGAACCAGAAAGTACCATTTGGTCTTCAAGCATCAAGCTGAATTGACCTTTCTCGGTGTCTGTAGCAATCAGTTGATGAGATAATCCTTTAGCCGTTCGAGGTACTTCAAACGTGGTCAAAGAAATGTAGTTTTGAGTACCGTTGATTCGTGCTAGACCTTTACCAACAAAAGGTAAGTAATCAGGAGTGGCAATGGTTGTTAAGTTAAACTTATCAACGGTATCGCCAAGAATCATTCTCGATTTAATTATTTCAATTTCTGTAGTTGCAGATGATTCGGCAGAAAAGAGTTCTCCCATGTCACCGACCATCGCCGAAATACCACCTGAACTTTTCTTTTCGATTTGTATTAACGCGTCGGCTTTGTAAATCGGAGTTGATAGCAACGCGACCGCGATACCTAATGTTGCAAAAAAGAGTGTAATACTGATGATAAACCATTTCGCGTCTATCAATATGCCGAAGAGCTTGCCTAGGTCGATCTCATCATCAGCAAGAGCAGATGGTTGTATTGTTTGGTTAGCCATTATTTTTTAATTTCGCCAAGTGATCTGAATTTATATTTTTTTTGCCCATGCATGAGCAGCATTTTCAATCAGAGATAATGCATGCTCAAAGGCTTCTCTACTCTGTCTGTATGGATCTGGAATATCCACGGAACCTATCCAGTGACCAAATAACATTGCTTTACCTCTAGCCTCTGGTACCAGCTCCGTCAAAGCATCGATATGACCTTGTTCCATCACCAATATTAGGTCTTGTTTTGCGCACAACTTAGCGGTTAGCTGCTGCGCTTTGTGGTCTAGCAGGTAGATACCACGTTCTGACGCGACAAGTCTGGCGGTTTCATCTGCTGGCTTTCCGGTTAGGCGACTTTTTTCTACGGCAATACCCGCCGAAGAAATCTGTTTATCTGGGAGTAGTTGCTGTAGTAACCGCTCTCCTGTGGGAGAGCGACAAATATTACCTACACACACGACAAGAATGTTCGAAAACATGTTTTGCTCCTTATAGACAACGTTTGAATGACTTGTTTGTGTTCAAACAAGCCCTTCAGAATGCTTTTTCTATGGCCAAGTCCTGACTCGAAGGACGCCTTCTGTAAGTTCATTGAAGCCTGAGATGGTAGGTACTAGTTGTGCAATAACGCGATTCCAACGACTGATAGGCGCCGCAGTGACATAAACGATGTCATACGGTTTCAGAGCAAATTCAGTACCAATAACGAGCGCTGCCGCATCGGAGACATCAAGTTGATATATGTCGCCCAGTGAACCTGCGTCTTGTGACCTCCTAATTACGAATACACCTGTCGCATCCGCTGATATCTGATTAATACCGCCAACGTTGCTCAGAGCTTCCGTAAGGCTCATGCCAGCGCGATCTATTTTCAGTAGTTTAGGATCGTTAACTTCACCCATAACGAAAACCTTTTGTGAATCATTTCTTGGCACATGGATGATATCACCTGGTTGAAGTAGCCTATTTTCAGTGAGGTCGCCTTCTTGCATCAGCGCATAAAGAGATATGTTTTCAACTATGCCGTTTCTTGTCAGTGTTACATTTTTCCAGTCGGCGTTTTCGGCTAATCCACCTGCACGGTTAATTGCATCTAACAAGGTGAGTGGGATGTTGGTGATTGGTTGTTGTCCAGGATTACTTACTTCACCAGTAATGTAGGATTTTTTCGAACGAAAAGCTGCTACGCTGACATCCACTTGAGGACTTTCTATGTACTTTGCTAATCGGCGAGAAATATCAGCACGAATTTGACGAACGTTTTTACCCGCAACTTCAACAATACCTATATATGGATAGAAGATAGTACCATCAGCATGTACCCAATTCCCCGCTTCAGCAGAGCTGCGATAAGAACCAGCAGGAATAGTTAGTTCTGGGTGATCCCAAATAGTAATGTTTAGTATATCTCCAGGGCCAACCTCATACTCATAAGCGCTAAGTTGGCGATCTAGTTCAGGGTTGGATTTGGCTTCTATCCCCAAACTTTTAAGTTCAGATACTTTATCAAGTGTAAGTGGAAAAACATTGAAATCAGAAGTGCGACTAACATTGCTGTCTTCGACGAAGTTTTTTCCATCTGTGGAAAGGTGACTACCGGGTACAGTACATCCAGAAAGAAGTACTGAGGAAAGCACTAAACTAGCTAGCTTTTTATGTTTGAAATTCATGTTTTTTCATTCATCTGACGTAAAGAGCGAGTTGCTGGTAGCAACATTCTTTTCCAGAAAAGACTTCACAACATAACCTTATAAGCACCATCTTCTTCTATTTATAAAGCGCTCAATAAGGGATTGATTGCATCTGGAGGCATGAACTCTAATGAATTTCAATGGTTAGAGCAATAGACAGTAATGCAGCAAGTGTCCAAATAAATATCGTATTTTTATGTTTTCACTTACAAGATTTCATATTGCGGATAAAAAACTTGTTCAATTAGCTCAAATTTTGTTTATTAGCTCTATATATAGTGTTTTCTTTCTAAAATACAACCAAGAAAATTTACCGACTAATTATCTCGTTGTATTAAATAGGATTATTAAAAATGTGACTCATATCTCGTTTTTTTGTTTTGTTGTCTTTCGACATGGTCACTTCTTCGCTAACCCCTTCCCATTCAAATACGGAAGGATGTGCGGACGTGATTCGCCAGCCAGTTTACTGGTGACTTCTTGCGACCAAGTACTCTGTTTTTGATTGCTCGAACGGTTTGCATAGTAGTTTTGCATAGTTTGGTCATACGTCTGAATATCATCCAAGTTTAGGTCTTGATACTGATTCTCATGCACCACGACATGCTTAGGTAGGCGAGGTTTTACTTCAGGGGCTTGATCTGGATGACCAAGACACATACCAAATAAAATGGCAGTATTTTTGGGTAAACCTAATAATTCGTCTACTTTTTGGGCATTGTTTCGTAAACCACCAATATACACACCTCCTAGTCCCATCGACTCCGCCGCAAGCAAGCAATTTTGTGCCATGATGCCCGAGTCTACAGCGCCTATTAGCGTTAACTCGGTAAAGTCAGCTTGAACATCTGGGTTGATACTGGCGTGGCGTTGGTAATCAATGCAAAACACCAAAAACTCAGCCGCGCTTTCAACGTACCCTTGATTTCCGGCATATTGAGCTAATAGCGTACGTTTTTCTTTGTCGGTCACGCGGATAATTGAAACGACTTGCAACATGCTTGATGAGGACGCCGCAAGGCCGGCTTGAAGAATGGCATCTAATTGTTCGCTCTCAATCGGTTGTGAGGTGAATTTTCGAATTGAGCGGTGATTGAGAATTGTTTGAATCGTGCTGTTCATGGTGACTTAACATCCCCTGTTACGTTAAAGGCTGAAGACTCACCTTAGCGACATTTGATGAGTCGGTAAACTATCTCAAAAGAAAAACAATGCTTGGTGCATAAGTGTGAAGACGAATCGAGAATACACCACTCGTTCTGTTTGAGAGCGTATATACTGTTTTTAGAATCAATAATTTAAATGCAGTGGAAAATATGAAAGAACTCATTGTTCATACAGTTACGGTGTTTATGGGCTTCTTTGCCATCATGAACCCTATCGCCAATATTCCCATCTTTTTGAGTTTAACTGCTGATGAAGATAAAGAAACCATCCGTTCCATTGCGCTCCGCTCGGTTTTTATTGCATTTATTATCATCGCGATATTTTCTATTGCCGGTAAGTTAATTTTTGATTTGTTTGGTATCACGCTTTATGCATTGCGAATAACAGGCGGCATTTTGGTGTTTTTGATAGGTTTTAACATGCTTCAAGGTGATTCGACGCATCAGAAAACCAAAGAGAAGGCGTATTCACCAGCTCAGCAACGGGCGGCATTGAGTATTGCAGTGTCTCCACTGGCGATGCCAATATTAGCTGGGCCTGGAACGATTGCTACCGCGATGAACTTTGCGACAGCGGGTGGTTTCGATCAAACCATTATTACTATCGTTTCTTTCGCTGTCCTCTGTGTGATCACCTATGTACTGTTTTTATTTGGAGACAAATTGGTCAAAGCGGTTGGACCAAGTGCTCTAAATGTTGTGACTAAAATGATGGGCTTAATTCTAGCGGTTATTGGTACTCAAATGTTCATTGATGGCGCGGGCGAAGCCTATAAAACGGTTTTCTCCTAGATTTCTCTTAGACTTTGCCACCTTGGTTAAGCCCGCAATTACATTTCTAACGGGTACGGATTTTTTGAACTTTAGTTTTCATTTTCTAAGAGAGAAATAAATAGACTTCACCTATTTCAATAATAAGAATATTCAATTGTTGTGATTGCACGAATTTCATTACTCTTTTGGCAAGGAGAATGGGGGAAATATGGCAACAAAAGCAATTGTAGTAGAAGGTGGCGCGATGCGAGGCGTCTTCGCAAGCGGAGTGTTAGATGCGTTTTTAGAGCAGAGTTATAAACCGTTTGATTTTGCAATCGGTGTATCTGCTGGTGCATCAAATTTGATTGGGTATTTGACCGACTACCCGCATCGCAGTATTAACGTCATTACTAAGCTGGCCACAAGCAAACGCTTTTTTGACCCAACTCGCTTCGTTAAAGGTGGGGACCTCATTGATGTGAAGTGGCTGTTTGAAGAATCTAATCGCTTGTATCCCGTCGATGAAAATAAACTGTTTAATGGCGTTCCTTTTCTCGCAGCGACAACAAATGTAGATACAGGGCAAGCAGATTACTATCGCGTGACACGTGATAATTTTCACCATGCGATTGAAGCGACAACAGCATTGCCGATTGCCTACAAGCATACCCCTTGTTTTTCTGGCGGTTGTTATACCGATGGTGGGGTCGCTGACTCTATACCAGTGCGTGAGGCTTATCGTCGAGGGGCTCGCGACATAACCGTAGTACTCTCTCACCCGCTGAATTATGCCAAAAAGCCAGTTAAGACCACATGGCTGATGAAGAAACTGTTTGCGGAGCACCCCAAAATGGCGGATGCGATGTTAAGACGTGCAGATAACTATAATCAATCATTAGAGTTTATTCGTAACCCTCCACCAGGAACACATGTTAGGGTAATTGCCCCACCAGATAATTTTCATGTTCAGCGCTTATCAATGCGACAATCCGTTTTACTAGAAGGGTATGAAATGGGGCTGATTGAGGGGCGAGCGCATCTCACTAGTTTATCTGGTGTTCATGGTTTAGACCGGGAAAATTGTCATTTTTGCGTTTGATTATAAAAGAGCCTCATAGTGAGGCTCTTTTTACTTAACGTTCAAAGGGTGATTTAGTTGACTTTATCCCAAGCCATCTCCCAGTGTGAACCTATTCCAGGCTCGTAATGATTTGCGCTTTCTTTCCACTGCATACAGTAACCAGAGTATGGGAAAGGTTTACATTGATAAATGCCCCCGTCGCTGGCAAGCACTTTTGTGCCCGCCGTGTAGCTAGATAGTCCTTCAGGGAAGACAAAATCGTACTCATCAGATGGTGGTGGAGTAACTGACTCTTCTTTTAAGTGAAAGTCGAGTGTTTGCTGATCCACCAAGTTGCCATCTTTATCCTTAATACGTGTTACGAGCATATGGTGACCCGGCTCCGATTTACTTAAAGCGAGCGATATCGCCTCTACCGAGCCGTCTTTCATTTCGTTTGCCCAACTTGCAAGTGGTTCGCGATGGTGATTGTAAACGGTGAGTTCTGCATTTAAATCGCCTTCAGCAGTTAGTGTCAGATCCAACGTTGTCGGTGTTGACTCAATGATATATTCGTCTGCTAAGCCATCTACTGTGAGTGAGTATTCTGGAACAGGAGTTTCAATGTTATAGCCGATCTCTACTCGCTCAAGGCCGCTATTTGCTTGCAGATACACCGGATTAGTACCATAAACAGGAGTGAATTTATCCTCTGCATACTGCCCGGCTTGCAGTTTTGCTTGTTCTTGGTTTAGCTTAGTCGCGAGTGCGTAAGACCAGTTTTTCGCTTGGCCCATTGCTGCATCGGTAATTTCTAGTTCAGTTCTATACGCTATGTTTTCACCTGCTTGATCAAATACGCGCGTATAAACCGAATCCCCAATATTTAAATCCATTGTAGGAATAATTTGACCGCCTTGCTTCCAATCTGGAATAACGGGACTGTCACCATCAAATTTCACATCGATCACGTTATAAAATGAGGCTGCAGTGTCGCCAACATCCCATACTGCCAGGATGACATGGTATCCCTCGCGAGTAGGCACATTACATTGATGGCTTACCTGTTTCGGGGGTTGAACCATATTGCCGTCGACGACACAGAAAGGAGTTAGATCAAAAGAGTCTCGTGATAGTGAAGCGTTTGGGTTCCAATCAGGCTTGGTGATGTAATATTTCCAGTCGCGCGTCACGTGGTTAGCGGTAAATGTCCATTCAAAAGTTTGTGTACCTGCTTGAATAGGGCGTTTTACCCAACGGTCGGCAGTTTGCTCATCAAGGGCGGCTGCTAAAGCGGTTTCGGCACTCGCTATTTTACCATCGCGAGGCCCTGTTTCGGGAAAGCCATCAGGGCCTTCAACGCTTTGCGGTTCATATTGAATCGCACCGCAGTTATTATTTTTTTCGTTAGTATCTGGCGTTGGATACTTACATAGTGCCGAGCGACTTGCAGCGACACCACCATTGGTTTCTGATACATAACCGTGAGCCGCAGCACCTGAGCTAATGCTTGCAAGTGCTAACGCGAGTACGGATTTGGTTGGAAATGATTTCATCACATGTCCTCTGTTATGGCTGACAAACTAGTGTCACACCCCGGCGCATGCTGAGCATAAAGCAACGCTACAGAAATTGGACTTCTGTAACACTGCGTCATGGTAACCCCGCTATCATGAGCATTCTTTTAGATTTTTAAATGCTGACAGACCGGAAGCTTTGCGTCCCACCCTTTCGAATGGTTTGCCGAAATGTGATTGAGCAGCCAAAATTTAGCTTAAGAATTTACATGTGGAAAAGTAAACGTCACTGACATGGAATCCTGTTCTCAAATTGAAAGATAACGATATCTTAACCTCGTCAATATTGTGCAGTGTCGTCTTGCAAGATATTGATTTTAATTTTGTTTTTATCTTTTTTATAGCCACGGTGAATGAATGGAGGTTTGTTGGGGATAAGTGGAGAGGAATCGTGCTAAGGGTGGAAGAAGTTCTGTCTAAAGGGCGGAGTGTCCCGCCCTTTGAATGGTGTTATTTCGGCATGATGACAGTATCAATCACGTGAATGACACCGTTTTTAGCTTTCACATCGGTTGCAATGACATTTGCATCGTTAACCATGACTTTATCGCCCATGGTTTTAATCATCACATCTTGCCCCTGAACCGTAGTCGCTTTGTCTAGCTTAACAACATCGGCAGCCATCACTTTCCCTGGGACGACGTGATAAGTCAAAACAGATACTAACTTGTCTTTGTTTTCCGGCATTAAGAGCATGTCGACTGTGCCGTCTGGCAGTTTTGCAAAAGCGTCATCCGTTGGTGCAAAAACAGTAAATGGGCCTTCCCCTTTGAGAGTGTCAACCAAGCCCGCTGCTTTTACCGCAGCAACAAGCGTATTGAAAGAGCCGTTTTCAGCGGCAACGTCGACAATATCGGCTTTCATCATGCCATGCTCATGAGCCTTGACGGGAAGCATAAAAAATAACGTCGCCATCAGTGTCGCCGCGATAACTAAGATACGTTTGAACATAATGTGTTCCTTACTAGTTGAGGGTACAACGGGTTCCCTGGAGTGTGTTTGCATTTGTACGCATTGTGATTGAGAGATGATCATCGCGTCCTACTTTCTTTTGAGGGTCTAACATGTCGCGCAAGAATTCGTCTGCCTTCTTGTTTCACATCGGCTCGTTTCCGCCACGTCCATAAGCGCTCTCTTGCTGCCTTAGCTGCGTTGTCTGGTGTGATAATAGGTGCAAGGTAACGGCTATCTGGCTGCAACTGATACATGACAGCTTCCATCTGGGTCATTGTCCAAGGCTCGAATAAAAGAGGGGGAGGAACCATTTGCAATCCAGGTACCCACTTGTAGATGAACGTGCCGTCAGGATCATGTTCTTGGGCTTGCTTGATCGGATTATAAATACGGATTGTGTTAGTCCCGGTTACTCCTGCTTGCATTTGGAATTGTGGGTAATGAATTCCGGGCTCAAAGTCGAGAAACAGTTGCGCTAAATGCGTTACACCTACTCGCCAATTCATGTTCATGTGGTGAGTAAGAAAGCTAACCAGCATGGCACGCATGCGAAAGTTAATGTAACCAGTGTGGTGCAAACAGCGCATGCAGGCATCAATCAAAGGTACGCCAGTATGCCCGGATTTCCATGCTGCTAACTTTTCTTCATCGAAAGTACTACTTTGTTTAATCAATGGTTCGTAAGCCCGATTAACGCAGTAAAACTCCATGTCGTATTCCGATTCGAATTTTTGGATGAAGTGACAGTGCCAATGAAGCCGTGAAGACAATGCAATTAAGCTGCGACGAAACCCAGCGACTTGCCAGTGTTTCAAAAGGTATTGATAAACTTCACGCAAGGATATGTTACCCCAAGCGAGATATGGAGAAAGTCGAGTACAGGCTGTGCGTGAGGCTGTGGGACTAGAAATGCTTCGATAGTAATCACGACCTCGACGATGGAAAAAGTCCTCTAGTGTTTTCCAAGCGAGCCGGCTTCCTCCCGTTTGCATTCCTTTGCATTTTGATAGCCAGGATGATGGTGGCGAAAACGAACAGCCGAGAGCTTCTGCATCCGGTGAATGCAATAAGTCGGTTTGGAGCTCAATAGGGCTTATTGAGGCTCTCATGACAGAGTCCCAATGTTTGTCCCAACCTTGCCGGTTTATTGCACCTCTGATTACAGCACCGTGTTCGAATTCAAACCAGTCGATGTTCTGCTCATACAGCCAAGCGGCAACTTGTCGGTCTCGTTCAAAGGTGCAGTTGAGTCCTATTTCTTGGTGAGAAAAAACAGCGTTGATTTGATATTGCGCTTGAATTGATTGGAAACATGCTAAGGCATCGTCAAACAGCACCGTGATTCGATGCCCATACGCTTTGAGCGTTTCATCCATGTCTTGCAGTGATTGCCAAACAAATCGCCAGTGGCGCTCAGAATAGTGTGGGTTGTTCAATAGCAATGGTTCAACAATATACAAAAGCACAGTTGGGTGCTTTGTTGATAATGCTTGAGTTAGTGGTTGATGGTCAGTCAGCCTTAAATCTCGCTTTAACCACACGACATTGATTGTTTGCATCGGAATCCTCTTTGTTTCCGATGTTGTACGCAAGTAAACCGAAGAAATCTCATCCAATGATCGGTTTTATTCTACAAAACGTAGAGGTAACTTTCAGGGAGGTGACACATGGCAATACCATTGAGTAAGTTACAAAAATACTTCTATGTAGACAAATTGGTCATTCATTCGCTTGATCTCGCATTGTACCAGGCATCTGTCGTGATTGATGGAGAAGCGCAATTTATCACTGATGACAACGGTATCTTTTTGAGGGCTCATTCCCTGATCGAGATGCAAAAGAAGTGCAGGAATATCAAAGCAAATAAGCAGGTTTTAGTACATCAAAGTGCTTATGATGAAATGGTGGGGCTACCCGAAGGCAAAAGAGACAATCAACTAGAGGTATTGGTGAGGGATACAAAATTGTATTGAAAGAGTATTGGTGCGTAGTAAAAGCGAGCCACCTTACGGCAGCTCGCTAAATATAAGGAGAGTTGGGCTTAGTCTTGTTTACGCTGCGCTTCTTTTTGCGCGTACTTAGCGGCACGTCGGGCTTCTCTTTGCTTGGCACTTTCACCACCAACATGCTGCTCGCCTCGCTGCTCTGCAAGAACAACTTGTTTTTCACGCTCGCGGAATCGAGCAATTTGTTCTTCTGAGTGTGTGCCGTGACATTTTGGACAGCTCACGCCTTGCTCGAACAATTCTGACTGTTTGTCTTCTTCAGTGATCGGTAGACGACAAGCGTTACATAAATCGTAATCTGCTTTTTCTAGCTGGTGGTTCACGGCAACACGCCCGTCAAATACGTAACAATCGCCTTCCCACATGCTCTCTTCTTGAGGAACTTCTTCAAGATATTTAAGAATGCCGCCTTCTAGGTGGTAGACCTCATCAAAGCCCTGTTCTTTCATGTAAGCCGTTGATTTTTCGCAGCGGATACCACCGGTACAGAACATCGCAACTTTCTTGTGTTTTGCCGGGTCCATGTTTTCTTTTACATAGTCTGGGAATTCACGAAAGGTTTCAGTATTTGGGTTTACAGCGCCTTTGAATGTCCCGATCTCGATTTCGTAATCATTACGTGTATCGACAACAAACACTTCAGGATCAGCAATAAGATCGTTCCACTCTTGAGGTTTCACGTAAGTACCCACTACGTGGCGAGGGTCTATACCTTCAACACCTAATGTTACGATCTCTTTTTTCAATTTCACTTTGGTGCGATTGAATGGCTGGGTCTCAGAATACGACTCTTTGTATACGGTGCCAGTCAAACGAGGTTCGTTGTTTAGCCACTCCAGTAGCGTATCAATACCTGCACGATCAGATGCAACAGTACCGTTGATACCTTCACTTGCCAGTAGTAATGTTCCGCGAATATGGTGTTTTTCCATCAACGCAAGTAATGGCTCGCGTAGCTCTCGATAGTTATTCAGCTCAACAAACTTGTACAGCGCACAAACTACATACTGACTCATGAGGTTTCCTTTAAAAATACAGGTGGTCAACGACCTTAAAATTTTAGCGGCACGAAGTATACCTGACTAAACTAGTCGGAAATACGGACAAATTATACGGATATTATGAGTAGGCGGGGCCTGGCGGTCTTTGATAGGGGGAGCATGTCCGCAGGTGAAGTCGCTATGTGTTCAAATTATAAGCATTAATTATAGTGGGTTAGGTAGGTTGGAGCCGATACTTTTGGTTTAAATTTATGCTGTTATTCTCTTTTAGGCCCTTCAAAAAAGTTAGGCGCAAGAAGCACCAAGTAATCACCGGAGTCATTGACAAGGAAAGGACATGTCGCAGTTTTATACATGAGGTGGTGAGGGATAAAGGTTTAGGGATAAAGAGTGAATGACTGATCGCCATTGTTCATAAACCGCTATAAACGCCTTTTCACCACATACTGAAAAGGCGTATTTCTAATTTCTGCCGGGCTTATTTCAACGTAGCTGCGGTCTGTTTGCCCATGGCTATGAGCCTATCGAGAATACGTTCACCGTCGGCACGTAAACCGTTGTGCTCGTACTCATTGGTGATCCACGCTTTTGAATTTGGTATTAACGCGAGCGTCTCTCGACTGATATCCATTTCAACAAACATATCATCGGCGTAAACGGCGCAACTGACAGGCACTTTGTTTTGAGCCAATTGTGTTTGATCGTACAGCGCAGCCCAATCTTCTTTCGCTGCCAATATTTCTGCGGTGTCTTTTAGTGGTTTGAGGTTAACGTATTGGTCGAACATCCATGGGAAGACCATTTCCCCCGTAAAGTAAAATGGCTTGCCAGATTCATAATTAAACTCTGATCGGGTTTGGCGAACGCGGTGCGCACTCCAATTCGACGCGAAGCTTTGACAGTAAATCGATTCATGCAAAATGGCGTAGATCGGGTTGGTTTGGAAGTTTTGCTGCGCCAACATATCGTTTAAGAACTCATAACGAAGTTGTGGTTTGCCGTTCACTTCAATCAACGCGCTTTCTAGCCAATAGTAAGTTGGTAAGAAAGTATCACTCACACCAAAGTTGATGCCGATTTGTTGAAATTGTTCCACCGTGAAGCGTTGACCATTTGGTAGGTACTCTTCATTTTCTAGCAAGTGATTCGCAATGTTTTGGCAAAGTTGCTGTGCATTGGGAAATTGTTGGAAGAACGCTTGGTTTTTCTCCATGGTGCGTTTGAAAGTGGCTTCATACACATCGTCGGCATGACGCGAGACTGATGGCACGCCACCTGTGATGTAGCTTTGTAGCAAGCGGTCTGGGAACAAAGACAAATAGGTGAGGGAGCAAAAACCACCAAAGCTTTGACCTAAGATCGCCCATTTTTCGACGCCAAATTGCTCACGAATGTATTCCGCGTCGCGCACGATGTTATCCGCTCGGAAGCGGCTCAAGTAGTCTGCTTGTTGCTCTGGCGTGAGGTGAGCAAGCGTCTGGTGATTAATTACGCTGCTGTTGCCCGTACCGCGCTGGTCGAGAAGCAAAACTCGGTACTCTTGCAGGGCGCGTTTTACCCAGCCATTATTGCCGTTTTGACGTGGAGAGGGAAAGCCAGGCCCGCCCTGAAAGTAAACCAACCAAGGTTTGGTCGATTCTTCATCGCCAACTAGGCAAACCGAACGGGCGAAGACTCTAATGGTGCCTTTGCTTGCGTCTTGGTAATCCAGAGGAACGGTAAAACTGTGGGGAGTGTAATGCAATCCTGCGTCGATAAATGATTGAGCGTTCATTGTTATCTTTATTTCCTTATTGAGGGGTAGCGCTACTTTACTGCGAATGGCGCGAAGAACCAACGCTATTTCCCAATTGCCTCTTCAGTTCTATACCTTGGTCAAATCAATGTAAGTTCAAGAAAATGAAACGATTAGCGACTGGTGCAACTGGTTGAGTGAGCTATGCTCAATAGAGTTACGACAAAGTAAGAGCATGGAGGAAGTCGGATGAAAGTGTCACTGGCTCGATGGACAATTGTGACTTGTTTAATAAGCGTACCTACTTTTGCCGTTGTTACGCCCAACCCACCTCAGTTACAGGCAAAAGGCTACGTATTAATGGACTTTCAATCCGGTGCCATTATTGCCGAGCATAACGGGCGAGCAGGCCTTGCTCCGGCGAGTTTAACCAAGTTGATGACCGCTTATGTAGTTGGACAAGAAATCAAAGCGGGGCGTTTGAAATGGGATGATGTTGTCACCGTGAGCGAAAACGCGTGGTCGGCCAAGTTTCCCGGTTCTTCTAAAATGTTCATCAAACCGAAAGATGAAATTAGCGTTGCGAACTTAATGCGCGGCGTGATCATCCAATCAGGAAATGACGCGTGCGTTGCACTGGCTGAGCACGTTGCAGGCAGTGAACGCGGCTTTGTCGCCTTGATGAACGGTTGGGCGGAGAAATTAGGACTGCAAGACACCTATTTTGTGAACTCCCATGGTCTTGATAGTGATGGCATCCAAACCTCACCAACCGATATGGCAAAACTCATGCAGTCGATCATCAGCGATGTTCCCGATGTGTATGCGCTATACAGCGAGAAAGTCTTCAAGTGGAACGACATTACGCAGTACAACCGCAATAAGTTGTTGTGGGACAATTCCATTGATGTCGACGGGGGCAAAACCGGCTACACCAGCAATGCCGGATACAGCTTGGTGAGCTCGGCCAAAGAAGGAAGAATGCGCCTTATCTCGGTGGTGATGGGCACGCCAAGTAAACAGGCTCGGATCAGCCAATCGAAGAATCTACTCAGCTATGGTTTTCGTTTTTATGACACCAAGCAAGTTGCTAAGCAAGGCCAAGTTGAGTCTAAAGTTCGCGTTTGGAAGGGAAATACCAATCAAGTTGAGGCGATCTTTGCTAAAGATGCCTATCTCACTCTGCCTCGTTCAATGACGGCTGGGCTTGATAAGAGTGTGGTGCTAAATGAACCGTTGATTGCGCCGATCGCGCAAGGAGATGAGATTGGTAAGGTCGTTTGGAAAAGCGATGACAGTACCGTGGCGAGTTATCCCTTGGTCAGCAGCCAAGCGGTAGAAGAGGGCTCGTGGTTCGGTCAGCTTTGGGACAGTCTGGTGCTGTGGGTGAAATCGTTCTTTAACTAGAATAAAAACGAGCAGAAGTGTCTTTCTGCATTCTTTTGTTGATGGCCACCCAGCTAAACGCTGGGCGGTGTTTTATTTAACGGTTTATTCCGACAAGGTGATGATTGGTAAGTCATCCCAAATCTTACTTTCATCCGATGCGCCACCGGAGAAGTTCCAAGGGCCTTTGTCTTGTTCTAGCGGACGGTAAGTTGCCGAAAGGCCGTCTAAGTCCCAAGTCGTGACATAGAATCGGATTCCATCGAGCGAATCTGGGCGGCCTAGTGCATCGCTGGCAAAGTCCATTGAAATGGTGTTGTTGGCTTTGTCTACTGTCACTGTTGGTGCGGGTGTAACGGCTTCGCCCCATGTTGTCGCGTTTGCACCTTGGGTGTTGTAAATCGAGCTTTGCCAGCCAAAAACAACCGCATTACGACTCCAGGTTCCGCTTGGCATAGAAGCGTTGATCTTCGGTAGCTCAGACAAGTTGGTTGCGGCTTCTTCCGGTAAATCAATAAAGATGGTGAAACCCACGTGGTCGAAGCCGTTTGGTGGCAACCAAGTGTCGGTGATTTTGTCCATAGTGAAGGTCAAACGTACGTTACTGCCAACGGTAAACACTTCTGCTTTGTTGATCGCGAGTTGGCTGTTGTCTTTGTCGAACGTTGGATCGGTTGGTAATGAGTAGTTGCCGTTTGGGCCGCCCACGCCGTCTTGTGCATCGCCCGCATCATCAATGGTGTCGTCCGGCGTGTTTGACCAGCTTAGGTTGGAGACAAAATTCACGTCCTCGATGCCTGCTTTTTTCTCGGTGGAATAAATCGCGAAGCGGTGCTGTTGCTCGCCAATCGCAAAATGACGAGTCGACAGCGTGACACTAAACTGACCATCAGCACCTACAGTAATGGTTTGCGCTGTTTCCAAGTTACCATCGACGACGAGGTTCAACTTCTCGTTGGCGTTCGCACTACCCGCGATAACAATATCACCAGTGATGGTTTTTCCTTCCCAATCCTGCGCCAGTTGGATGTTGAGGTCTGGGGTATCTACCGATTGGGTATCGTTAGTTTTTGAGTAAATCACGGCAGATTTGGCTGGTAGCTCAAGGGTTACGTGACCGTTTTCATCTGCGATTAACTGCTCTGGAGCGTCTACCCAGTTCGACATGATTTGTTGTTTGAAGACGGTGCCACCAACTTGTTCTACATCGAGTTGGTTCATCAACATCGGCGAGTTGGATGTATTCATCACAACCAAGACTTCGTCGTTATCCAACGTTCGAGTAAAGGCGAACACGCCCGCGCCCGCTTTATCGCTGCCAATCACTTTTATTTCACCACGTGTCATGACTTTGTTTTCAGTGCGTAGCTTGGCAAGTTCTTGAATAAACAAGTACATCTCACTGTTTTGGTCGAACGAGTCTACGTAGTTGCCATCTTCACGGTACCCTCCGGCGAACATCGCATCGCGCGCCGCTGACATCGCCTGTTCTGTCCCTTGGTAAATCACAGGGATACCCGGCACAGCCATCATTGTGATCAGCGCTTGCTTCATATCATTGACACTGCCTTGTGATAGAAAACGTGGCATATCGTGGTTATCAATGAAGTTCGGCATGATGTATGGATTCGGGAACATCGCCATCATTTTTTCAAGACGGAAGCGTAGGTAATCGGTCGGTTGTCCTGCTGCAAACACGCGAGTCATGGTTGCTTGCAATGGGAAGTTCAACACCGAGGTTAACTGCTCCGGCGAGCCGCTTTCGCCGATGTAAGTCAGCATCTTCTCTTCGCCTTCGGTGTGGTAAGGCGTCGATGTTTCGAATACTTCACCAAAAGTGAGGAAGTTGTCACGACCGGTATCAACCGCTTGAGTCATCACACCATCGTCGGCGTGCAGGAAGTCGTTCCAGAAATCGTGCTCAACAAACTTCACCGTATCGATACGGAATCCGTCGACGCCGACTTCGCGAATCCATTTTCGGTAGCTCTCTTTTAGATAAGCGCGTACTTCAGGATCGGACGTATTAAGGTCATCCAAATCAGAGAGTTGCCAGGTTTTTTCTTGTACCGGATCGTTGTGGTCGGTGACGGTTGGCGTCCAGTGGTAGCTGCCTGTGCCGTCTGTTTTACACTCGTTCATGTTGAGTGGGTACGGCAGTTCTTGCCCGGCGGGTAGTGCATTTTTAATCAAACGGAAGCCTTGGCAAGGTAGGCTTGGATCATAACTGTAAGGATCATCGTAGGTGAAGAAGTTGCCTACATGGTTGGTCACGATGTCCTGAATTAAGAACATGTTACGCGCATGCACTTCGCGTGCTAACGCTTGGTAGCTTTCCATGTCACCAAAGTGCTCATCCACTTTTTGGAAATCGCGCGCCCAGTACCCGTGGTAGCCGCCGTAGTTTTGCTCTGCATCCCACCATTGGTTAGCAACTGGCGGAGTAATCCAGATCGATGTGGCACCGAGATCTTCGATGTAGCTTAACTTATCACTCACACCAACGAGGTCGCCGCCGCTAAATTTTTTATCCGAAGTCGGATCGAATTCGTTTTGCCCTTGATCATTAAGAGCGCTGTCGCCGTCGTTAAAACGGTCGATCATCAGGAAGTAAATGATTTGATCTTGCCAATCAGGAGATGCCACGTGGCTGCCTGTATCGACTGGTGTGGTTTCGTCGCTTCCACAGCCAGAAAGAGCAAGAGCGATCGCTAAAGGAAGTATTTTTATTTTATTCATTGGGTTAGGTAGAGTTTCAAACACAGTTTTTGCCTCCGTTATGCAGCAATGCAGAAACGATAAAGTAAAGGTTTGAAATTGAGAGTGTCATCTCACGCCAAAAAAGACGTGAAATGATGTCACGAAGTGATGGTTTTGATCTGACCGACAGTTTTAATTGAGCGGTTGCACAATAGGATATTGTATCGGGTAATGCTCTTTCGCGAGCTCGTTGTCGGATTCATCATAAAGGCGGAAACGGCACTGCTTTGCAGTTTGAGTGAGCGATAATTGCAGCACCCAACAAGCATAATGTTGCGAGTGTTGGGTCAAGCGCATTGCGTGAGGTGTGGGGTCATCATCGGCGTAACAGTCAATCCTCACAACGTTTTCAAGTCGGCATGCCAGTTCGATAAAGAGCGTGTATTGCGCCCCAATATTAATAAGCTGCCGAGTCGGGACAATATATTCCGTTGCGCCAATTAAAAGCCCCTTAGAAACCACATAATCACGCTGGTGGTTATTCTCAATGTAACGTTCCCCATCGACTTCATAACACAGGCGAAAGGTAAGGGGATGCGCCACCGGAAGTTCGGTCGTCGCCCAGAGTTCGGTGCCATGACTTAAAAAACGCTCGAAGAAGGCGGGATAGCGCCGCCATGCGCCATCACGGTCACGGCATTCTACCGAGACCACTTTTTCAAACGCAATATTGTCCACTTCCATCCATATTTTGCCGACAGGTTGGTCGATGTGGTTATCGTCGAAGGTATTGGCTTTGGCGTAGTACAAGCGGATCGGTTGTTGATTTAGTTGAGTTCGGTTATCCAAACATTGTTGGCGATACTGCATGGGGGAAAACGGATACCAACGACGAAAAGTGCGGTGAAAGTTCGATGGTTCTTCGTAACCAAGTTGATAGGCGATTTGCTGCGTTGTGAGTTGGGTGTCGGCAAGCAAAGTGAGTGCTTGCTTTCTTTTAGCGAAATCAACGCATTGAGAGTAGCTCATTTGCTTCTCTTGCAGTCGACGTTGCAAGGTGCGTTTGGAGACGCCCAGTTGCCTTGCCGCTTGCTCTAACTTGAGCGCGTAATTGCTGTTTTTGATGAACAAGGCGTTCAAAACACTCAGTAATTCTGGTTGTTCAATTGGCTGGTGAGAAAGCAGCAAATAAACATGTTTCACCAAGTCAAACACGTTTGAACTCGTTTTAGAATCTTGCGTTTCCTCTAGAAAAATATCGGCCGCGAGTGGATTGCTTGCTTGAATTTGTACCTGTATTGATTCGCTTAGCTCAAGCATTTCCAATTGCATTTTGAGCAAGCCAAACACCGACTCCGCCCAATTTGGCATATCGGCTGTTCTGCATTCGACTTGCAGATGGATTTGGGCATCACCATGTTGCAATGTGACGTACAAACGGCGGTCGAATAATGAGACACTTTTACTCCACCAAAGCAGCCCTTCTTGGAGGTTAGGCGCTTCTTTCAACATCATGCATTGCAAGGCCACCAACTTCTCAATGTGCCAATATTCGCCGGCAATTCGAAGGTGATTGTGACCGAGCTTTTTGCACAGAAAGGATGTAATAACGTTATCTTGAGGCAGCATGAGTTGAGTTTGGTTGCGAGCAAACATGCATTATTGCTGAAAAGATGAAGAAGTTCAGTGAGAACGTTCAAAGCCTTTCTTATCTTTTATTTTCAAATTTATTTTGAAAATGTTTTTAATCGAAATCGGTTTTTCCCTTTATCTCATGAGGTTATGCTGTTACACAGCTTAAATTCATTAATTGGAGAACCTCATGGATATCGTACAAGCTGCAAAATCTCGTTACTCAACGAAAGTGTTTGACCCAACGCGCAAGCTACCTCAAGAAAAAATCGATGCAGTTAAAGAGCTGATTCGTTTTAGTCCATCGAGTGTGAACTCCCAGCCTTGGCATTTCATTCTGGCAAGCACAGAAGAAGGCAAACAGCGCATCGCTAAAGCGGCGCAAGAGAACTACGCGTTTAACGCGGCGAAGATTCTCAACGCTTCTCACGTATTGGTGTTTTGTGCGAAAACAGGCATTGATAACGACTACATTGAAGCGCTAATGGTGCAAGAAGAAAAAGATGGTCGATTCCCAACTGAAGAAGCGAAAGCGGCTGTACGCGGTGGTCGTAGCTACTTTGTGAACATGCACCGTTTTGATCTGAAAGATGCAAACCATTGGATGGAGAAACAAGTTTACCTCAACGTGGGTACGTTGCTGTTGGGTGCTTCGACGTTAGAAATCGATGCAGTACCAATTGAAGGGTTTGATCCAAAAGTGCTGGATGAAGAATTTGGCTTGCGTGAAAAAGGTTATACCAGTGTTGTGATCGTGCCGCTTGGCTACCACGCGGAAGATGACTTCAACGCGAAAACGCCAAAGTCTCGCTGGGACGCAGAAACCGTATTCACCGAGATCTAATTCGAGCTTACTTACAGGTGACGTAGAACCCCGTAATCAATATATAAATCGCAAAAGAGTGATAAAACGATGATCCACTTAGTCGCAGAAGTGAAAGCCTATCCAGATAGTAAGGATCAGGTGGTGAATTTGCTTGCTGGTTTACTAGAGCCAACTCGTCAAGAAGAAGGCTGTTGCCAATACGAGTTGTATCTCGACGAAAAAGTTGATGGCCTATTTATGTTCCAAGAAATCTGGGCATCGCAAGAGGCCTTGGATAAGCATTTGCAAAGCCCGCATATGGCGACGTTTCTTGAAACATTGGAAGAGAATGATTGGGTTGAATATACCCAGATTCGTCCTCTTCGATTTATCGCCTAATGACAGAAGGTTGCCAGCACGTTGGCGCGTTGCTGGCAGCATTTTTGTTGGATAAAGTCGCGGAAAGTCCGAATCGTTGGCGTCAATAATCGACGATCGGCACATACCATGTAGAGCGGCACTGGGCCGCAATCCCACTCTGGTAACACTCGTACCAATCTTCCCTCGATTAAGTCTCGGCTAATGTCCATCAATGATTTATTCGCAATGCCTTTGCCTTTGATCGCTAATCGATGTGGCAAGTCACTATCGTTGCTCATCAAGTTACCGCTGACCACGACTTGTTCTTTCTCGCCGTCACGCGTGAGCGTCCATTTGTTGTAGACCGAATCCGCGACCATATAGCACAAACAATTGTGTTGCGTTAAATCGGCAGGAGAGGTGAGTTCTGGATGTGTAGCTACGTACTCTGGCGATGCACATAATATCCGTTCGTTTGACCCACACAATGCCAATACGACCAGATTGGAGTCGGCCGGTTCGCCGTAGCGAATCGCAATATCGACAGGCTTGGTGTACATATCCGTCAAGCTATCGGACAGCTCTAGTTTAATGGAAACATTTGGGTAGAGATCGATGAACTCATCCACCCAATCGAGCAACATATTGCGACCAAAATCGGAGGGTGCAGTAATGTGCAGCTGACCAGACAACTCCCCGCGCGCACTTGAGATCTGATCCAACCCCTCTTGCAATGTTGCCAACGCTTGCGTGGTTTTGTCTAAAAACAGTTCGCCCTCTGAGGTTAAACGCAGGCTTCGGGTGGAACGCACAAACAACGGGAAACCGATTTGCCCTTCAAGACGCTTAATCGATGCGCTAATGGCGGCTGGTGTCATGTCCATGCTGTTAGCGGCTTTTGAAAAGCTGCCTTGGCGCGCTGTTTCGACAAAAATATTGAGGTCGTTGAGGGCTTTCATCGTGAAAAGGGCTTTTATGAAGTTTGGGCTACTATAGGGGAGAGTCGTAGGCCAATTCAAGGTTAAAACATTAGGTTGCACGGCGAGTTTGAGTTAGATTAGCGCGCAACTTCACTTTACCGGATCAATAGCATGAGCCAACATCAGCCGAATAACCCACTTCACGGGTTGAGTTTAGAGAAAATCGTCACCCGACTAGTTGAACACTTTGGTTGGAATGGCATGTATGAGCGCGTTCGTGTGAACTGTTTCAAGAAAGATCCTTCAATCAAATCGTCGCTGAAGTTCCTGCGCAAAACGCAATGGGCCAGAGATAAGGTGGAAGCGCTGTACATCGAGACATTCTGCTAACCGCTCTATGGTCTGCAGCAAGCGGTAAGTAGATTCTTAGTCTCGCTTTGGCTCGCTAGAATGACGCAGCTTTTCTTATCGCGTAGGCTGGAAGAGTCGCGCTGCTGATGCGTCTCAAGCGAGATTTCGGATGGTCACTTAGGCTTGTCTGGAATCGCTTTTTTAGATGGTTTTGTAGAGGTCAGAGTCAAACTCGAACCGTCATTCTGAACCGCGAGGAACGAGCGTGATTCAGAATCTACTCTCAGATTGTATTGAGTTTATTCATGGTTTTATGGTCTGCAGCAAGCGGCAAGTAGATTCTTAGTCTCGCTAGAATGACGCAGCTTTTCTTATCGCGTAGGCTGGAAGAGTCGGTCTGCTGATACGTCTAAAGCGAGATTCCGAGTGACTCACTTAGGTTCTTCTGGAATCGCTTTTTTAGATGGTTTTGTAGAGCTCAGAGCCAAACTCGAACCGTCATTCTGAACCGCGAGGAACGAGCGTGATTCAGAATCTACTCTCAGATTGTATTGAGTTTATTCATGGCTTTATGGTCTGCAGCAAGCGGTAAGTAGATTCTTAGTCTCGCTATGGCTCGCTAGAATGACGTAGCTTTCTTATCGCGTAGGCTGGAAGAGTCGCGCTGCTGTTACGTTTAGCGAGGTTTCGAATGATTCACTTAGGCTCATTAGAATGACTCTAGTTTTCTTATTGCGTAAGTTGGAATGGTATCTCAGCATCATTCCCGATAGCGATGAAGGAGCGCTGTCGGGAACCTCGCCTTTAATCTCTCGTTTCTTGCTACTCCAAATGATGCGTACTACCCACGGTTCCTTCCAAGTCTAAAATCGACTGGCGAACGTGATCTGGAATCGCAGCTTTAACGTTGTTCTTAAAATCAAACATCACACCAGTGGCGGTCGCGATGGTCGCAATTTTCCCCCACTTCTTACTCAGCACTTGGTACTCCATTGTGATGCGATCTTCTTGCATGTCGATTACGCGAGAACCGACTAATAGCGTGTCTGGGTAAGTAACAGGCAATTTGTAGCGGCATTGAGTCTCGCTCAGTACTGGCCCAATTTGCGAGGTCTGCAGGTCGACCAGCAGGTTAATTTTGTTGAAGTAATCTAAACGTGCGGTCTCGAAGTAGCGAAAATAGACCACGTTATTAACGTGTTGCAGAGCATCCATTTCACCCCATGCGACTTTTATCTCTGTGATAACGGGAAAGTCCTTTAACAGTGTGTCCATTTTTATAGCTCCTTTTTCATCTGCTTTGCCACAAATTGCGACGCTACTTATCACTTTGAGCATTTATTCTAGATGTAATCATTTAATATGTAATAAAATTGTTTTTAAAATGTGAAATGAAATAGTGGTTTGATTATGTAAACTAGAAACTTTACATAATCGAGTTGAAGGCGTAAGTTTAACTAAGAGTAACCAGATAGGAGGTGTCTCATGATTGAACTCAAAGGTTTCAACCTCGCAAGAGTTGAGAAACGCATTGATTGGACAGGTGAGCTGTTCAGTTTGAGAATATCTGGCGCGCCTCTTTCCTTTAAAGCTGGCCAATTCACCAAGCTTGCTTTGCTTGATGATGAAGGTAAGCCGATCAGCCGTGCTTACTCTGTGGTTAATGCACCAAGCGAGCAATTCGACTGGTTGGAATTTCTAATAGTAGCCGACCCTCAAGGACAACTTTCTCCACGGCTCCAAAAGCTTAAATCTGGTGATAGCATTTATGTCGGTGCCACCGCACATGGCGATTTAATCCATGACTCTATTCCTAAACAGGCTCATGACCTGTGGCTGCTATCTACAGGTACGGGGATTGGACCGTTTTTATCGCTGCTGGATGATATAAACTTACCGCCTCACAATGAGCGCATTGTGCTGGTTCATGCCGTTCGTTTCGAAAAAGATCTGGTTTATAAATACCTAATTGAACAGCTTCAGCAACGATATGAAGGCAGATTAAAGTATATACCGATAGTCAGCAGGGAAGTGGTTGACGGTAAATTACAAGGCCGAATTCCTGAACTCATCGAATCGGGTTTACTGTCCAACGCCGCTGATGCGCCATTCTCAGCTCAGCGTAGCTTTGTCATGATGTGTGGGAATCCGCAAATGATCAAAGATACCGTGCCCGTTTTACAAGAGCTAGGCTTGGAAAAGTATCGCCATCAAACTGGGGGAAATATCATTTACGAACGTTACTGGTAGCGTTTTGTTAAATTGATACGGTTATGCTCAAGATGTAATGATTACTTTTGAGATACGACCGCGATTTAGTATGTTCTTAGTTGAATATTATGTTGGCAATACCTAAACTGCGCTCACCATTGCGCGTCTGTACACTCAGTCATTCTCGCTTAACCAATTACATTGAGGTGACTGAAGTCCATGTATGCTTTTATCGCGAGCAAGCAACAGAGAATCATTGCTGGTTTTATCGACCTGCTCTTTACGATGGTGGTCGTGTTAATAATTGCATTGAGTATTAACTCTTTTCTTAACGACTTTCAGCTCTCTTTAGCAGATAACCTCACGCTTGTTCGTGAAACTCAGGCGTTTTACTTGCTTTCTTTACCAACGGTTTTAATGATCAACTGGAATGCATTGAGTCATGGGCAAACCATTGGTATGCGCATGATTGGTATTAAAGTTGTAATGAAAAATGATAGTAAGGCAACGAAAGTTACAGCAGGGTTAAGGCTTGTTATTAGCTACTTACTGGAGATGCTCATTCCGGGGATCCCGTTGGTAAATTTGGCATTGTTGTTCTTTCATCCGGAGCGACGTTTGTTGCATGACTTGATCGCCAATACTAAAGTTGTCCAAGTTTCCTAATTTTTGATCAAAAAAGCCACGTGAAGTGGCTTTTTTAATATCGATAAAGTTAACCAGATTTACTGTTGATTAACATATTTCTTAAAGCGAGCTTTGGTTTCTGCGTCTGCTTTTTGGTACCAGAAGTGCAGCATCTCTTCAGCTGTCGAATCCGCTTTAACCGCAGTAGCTCTCACTTGCTTCATATCCGCAGGAACCTTTGCAGGAAGCGTGACTGGCTGCATGGTCGCTGCGCCAGCAAAAGCCACGGCTGCTGCACCGCCAGCTTGGTTATAATCTTCGATTTCACGTACGTAATCACGACCGATTTGCATACCCGGTTTGAGCAACTTGTCCTGGTCAACCGCGATTGCGTTGCCAGAATCATCAACCAGTTTCCAATCTAAGTCTTTGATCTTCTCTTCCGCATCACGTAGGTTGCGGTATTCTGGCATTTGTAGAGTGAGTTCGGTATTGGTCGCGTCAAATCGTGTAACGATAACATCGCTTTCAACACTTAAACGGTCATTACCTTGGTTGAAGTAAGGGGCGAAACGAAATACGACTTGGTTAAGGCCATCAGGTAACGTCAGTGTTCTCTCAGAGGCGAAAAAACCACCCGAAAGTTCTGCTTTTTCACCGTTAGCCGCTAATACTGAAACGTTGTCAGGAACACTCACGGTTACATCTGCGAATGCCATGCCACTCATTGCGAGAGCAAGCGCACAAGTTAAAGGCTTGATCAATTTCATTGTTTTTATCCTAAGCAAATTAGTGGTCATCGAGAGTGCATCGTTCATTGCCCGATTGCAACTCCCAAGTGTAATAAGTATGAAAATTTAACAAGAACGTCATTTTTATCGCATTTATTACGACGAAACTGTGATCCAAATAGAATCAAACCGCTGAAATTCAGCGGTTTGATATCATAACTTATAGATTAAATTTCTTTCTAACTTATTGATTTATTAAATGCCAGCACCATGTCCAGGTTCTGATTGGTCATCAGAAGCGTCTTGTTGTTCTGCCATTTCTTCTTGCTGTTGTGCTTTCTCAATGCTCAACCACCAAACAAATAACTCATACCAAATTGCTAGGATAACGGCACCTAAGAACAGACCAACGATGCCGTAGAAAAGCATACCACCGATGGCACCGAGCAGAATCACAGGCATTGGCACGTCGACGCCACGTCCCATTAACATTGGTTTGAACAGGTTTTCAGAAAGAGCCGCAACTACGACCCAAACAGTAAACATGGTTGCTGTTGAGGTGTCTTGGGTCATGTACATGAAGCCAATCACAGGTAGCACTGCGAGCAACGCCGGGAGCTGAGCGATACATAAAATCATTAGAAGCAGTGTGAGTAAACCTGCTGCCGGAACGCCAAATACGAAGAAACCAGCACCGATCAACAGTGCTTGAATTGCCGCTACACCGACTACGCCAAGCAGTACGCTTTTAATTGTCGCAGCGATAAGCGTGGTCCAGCTTTTTGCGTTTTCACCAGCGGTTCGAATCGCGATGGTTCTTAAGCCTGATGCTGCAGATTCAGAGTACGTCATGAAACCTGCTGCAATCGCAAGTGACAAGATTGAAAGCAGTAAACTTCCCAATACGCCCCCCAGTGTACCCAGTAAAGATGTGAGTCCTGCCTTTATTTGTGGCATAAAGGTTTGAATAGCTTGTTCAAGATTAGTAGCGAATAGGGTCCACACTTCGTAGAGCTTATCACCCACGATAGGCCAATCCGCTACGGAAGGTTTTGGCCCTGGTATTTTCACTTGTCCATTTTGTAGTACTTCAAGCGCGTGCGTTGCACCATCCACAATGGAGCCTGATACCATAACAAGTGGCGTGACAAGGAGGGCAATACCAAGTAAAGCAATGGTTGTGGCTGCCAAGCCTCTACGACCACCATATACACGCTGCAATTTTTGGGTAAGCGGCATTAAAGCGACGGCTATAATAGCGCCCCAAATAACCGGAAGGATGAAGGGTTTGATGATGTCGTACGTAAACATCAGCAAGACAAAGATCAAGCCAATGCGTATTGCCGATTCCACCATATTACTGATGAAAAGCTTACTGTCGATTTTTACCGATTGTTTATCCATTTTTGTTTACCTGATGATCAATGTTAGAACTGACGAGACTTGAAACAACAATCGCCATATAAAAAACACCTGTGATGGCCTCTAAATACACCACGACTTGAGCCAGTGGTGTTAGAGGACTAATGTCGCCATAACCGAGCGTGGTTAAGGTAACGAAACTGAAATACGCTGCATTGGAGAAGTTCTGCCCCCAAGAAATCGCTTCCATACCGGTAAAGGCTTCAGGCGAAAACTCAAGCAGAATGAGGTAGGCAATCGCCCACATCAGACCAAGCAGCAAGAAAAGCGCTACCGAGCCAATGACTTTGTTGCTGTTGACATGGCCGGTGAAAAGAATCTGTCTTGCGATGGATTTGAAAGTGCCGAAAAAGAACGCAAAGGTGAGGGCAAGCATCACCACATTCATCTCTCTGATGTCGAAAACGGTCTTGATCACAATCACAAGAACCCAAACACCAAACAGGCTGTAGAGGAAACGAGACCAGGTTTTGTCAAAGCGAAGGCTCGCAAAACAGACGATAAACGTCAGAACCGTGAAAGCCTGAAGTATGTGTTCAATCGTCCCTTCACCTACTACTTGTGCCATCGCACTCCCTAGCAACAAAATCACTAGTGCTAAGGTTAGATAGAAGAAGTTGTTTTCTTCATTAATATTTTTGAGGTTTTTACCAATGACCATGGCTCTTCTCACTTAGTTATTGTTCACTTTCTGCGGATGACTCTTTCATCACCATGATGGACGCAGAAAGCCCGAATCGAAGATCAACATCTTCAGGAAGTTCTTGTAGGGAGATTCGCACCGGAATACGTTGTGCTAGGCGAATCCACTGAAAAACAGGGTTTACGTTTGGAAGAAGGTTGTAGCCGACCGTGCCGTCTTTGGGCGCAATACCCCAACCAATCGAGTCAACCGTCGCGTCAATTGGCGTGTCTGGGTGAGACATCAAAGTGACACGCGCTTGGCTGCCAGGTTCGATTTGCGCAAGTTGGTTTTCACGGAAGAAACCAAATACCCAAAAGCTGTTTTTGTCGATCAGTGCGAGCAGTGGTTGGTTTGCGACCGCTTGCGTACCGTTTCTAATATCGAGGTTAGATACAAAACCATCGACGGTCGCATAAACTTTGGTAAAGCTGAGGTTAAGGCGTGCTGATTTTAGTTGTTCTTCTGCAGATTTGATTTGCAGTAGCGATTCTTCGTAAGCGATTTCACGACGAATCAGATCCTTATGAGAAACTGCGCCACGGTCTTTGGCACGAATGTCTTTTAAGCGGTCATATTCGATTTTTTTACCGCGAGAGCTAACAATGGAGCGCTCCAGTGCTACTTCGGCTTGAGATAACGCAACCTGGTAAGTCGCAGGGTCGATTTCAAACAGTAAATCCCCCGTTTTTACTTCTTGGTTGTCTTGCACCGCGACATTTACAATTGGGCCTGATACGCGAGGAGCCACTTTGATGACGTTAGCACGCACTTGCCCATCTCGTGTCCATGGGTTATTAAAGTATTCCTCAAACTTTTGATAGCCGAGCCAAGCTGCGCCACCAAGAATGACAAGATTGAGTGCGATTACGAATAGTTTTTTCATCTTGTTTGGCACCTAAAATTGAATATAAAAGCTGTCGATGGCCACCACATAACCGACCATGATGGCAATAAACGTCAGAGACGGAAAAGCGATGAAGCGAGACAAACGTGTCTTGTTCAATATCATCACCGTTATCCACGTGGCCGTGACGGCGAGAAAGAGCACGAGTAGCGTAGGAGAAAAGTAAACGTCTCCCCAAGAGAGTTCATGAGGCATTACCGATCCTCCGTTTTGTTTTCATCACTGGTCTCAGTTGGAGTTTCGAGTCGCAAAGGCGGCAATACGCGGTTTTCTTCATTTAAATAACTTCCCCAGTCAGTGCGCTCTGTCATCTGCGTGGCAATCGATTCACTTAGGAAGGGTTTGCCTGTTTGGGTTTGCCAGCCTCCACCGAGGGCTTTGTAGAGCGCGACAACTTGGTTCGCAACATTACCTTTGATCGTTGCGTAGCTGTCTTCCGCACGGGTCATTTTTTCTACCGAGTTAAGCAGACGTTCGAATGAAATTTGTCCGTTTTCGTACTGTGTCATGGATATGTTGAACGCACGAATGGAAGAGTTGACCGATTGCAAGCGTAAATCTTTTTGTTGCAAATACAGGTCATACGCTTCGATTGCATTGGTGACTTCATTAACGGCTTGCAGTACCTTTTTGTTGTAGTTCGTCAGCGTTTCTTGGAAGCGAGCATCTTCGAAACGAATGTTATTTTTCACGCGTCCGTATTGGAAAATGTTCCAACTGAACGTTGGGCCAACCACCATGGTGAGCGAATCGCTAAAACTGAAACTGCTGCCATCGGGAACCGTACTGTCGATACCGATGGAACCGAACAACGAAAAGCTTGGGTACAGAGCGGTTTCTGCCACGCCAATCTGCGCACTTTGCGCGCGAGCTTGCATCTCAGAGACTTGCAAATCCGGACGTCGCATCACTAAGTTAGCATCCACTAGCGTATCCAAAAGCGGTGGACGTGGCACAATGGAACGCTCGTCGGTGCCCGATAGCGCCGATTTTCTGCCCGTCGATTTGAACTGGGCTTCGTACTCAGCGATTTGCTTGTGCATCCCATCCGACTGTAGCAGTCGATCTACTTCTTCTGGTAACAGACCCAGTAGCAAAGCCAACACAGTACGTGATTGCTTCATTGCCACTTCGAGGCTCGGTAACGCTGCTTTGGTGGTGTAGAGTTGGTTTTTAGCTTGTTGAACGTCCAATTCTGTAACGTTGCCAGAGTCGAACTGCACCTGAGTAATACGTACGACACGCTCTTGAATCTCTATGTTGCGGCGAGACAGCAAAATACGTTCTTGGAATGTGCGATAGTTGATGTAATTGCGCGCCACTTCGGCGGTTATAGTGACCATGATGTCGTGATACGATGCGATGGATGCGTAGTAACCCGCTTCTGCCGACTCAATTCCGCGAGCATACTTGCCCCAAACATCCATTTCCCAAGCAGCATCAAACGACAAAGTGGCGTTATTCACGCCCTGATCATTTACGTAGGCACGCGCTAGGTTTCCTGACACGGTTTGAACTTGTGGGTATTGCAAGCCAGTCGAAATACTAAGCAATGAACGTGCTTGGACAATTCGTAGCCCTGCGGCTTCTAAATCGAGGTTTTGTTTGCTCGCCAACTCAACCAGCTGATTAAGAGTCGAGTCATTAAATTGCTGCCACCATTGTTGTAGCTGTTGCTCTGATTGCTGCGTATCTTTGGCTGCTTTTTGCACCGACCAGTCACTTGGCAGTGGCGCCTGCTTTGGATGAACATAATCTGGTCCTACCGTGGTACACGCACTGAGTCCGAGCAAAGAAAGTATGGCGAGGCTTGGTTTGGTTAGTTTTGGAAGCATCATATCCCCACCTTTAAAAACGCTTCTGTTGTAAGTTCACCCAATCGATATCCTCGTAGGTTTGCTTGCAATGCTTGATTGCTTCGAACACGTTCCGTTTTAAATTCAGCAAGATATAAAAACCGGCTATCTCTGAATAAGCGTAGTCAGATAAATCCAGCTCACTAAAAAAATCTTCCAGTTTATCTTCGAATGTTTGGTAATCCTGACTGTATTGGTCGAATACGGAGTCGAGTTCTTGTGTTGCTTGATGGCTGGCTAAAGCGCCCGCCATCAAAGGAATGATGGAATCGCGGTGCTGTTGGCGAAGCTGAGTAATTAGTGGATTGGTCATCAACTTTTTCTCGGCGGCCATTAAGATGTTGATGTGATTACTGAGTACATCACACGCTTTGCTAAACGCGCCAATCGCTTCTGGCGTGGTTTTATCAAAGTGTTTGTGGTTGATTTTCGAACCCCAGACTTTGAGCTTTTTCGATGAGACATTGAGCGTCACCAAGTGTAAGGCCCGTTTGAGCGGCGTAATAACCGAGCTAGACTGCTGTTGATAGGTAGTGAACAGCTCTCGGGTATGTCGGAAGTAGCGTTCTTTTATGGTCAAAAAGAGGTGTTCTGGTCGTGAGCTAAACGGGAAGTAGTGCGCGAAAATAATCATGAACACCACCATGTAGAACAACAGCATGATCGTCATGAGGATCCCGAAGTGATAAAACATGTTGTTGTCTAAACCGAGAACAAACAAGCCAATCATATAGAAAATCGTCACTGGCCCGTTAAACAGATAAAAACCGATAAAGGTGTAGATAAAGATAAACAGGCCAAGTTCTAATCCGAGATCCAATTGCGGAAGGATGAAGACGTAAGAAGGTACCGCGAACAAGAAGCCGAAAGTGAACAGCACAAGTAACAATATCGGGTGCACAGGTACGAACGACAGCAAAGACATAAACATGGTCGAGAAGACCACGAACGAGTAGCCGCCTGGTGGATTGAAATAAATCCAAATCAGTCCAGCAACCCAATAAGTGACAAAGGTTTTGACCGCGGTTTTAAAGTTTTCTGCGTCCCACCATAGAAACTTGCCTTTCGGTTTCGGCAGTGGCACGTCAAAGGAGACATTGTTCGTCACAGAGTCAATGCAGCTAATGCTCTCCGCTAAACGCGACAAGTTTTGATGCATCAGTTCCAATAGGTGACCAAGCGTAAGCGCAGAGCCTTTCTCTAGGTGAGCTGCGTCTTCAAGCAACGCTTGGTTGTATTTGACTTTGAATTCCTGGGCACGATAAGTGGGTTCTTTTTCGTCCCAGACTTGTTGGCAGGTATCAAATAGCGCGTCAATTTCCGCCACGGCTTGATCAAAGTTGCTGATGCTTTCACGGTCTTGCTGGTGGCTAAAGTGGCTGTGCGCCGCGACGGTCAATTGTTGCGTTACCTGTTTGTTCAAATGAACTGCCAAGCGCCACTCTTTCATGTAGGCCGACACGTCACTGCATTCCACACTGACCGTAGCAAAGCGCTGTTCGAGCGCATTTTGAGCGGCAAACATCTGTTCGATGAGAGTGTCCACGCTAGGTTGTGGCTGTTCCGCTTCTGGATTTTCTTCTCCGCCTTCTTGAGGAGAGATTTGCCCTGCCGATTTTTGCTCGAAATTTTGCAAGATAGCGGAGAACAACGCGCGTTGTGCTTGGTTGAGTTGTTCGATGAGCTGCCTTAGGTTTTGTTCTGTTTTGGTCGGGAATAAGAAAGTCCCCACGAGTGTGTAAACCACCACCCCAAACACCGTCATATAGGCGCGGTCAACGCCATAAAGGAACGCACCTTCTGCGTCACCGCCATTGGACATCATCAACGTCATCACACCGGTCAGCATGAGTAGCGTAGGATCTTTTTGATAGGCATTACGGAAGTAAAAAATGAATGAGACCACAACCGACACGCTCAGCATGTACAGCAAGCGGTCTTGAGCAAACAACCCCACCAGTAACAAGCCAACCACGGCACCAACCAATGTACCGAACACGCGTAAGGTACCTTTGGCGAGGGATTCACGACGACTACCTGTGGATGCAATCAGCATCACTGTGGTTGCGGCCGTCGATGCTTGCGGCCAACCCATGGCAAACGGGATCAGATAAGCCAGAGTTAGGCTAAGCGATACTTTAATAGCGAATTTTATTTTGTCGTTCATAGTGTCAAAGTTTGCTCAGGCTTATCGTTATAAGTTGATGAATTTCTTATATGAATAATCAGAATCTTGTTCTGAATAAATTCGGGGGGCGGAATATAGCGGGTGAAAAAGTGTGCTTTGTAAACCCTTTGTCAAAACAAAAAGTGCGTATTTGGCTTGATCTCGTGCTAGCCCTTGGCGTTATTGGTGAAACGCCTAAAACGAGCAAATTCGCGATCTGTGATGATTCTCACTTTTGAAACAAAATCGCTGCATTGTGTGAGCCAATTCTCACCTTATATTCTTCGCCTGGTACCAAAGCAGACCACTTGTACCATCTGCAATGAGCTTTACTGCTTTAAAAAGCATAGATGATGAATGGGTATTTGAGAGGGAAAGTTATTACTTTTTATCGGCTTGCCGATTGTTCGTTTGTTTTTTTGGATCGAGATAAAAAAACCAAAGCGATCCCACCAAGAATGATGCCGCTGGTTAAAAGAGTATGCAGTGAAAGAGGCTCGTGGAGTACGATGCTGCCGAGTAGTAAAGCAATGGCTGGCACGGAAAGTTGGCTGACGGCGGCTTGAAGTAAAGAGAGCTTACGTACGACTTGGTACCAAAGTGTATAACCAAGGCCAGAGGCAATGGCACCAGATGCGATAGCGAGCAACACTCCGCTCAAAGAAAGGTGGATTGAGGACAAGATTAATGGCGAAAGGAGCACGCCAATTATTGATGCTGCGATGAATCCCCACGTGATTCCACTACTTGGAGAAGGCGCTTGTTTACCGAGCGCAGTAAACGCAGCCCAACAAACGCCAGAAATCAACATGAGAAGTGCAGAGCTAATATCGGGGCGCGTGGCAGATGGCAACATCAACCAAACAAATCCAACAATTGAAAGGCCGATACCGATGATTTCGAGAAACTGAAAGCGCTCACCTTGCCACCAATAGATTGCCAGTAACGTAAGTTGCACGGCACCAAACAAAAGCAAAGCACCGGTTCCTGTCGCCAGTTGTAAGTACGCGAAAGAGAAAAGGGCAGCGTAACCAAATAACGCCACGCCAGCAAAAAAGCGAAAGCGAGACGTTGGCCGATCGGTTTTCCACTGACCTCTCACGACAAGCAATGCGATTAAGATAACAGCGCCAGATATCAATCGAACGAGCGTGAAGCTTCCTGCATCAATTAACCCTTCGGCCAATGCAAGTCGGCACAATAATGAATTGGCAGCGAACGCCAGCATTGCAATAGCAGTGAGTAAGAAGGTCGACATCCTTGATCCTTAGCGTGTAAATGAACAGCTAGTGTAGATCCAAAAGAACATTTTTATTAGTTGATAAAGTGATTAGTTATAGCTATCAGAGCAAGAAAGTCATTAAAAATAACCAGAGAAAACCTGACCTTAGCCTGAGTCTTACTGTGGTTGGAAAGGTTGTTTGTACAATGACTCAATGGTGTTTTTCAACCATAGCAATTTGGGATTGTACGCATTGCGTTTATGCCAAATCATGGTAAATGGAATCAGTAATTTGTCTTGTTGAGCTTGGTCTAATGGAATTGGCAAGCACACCAAATCGAGATGCAGCTTTTCTGTGTAACTTTTGCAATAGTGCGGCGCGGTGGTGATCATGTCATGCGTCGGCTGCGCTGCCATAAAAAGGGATTGCTCAAAGTTGGACATCGTCAGCCCGATAGAGCGCTGTAGCCCTAGTTCCGCTAATACTTCATCCAACGCCCAAGTTTCACTTTTTTCCCAAACAATATTGATGTGTTGGTAGCTCAGAAAGGTCTCGAGATTCCACTCTTGCTGTAATGCCGGATGATCTTTATGTAAATACACCATCGGCAGGTCATAAAATAGAATCTCAAAATCCAAGAAATAAGGCAGAAGATCCAACGACTCTTTCGATCTAGGGTGGCTTTCTCGGCCGGTAAAACCGATATCCGCCTCGCCCCGAATGATGGCGTCGAGTGAATCGTAATCCCAGTTACTGGTTTTTACTTTCGCTTCAGGGTATCGCTGGTGGATAGCGACGATGAGTCTGTCCAGCACTGTGAGCACTAATGGCGACTCAATCGTGATATCAAAACGCACTCCTTTAGGCGTAATATCGCTGCGTTTTTCTGCAATCTGGCTGCCAATTTGCAGTCATTCTGCAAGATCTTGCTCCATGCTTTGCGCCAAAGGCGTTGGCGCAAGACCTTTAGGTGTTTTGACAAACAAAGGATCATCGAACCAATGACGAAGTTTGTTGAGCGACTTACTTACGGTAGAGGGCGTAACGTTCAGCTTTTTCGAGGTTTTCGAGACGCTTTGCTCTTGCAACAATAATTGCAGAGTGAACAGTAAGTTTAAATCAAGTCGCGCTAGGGATTTCTTCATAATGGGTATCGTGAACAGGCTTTGGAATCAATAGTATTAGAGCAAGGCTGATTACGCTACCTAGCACTAAGATAAACACCAACATATTCAGTGCAGTAACGCCGATGAAACCCATAAACCAAATATAGAACGCGGAACTACAAACTTGAGCAATGCCCAGTAGTGAGCTCGCCACGCCAGCTTGTTGAGAGAATGGGCTGAGCGCTTGGCTCATGGCCACGCCAAAGCCACAAGCGAAGCCAGCGCAAATCAGCCCAAGTCCGAACACATAGTAAAAAGGTTGTCCATCATGGAAATGGGCTGCACTGAGCACGATGCCTGCACAAGCGAGCAATACTTGAGAGGTTATCATTAAGGTTCGCTGCTTGAAAATCCCCAATGCCAATGGCGCCGAGAACGAAATCAACATACTGATCGTCGCAGTCCCCGCCATGATGGAAGAATAGCTACCGCGATCAAAACCAAGCATACTCATCACAACAATTGGTGAAGCGTTAACAAAGGTCAGGATGGTGGTCACTCCAAGTGCAGTAATGATCAGCCTACTGATAAAAAATCGCTCGAAGAAAGTCTCTTGATGGCTCTCTGGCGTTGTCTGTTCTTCACCTTGTTGGCTGGTTAGTGATTCCTTGAGAACAAAAATGGCCAATACACTGACGAGAATGCCCATTCCTGCCATAGTGGTAAACAAACTCGGCCAAGGAAATTTCAGCATAATCAAGTGACCAATCACGGGTGCGATCACTGGAATGATACAGGTGATGCCATTGAGCATCGACAATACTTTCGCGCGGCGTTCATCGTCTAACGTGTCGCGTAAAATCGCGAACGCGACGACATAGCAAGATCCAGCACCGATGCCTTGGCAAAAGCGAGCAATCAAGAAAGTGTTTGGTTGCTCGGCCATCCCGCCGAGAAAAGATGCGAGCACGAAGATCATCGCGCCGACGACGGCAATAGGTTTTCGTCCCACAGAGTCTGCAATTTTTCCCGCGAATAACATCGTGGTAGCCATGCCAGCTAAATAGATCGAAAACGCAATATGCAACTGAGATTCACTGGCGTTGAGATCTGACGCAATTTGAGGCAAACCAACAAGATACAAATCAATGGCAGTAGGGTAGAGTAAAACGAGTGCAAAACTACAAAGTAAAAAACGGGACATGGAAACCTCTCTATCGAATGGCGAGGATAATAGAGTGCTAAACGTTTGCCTGCGAGTGGGAAATACGACACTAGGTATTTCTATTTACGACATACCCTGTATGAATTGAGCATAAAAACAACAAGGAAGATTATGATTACTATTGAAAAGTATTCGCCTGAGCGACATGAACACACTTGCGAACTTAGCGTTCTAGAAGAGCAATCGCAGTTTACGGTCGCGGATGTGGGTGAAATGCTTACACGTCTTGAACCCACAGAGCTTCCGCATCTGATTTTGGCAGACGATGACGTGGTTGGCTTTTTTCTATTTGATGCTGCTTACAGCGAGAAATACGATTTTTGCCCGAAAAACAGTTTAGGCGTACGTGCTTTGCTGGTGGATCACCGTCATCAAGGCAAAGGCATCGCCAAGCGAGCCATTCAACAGTTTGCCGATTTCGCCAAACGCCATTATCCCGAGTTTGATGCGCTTTATCTCACCGTGAATTGCCGCAACATACCCGCTTATCAGTGCTATTTAAAATCAGGGTTTGAAGATACCAATGAGCTTTACCACGGAGGCCCCGTTGGACCGCAACACATTATGAGACAGCCGCTTTAGCTAGGAAAAACCAAGGATGGAAAGATGAGGATTGAAATCGACAATTTAGAACGGTCGCAAGTGATAGCGCTGTTGGAAGGACATTTACAGGACATGTACGCCACGTCACCACCAGAAAGCGTGCATGCGTTAGATTTAGATAAGCTCAAAGCGCCAGAAGTGACATTTTGGACCGGATGGAAAGGTGAGCAACTGCTTGGGTGTGCGGCGATTAAAGAGTTGGATGACCAACACGCGGAGCTGAAATCCATGCGCACCACGCCTACGGCAAGAAACCAAGGTGTGGCATCTCAATTATTGATTCATGTGATTGAGCAAGCGAAGCAAAAAGGTTTGCAGCGCTTGAGTTTAGAAACGGGCTCGATGGAGTTTTTTAAACCAGCGCGCCTGTTGTATGAAAAGCATGGCTTTGTGTACTGCGAGCCGTTCGGGGATTACGAACTCGATCCGAACAGTCAATTCATGACCCTAGAACTGAGCTAGGGCCATGAATTTTTAGAAGCTAAATCCAATCGATTTAGAAATTCAGATTCAAGTTGATGGTTGGCGATAGGAGGCTTGAACGCTCGTCAGCCAATCGCTTTCTCTTCTCTTTCAGTCTCTTGGCATTGTCTTTGTCTGGATTGCCATCAAGCTGATTATCGATGACCGAGATTTCAGTATCGATTTGTTGGATGCGTTGCTGGCGTTGATATTCTTGATGACCTAACTGGTAGTTCTCAATGAACTCTTTGCTGCTGCACACACCGTAGTATTCTTTGCCTTCGATACCGACAGTGTACCCATTGTCTGGTGAGCAATATTGGATAGTGCCTTTATCAAAGCCTTCTTTCCATTTCGCTCGGTCGGGTGTCACACCCGCTTCACCACAGTCTTCGGTATAGCTATTGATAATGTTTGGATCGTTGCCGTCTCGGCCATCTTGATAACCTACGTTGTACCAGTTTGCCGTTTTGCACTCATCCGGAGACATGCTGGCGCAACCTGAGAGCAAAGTCAGTAAAGCCAGGGGGATTAGCGCTCTTTTCATCAGTGACTGTCCTTTAAATAAAATCGAATTGATAACTTGAGTTTAAAATGAACACTGTTCATATCAATGGTTGAAATCATTGTATTCACAATTGTGGTGACTCATTAATCTAAGTGATAAATTTATTATGCTGAATAGAAGTGTGTTTGATTAGTATTATCCACGAACTGCGCCTTTGCTGCATCAATCCACTAGCCTTGGCCCCAAATTAAGTGATAATACCAACATAAAGATAAACACCGTCAATGAGGCTAAGACATTGAGCGAACAACCCACCGTCCTTATTATCGAGGATGAATCTGCTATCGCAGAGAACCTGATTCATGTATTAGAGATGGATGGCTACCACGCAGAGTGGTTTGCAACAGCAGGAGAGGGCTTAGCTTTTTTGCAGCACAACTCCGCAGCGTTACTTGTCTTAGACGTAGGCTTACCGGATGGCAATGGTTTTGAATTATGCAAAACCATCCGTGAGTTTTCTGATATTCCCATAATCTTTCTCACCGCAAGAAGCGATGAAATTGACCGCGTAGTCGGTTTGGAAATTGGCGCGGATGATTACGTGACTAAGCCATTTAGCCCGCGCGAAATGTTGGCTCGCATTAAACTTCGAATCAAAGCTAAAGCGCCAATGATGGAGGACAAACCAGAGCCTGTAGCTGTTCCAGAACAACCTCCATTGAACCATGATTTAGTTGCGCAGAACTTCGACTACGGTGTTGGCGGGCAAATGCTTGGGCTGACCGCGGTGGAGTTCAAAATCCTCGATAAACTGATTTCTGTCTCTTCCAATGTATTGAGCCGAGAGCAACTTATGGTCGCTGCTGACATGGCGCCGGAAGCTGCATACGAGCGTAATATCGATACCCACATCAAAGCCATTCGCCATAAGTTGAAGCCGTTTGAGATGTCTGAACGCATCTGTACCAAACGTGGCTTTGGTTACTTTTACTGCATTAAAGGTGAATGATGAATCGCTGGCCGAAGATCCCGCTTGGACTCAGACTGTTTTTTCTCTACTTCATCTTAGTCGGGATGACGGCTTACATGGTGAGCAAAACGGTTGTCCAAGAACTTAAGCCAACCGTGCGCCAAACCACCGAAGAGACGCTAGTGGATATGGCGAACTTACTCGCGGTATTGGCGGAAGAAGACGTCGCGAATGACAAGTTGTCTGAGAGTCGCTTCTCCAAACTATTAACGGCTTATGGACAGCGAGAGCCTCAAGCGCGCATTTGGGAAATCGGTAAAAAAGCGATTAACCATCGAATTTACATCACCGATAAACAAGGCATTGTGATTGCGGATTCTTGGCAGCAAGACGTAGGCAAAGACTACTCGCAATGGAACGATGTTTATCTCACGTTGCGTGGTCAATACGGCGCGCGCAGTACCATCGAAGACCCGAAAGATCCGCTCTCAACCGTTATGCACGTGGCTGCGCCCATCTACCACAAAGGCGAAATCATTGGCAGCGTGACGGTGGCAAAATCCAATCGCTCAGTACAACCCTTCATCGATCTTTCTAAACGCAATGTATTGTTTTGGATGGTGTGGATGAGTGGTTTAGTGCTATTGGCAGGGGCATTGTTTGCTTGGCGAATTCACTCGGCACTGAACAAGCTGGAAGATTACGCAACCAAAATGGGTGAAGGTGAAAAGGTCTCTAAGCCGACATTTCGTATCTTTTATGAGTACGGCACGCTAAGTGATGCATTAGAGAAAATGCGCAATCAGCTCGATGGTAAACAGTATGTGGAAGAGTACGTACAGACGCTGACTCATGAGCTGAAAAGTCCGTTATCAGCAATTAAAGGCGCGAGTGAAATATTGCAAATGCCATTGCCTGAAGAAAAGGTCACGCGCTTTGCTGGCAACATTGAGCGAGAAAGCGATCGCATGCAGTCATTGATTGATAAGTTGCTAGAACTGGCTCGTCTTGAAAAGCGCCCTGAACTAGAACAAGTCGAAGCTATCTCGCTAAAACAAATGGTCAATGAAGTGGTTGAATCGGCGGATGCGCGTTTGAGTGCTAAGTCTGTGATTGCCAACACTCAAATTGATGAACATTTCACCGTGCTTGGTGATGCCTTCTTGCTGAAACAAGCCGTTTTTAACTTGATGGACAATGCGCTGGATTTTGTTGATTCGGAGGGATGCATTGAATGGAAAGCTGAGGTCGCGAAAGAGAAAGTGTGCTTGTCGATTTTCAATTCAGGTCCTCACATTCCCGACTATGCAATGCCTCGTTTAACCGAGCGCTTCTACTCCCTCGCTCGGGAAAATGGTGTTAAGAGCACTGGGCTCGGGCTGAATTTTGTTGAGCAAGTGATCAAACTGCACAAGGGTAAGTTGCAAGTCGAAAACGTCGATTCTGGCGTGAAAGTGACGCTGGTTTTACCAACTCCATAGAAACTCCACATTAGCTCCATTCGTTCTCCAAATTGCTGATTTAGATTACTCCCATCAGCAAATGGAGAATGAAACATGAAAAAGATCCTCAATAACCAACTCGGCACGAAGTTCGCCTTCGTGCTGTTTTTGTTTGTCTTATTGCAAATCCCGCTTTCAATGGTCACTGGGCTGATCTCAGAACGCTCATATCGCCAAGATGAAGTTAGAAACGACATCGCACGCAGTAGCAGCGGCGAGCAGCGCATCATTGGTCCATTCATCATGGTTAACTACACCGAAACCAGTTACCGAGATGACAAAGTACAGATTAAAGAGCGTCGTAAATTTCTTTTACCTAGCACTTTTGATATGAGCGCGAATCTGGACAGTTTTGAAAAGTACCGAGGCATTTACCGCGCGCGTTTATACAAAGCACAAGTGGCACTGAAAGGCACTTTTGATGCAGATGATCTCGCGGCGTTGCAGGGGCTTGATATTGACAACATGAGCCTAGTCGTTGGCATTGAAGACAGCCGTGGATTGATTCGTTTGGATGACATGACCATGGCGAGCTCTGATATCGAAGTCGCACCGGGAACGGGGTTAAATCAGTTACCACAAGGCTTCCACAGTGATCTGACACTTGCAGACCTAAACGCAGAACAACCTTTGGCATTCGATCTTAACTTCTTGCTACAAGGGATGGGACAGCTTCAAGTCACACCAATCGGCAGTCAAACAACGGTTGAACTCTCTTCAACTTGGGCACATCCAAGCTTTATCGGTGATTACTTACCGGTGTCATCAGAAGTCTCTGAGGATGGATTTAATGCACAATGGGCGAGCAATAACTTCTCTACCAATATCGCGCAGCTGTTCCAAAGCTGTTTGTCGTCGAATCACGCTTGTCACGAGCTTGAACAGCGACAAATGGGCGTAGATTTGATTGATCCCGTGGACCACTATTTGAAGTCTCACCGAGCTGTGAACTATTCACTGTTGGTTATCACATTAGTGTTTGCGAGTTTCTTCTTACTGGAGCTGTTCCAAGCGCGTCCGGTTCACCCAGTGCAATACGGCTTTATTGGTCTGGCTTTAGCACTTTTCTATCTATTGCTGATTTCGATGAGTGAACACCTCGGCTTTAACTGGGCGTATGTGGTGTCGGCAGTCGCCTCGACCGGGCTTTTAAGTGTGTACGTGAGCGGTATGTTGAGCAACACCAAGCACGGCGCGATATTCGGAGCGTGTTTGCTCACTCTCTACGGATTACTGTTTGGCTTGCTACAAGCAGAAAGCTACGCATTGGTTATGGGGACATTGCTGTGTTTCGCGATTTTGAGTTTCACTATGGTTATTACACGCAACATCGACTGGTACGCACGAAATAAGAAAGCAGAAGAAAGCGCAAAGGCGAATCATGAAGATATTTAAGCGAGCAACTCTCACTGGTCAGCCAAGCGATATGGTGGAAGATACGTCCGCTATCCACCTGCGATTTTCTGCAACAAATGGACTCAAAAGCTTGGTGTGTTTTATCGCATTGGGCGTTATCGCGCTCTTTGTTCGAGACAGCTTTATTCGTCCGACATTTGGTGATGTTCTGGTTGTGGTTTGGCTCTACTACTCTCTTGCAAGCTTGTTTTCCATACCCGTTAACTGGCTGGTTTCATTGGTGGTGTTGATTGCGTTTGCTGTTGAGTTAGGGCAACTGTTACAGGTTGCAGTTTGGCTTGGTATCGAATCTTCATCGCTTCTGGCTGTAATTTTGGGCGCTACATTTGATTGGAAAGATCTGCTGGCTTATTGCATTGGAGGTCTACTGTGTTGGTGGATGGAAAAGAAATGAAAACCGAGATGAAAGCCATTGCGCTACCAAACCGGCTCCGCAATTCCAAACGAGGTATTCGTAAGAGGCTCAAAATCAGTTTACTCAAGCGCGTGTACCTTTGGTCTCTAACCAACAGAGAACTGCTGTAAACATCACCTCTTTATATGAAATACAAAAGGGAATCTTAAGTTCACCTACGTACAGGGTGAGTTAAGACTCCCTTTATTATTCATTGAGACGTCTAGCTGCTACTTTTAATTAGCTTTCAAATGAAAGTTTCTCGCCGAACGTCTCTTTCCAGTCTTTATCGAACTGCTCAACCGCCGGTTTTACTGCTGGATGTGCGAACATTTGTGCCGCCACATCGGTTGGCAATGTAATGGCTTCGATGCCCAGTTTCATCACCTCCATCGCTTGTTGAGTATTCTTGAAACTCGCTGCCAAAATCTTCGCTGGTAGTTGGTTTTGATCGAGCAACAATTGAAGATCCGCGACCACTTCAACACCGTTGCCGTTCATCGCATCGATGCGGTTTACGTAAGGTGCTAGGTAGTCTGCACCGCACAGTGCCGCAAGGAAACCCTGTTGAGCTGAATAGATAGCGGTAGCAAGAACCTGAATTCCCTCTTTTTTCATTAGCTTAATTGCCGCTAAGCCGGTTTCTGTTGCTGGCACTTTTACTACCATGTCGTAAGGCAATTCATTCAGTTGGCGCGCTTCTGCCACCATACCTTCGACGGTTGAACTCACGACTTGAGCGTGAAAGCGAGGTGTACCGCCAAGTGCTTCTTGCATGCCTGCTAGGGTTTCATTCAGTCCCTGTTTTGATTTCGCCAAAATGCTTGGGTTTGTCGTCACGCCTTTTAGCGGTAGGCATTGGTTAAAGCGTTTTACTTCTGCCACATCAGCAGTATCTAAATAAAGTTCAATCATGGTTTCTACCTTAAACAAAATCTTCGTTTTGATGATGGGATCACTATAGATCTGACAATCGAACGAGATCTTGATTTTGATCAATTGAAATTTCATTTGAAACTATAATAATTTCATTAAATGAAAGTTAAGTGAAACTTGTAAAAGCTCAAATGAAGCTTTCAGTTAGAAAACAGAAAAGCTGTTCATAAGACTCAACGAGCAAAAGAAGCGAATTAGGTACACAGCGGTAGCACAGACCAAGAGGCAAGCAGAGATGTATTTCAATATCCAACGATTCTCTACCCATGATGGCGATGGCATTCGTTCCATTCTTTTTCTTAAAGGATGCAGCTTGTCTTGCCCTTGGTGTCAAAACCCAGAAAGCCGCAGCGAAAAGCATTCACTGTTGTTTGATCAGCGAAGCTGCATGGAAGATTGCCAGCTGTGCGTTTCTGCGTATCAAGCTACAACTCAAACCACGGCGGGTGGTGAAACGGTGAGCGATGGTATTCAACGCATCGACAACCAGATCATCATCAATCGCAAAGCCATCAAAGAAGACCAACTGATCGCGCTGCGAAACGTCTGTCCTACACAAGCACTGACTGTCTGCGGTGAAGAAGCAAAATCAGACATGCTGTTCGACACCTTAATGAAAGACAAACCTTTCTATGACCAAAGCCAAGGTGGCGTGACCTTCTCCGGTGGTGAGCCACTCATGCAAGCCGATTTGGTGGCAGAACTCGCACAACGTCTGCATGACAACCAAGTCTCTACCGCCATTGAATCGTGCATGCATGTGCCGTGGAAGAACGTCGAAAAAGCCGCGTCGCATATTGATTGCTGGTTGGCGGATTTAAAACACACCGACGAAGAAAAGTTTCTTAGTTGGGCGAAAGGTTCACTAAAACGCATCAAAGACAATTTCCGAAAACTGGCACCTATCGCGAAACGCATTGTGATTCGCGTTCCCGTTGTGCCGGGGTTCAATGACACCATCGAAGAGTTGAAAGACATCATCGATTTTGCGGCTTCACTAGAGAGCTGCCAAGAACTTCACTTGCTGCCGTACCACACGCTCGGCATCAATAAATACCGTTTGCTCGATATGCCTTACGAGTGTTCTGACAAGCCATTAAACAAACCAGAACTGCTAGAAAGCGCCATGCAATACGCAAGCGAAAACACCCAACTTAACGTGATTGTAAGAGGTTAACTATGGACCTGAATTACCTTCCTGAGCGTATCAAAGCGCACAAATTGGCACTGGTAAATATCGTAACGCCACCTGTCTGTACCGAGCGTGCAGAGGCATACACTCGTGCTTATCAAGCAAACGAAGACAAACCTGTAATTGTCCAACGTGCGCTAGCACTGCAAGAGCACTTACGCACTCGAACGATTTGGATTAAACACGATGAATTGATCGTCGGTAACCAAGCGAGCAAAGTGCGCGCTGCGCCTATTTTCCCAGAATACACTGTACGTTGGATTGAAGCGGAAATTGATGAGCTAGCCGACCGTCCTGGTGCAGGCTTTGCTGTTACTGAAGAAGATAAGCAAAGCATCCACAGCATCACACCGTATTGGCGCGGTAAAACTGTTCAAGACCGTTGTTATGGTTTGTTTACTGATGAGCAGCAAGAAATCTTAGCCAGCACCATCATTAAAGCCGAAGGCAACATGACTTCGGGTGACGCGCACCTTGCGGTGGATAACGAGAAAATCTTGAAGCTAGGCATGAACGGTTTGCTAGAGGATGTTCGTCAGCACCGTGCTAACAATGATGTTTCGACCTTTGAAGGCTTGAAGAAAGAGCAGTTCTACAAATCAGTCGAAATCGTGCTGCTTGCGATTCAAGATCACATGCTGAGCTATGCTGAATTGGCGGCGAAAATGGCGCTTGAAGAGACGCGCCCGCTGCGCAAAGCTGAGTTAGAAAGCATTGCGGCAAACTGTCGTCATGTCGCGAGCCACGCTCCAGAAAACTTCTGGCAAGCACTGCAATTGAGCTACTTCGTTCAGTTGATGTTACAAATCGAATCGAACGGTCACTCGGTTTCTTTCGGTCGTATGGACCAATTCCTCAACGAATTTTATGTTCGCGATATCGAAAACGGCACGATTGAGAAAGACTTCGCACTGGAGCTTTTACAAAGCTGCTGGTTGAAGTTGCTTGAAGTAAACAAGATTCGCTCTGGTGCACACTCAAAAGCATCGGCTGGTTCTCCGCTGTACCAAAACGTGTGTATCGGCGGTCAGAAGTTGAATGAAAAGGGTGAGCCTGAAGACGCAGTGAATCCTCTTTCCTGGGCGATTCTGGAATCTTGTGGTCAGTTACGTTCGACGCAACCTAACTTGAGTGTGCGTTACCATGAAGGTTTAAACCAAGAATTCCTGATGGGCTGTGTTGAAGTGATTAAATGTGGCTTCGGTATGCCTGCGTTTAACAACGATGAGATTGTCATTCCTGAATTCATCAAACTTGGCGTCGAGAAAGAAGACGCGTACAACTACGCATCTATCGGCTGTATCGAGACGGCGGTTCCGGGCAAATGGGGTTACCGTTGTACGGGCATGAGCTTTATTAACTTCGCTCGTATCCTGCTGGCGGCACTTAACGAAGGTGTGGATGCAACAACAGGTAAAGCTTTCTTGCGGCACGATAAGTCATTAGCAAAAGGCAACTTTGAGAACTTTGAGCAAGTGACAGCTTCTTGGGCAGAGCAAATCCGCTACTACACCCGTAAATCGATTGAGATTGATACGGTAGTCGACAGCGTACTTGAACAGCAAGCACAAGACATCTTCTGTTCAACGCTGGTGGATGACTGTTTGGCTCGTGGTAAAACTGTGAAAGAAGGCGGTGCGAAATACGACTGGGTATCTGGCTTGCAAGTCGGTATCGCCAACTTGGGTAACAGCCTAGCGGCAATCAAACATCTTGTTTTCGATGATGCGCAAATCACTCAGCCCCTTATCTCACAACAACAGCTAGCAAAAGCATTGGCAGAAGATTTCGATGGCATGGAGAACGAACAGCTTCGCCAACGTCTTATCAACTTTGCACCAAAATACGGTAACGATGATGACGCAGTAGACCAACTACTGGCAGACGCGTACCAAGTGTACATTGATGAGCTAGAGCAGTTCGTTAATACGCGTCATGGTCGTGGTCCAATTGGCGGCGGTTACTACGCAGGTACATCAAGTATTTCGGCAAACGTCCCATTCGGTGCTTCAACCATGGCAACGCCAGATGGTCGTAAAGCGAAAACGCCGTTAGCTGAAGGTGCAAGCCCGTCATCTGGCTCAGACCGTTTAGGTCCAACGGCTGTGTACAACTCGGTCGGTAAGATCCAAGCGAACAAGATCCTTGGTGGCGTGCTGCTTAACCAGAAGTTAAGCCCGGCAGCGGTTGAGTCTGAAGGGGATAAGCTCAAGCTTTCTATGTTGATTCGTACCTTCTTCAACCACCACAAAGGTTGGCACGTGCAGTACAACATCGTCTCTCGTGAGACCTTGTTAGCCGCGAAGAAGAACCCAGAGCAATATCGTGATCTTGTCGTGCGAGTTGCAGGTTACTCAGCCTTCTTCACCGCGCTATCACCAGATGCGCAAGAGGACATCATCGCACGTACTGAGCACGAGCTGTAAGTACACTCACTAACTAAAACCAAAGGCACCGATTGGTGCCTTTGGTTTGAATACTTAATCCGCAAATGACTATACCTGAACGCATTAAAGCTTGTGCAAAATGGTCACGCATTTCTTCGTGACGTTGTCGTACTCTTTCGTCATGTAAGCGGTAGTGATCGCGCCCTCTTTCATGATGCAAATGGCATCGAGTAATGAAGCGTTGTCTGATTTGAGATAGCGTTGAATTAGCTCTCTGACTTGCTGTTTATGGTAGCGGCAATACGTTGCGATCTCGCCACTGTCGTCACTGAATTCCGCGGACGTATTGATGAAAAAGCAACCGCGAAACTCGCCCAACTTTTCTTCAGAGCCATGAAACCAGCCGTTGAGTGCTGTAAATAACTGATCGATCACCTCCGCGCACGTTTGTGCTGAAGAAAGCTTTTCCTCCAACCATTCCATAAATACTTGGTGGCGTTGTTCTAATGCGGCGATGATAAGCGCTTCTTTGCTCTCAAAATGGTTATATAGCGTGCGTTTAGCCACGCCGGAAACATTGAGGACTTCATTGATGCCAATAGAGTTGATGCCTTGTTTATAAAACAGTGACAAAGCTGTGTCGATCAATAACTGTTTCTTTTTGTTCATAACTACGTCCTCAAAAAGTTCCATAAATACATATTGACAAAGGTAGACAGATTTGTCTATTTTATTTTGTAGACAATTCGGTCTACTTTTGAGGTGTTTATGAATAATTTAATTTTATCGTTGGTTGCCGGGCTTGGCGCTACGTTGGCTATTGGCGTATTGTCCTACGCCGAGGTATCTCTTACTGAGGTAGTACTTCTCATGGCGCCATTTGGTGCTACGGCGGTGTTGGTGTTTGGGGTGCCTAGCAGCCCTCTCGCTCAACCAAAAAACGTTATCATTGGTCACTTCATTACGGCATCTATCGGTATTGCGTTTAGCCAGTATGTTGACGTCACGCCGGTCACGCTCGCGATTGCGACGGGGCTAGGTGTTTCTGCGATGCTGATTACGAAGACCACTCATCCACCTGCGGGTGCAAATCCAATTTTGATCATGGCGTCTGGGCAGGGATGGAGTTTTCTCTTCACGCCTGTCCTGATTGGCGCGGTAGTGATTGTTCTGGTCGGTAAAGGGTTACAGTTGCTACAAAATCAGTACCTAAACCCTCGACTGAATGGTCAGAAGACCTAGTCGGATTGTAGTTAGAGCCGCGAAAGGGAGTGAGCTCTTTTGCGGTTTTATCTTTTGTCGGTTTGCAAAAACAAAATCTGATTCTCTCTTGGTATTCAGTCGTATACATCAACATGGTAGTTAAATTGGTACAATGCGATGAACAGAATCCACCCTAAGAAACTATTGCACAGTAAATGGACGGCAATTTCACCTAAAAACAAAGAGAAGCATTTTGTCGTGACGGAAATGGAACTAGATGAAGATGGTAACGTTGTGAGATGTGTCATCGAGGCAGTCATGAGTAAACGCGACCGAGAGATGAACTGGCAAGACCTAAAAGACTCTGATCAATGGATGCAAGGGTGGAAGTGAGTGACGCTTCGTTGTTGGGCGAATCAATCAGAAACGTGCGTTGCGAGTAGGCAAAAGTGGTGCTATCTGATACGTTGATAATTCGTTCTAACGCCCACTCAAAGGATTAATTATGATTGATTTCGACAATTCCTCTGTATTTAAGCTTAAGCCGATTGACGTTTCTAATGCCAGAGAAGACTTCCTTAAGTTCTTGATTGATGGTGAGACTATTTTCGCTGCTTTTAAAACAGTTCGTGACCAAGTGGTGTTTACGAACAAGCGAGTGATAGCGGCAAATGTGCAAGGGATTACCGGCTCAAAAGTGGATTACACTTCTTTGCCTTACAGTAAGATCAATGCATTTTCTATCGAGACCTCTGGTACTTTTGATTTGGATTGTGAAATCGAGTTCTTCATGAGTGAGGTGGGAAGAGTGCGTTTTGAAATTAAAGGCTCGTTTGATTTGATTTCTTTCAACCGTATGGTTAGTGAGTATGTACTAGGTTAAGGGATTAGAAATGAGAGCTTCGCTGAGAGACAAAATTATAGAGGTCTGTGACAAAAAGATCGCGAGTAAAGGTGAATTGGTTGGTCTCTCTTTTTATGCGTTTTTCGTTAATAAAAATGATGACCCAGAGCTGTTGATGGAAGCGGCTACGTGGTGGATTCAGACTCATCAGCTCGACCACTTCGAAAAAGCAGTAAAAATAAAATCAATGGTCGAGTCGGGGAGCTAAATTAAAAAAAAGAAGTAAAGAAAGCAGACAAATGCTAATAACGTTGCGGACAAAACAGGGTAGATAATGTAAGAGTCCTGCTTGTTGGTTCGTTGAAAACATAGCGAAACAAGTAAGACGTTATAAACAACAAGTAACAAGCTGATCATGGTTCCGCTGTTTAGTGTCATACTTGATAGCTGAGTTAAGAAAAACGCCAATAAAAGGTAATCGAAGACAATGAGCCATAAAAAGGCTTTCTTTAGTAAGTCGCTTTTTCTTTTTTCGGATGATGTTATGTGCATATAGAACTCAACTAAAAAGTCACAGTAACAGAGGCTTTGGTTAGAGAGGTCACCATCAGAGTGGTGACCTTTTAAGATTATAATTCTTGAATTTTTACTTCGCTGGTGGCGGTATCGCCGGAGTAATTGATGACTTCTTGACGAATGACTGGTTGGTTGAATTCAGCCTTATCTTTCGCTTTTTGCAGTTCGCTTTCTTGGTGGTTGCCAAAAAGGGTCTCAAGCACTTTAGCGGCAGGAGTCGTTAAAACAAACAGCTCAATACGACGGTTTTCGCTAGAATCTGGCTCATCAGGATTAAGCAGCGCTCTATCTGACATACCCGTTACCTGCATTACTCTATCATCCGGCATACCGCCTTCAACTAACGTATTTCTTGCTACGTCTGCTCGAGAGGCTGATAACGCCCAGTTAGATTGACGACCAAAACGCTTTTTAAATGGAATTGCATCTGTGTGTCCGCTGATGATCAGAGGGTTGTTAACACGATGAAATACAGGTGCTAGTGCGAGCAGTAAATCTTCAAAAAAAGGAGTAAGTTCTGCACCACCACGGCTGAACATATGCTGTTTGTAATCATCTTGAAGGACGATACGCAAACCTTGTGGTGTCACCGTGACGTTTACATTTCCCTGCGCATTAATTTGGGCAGTCATTTGCTCAATTACTTTCGCTAGTGCGGCAAGTTGCTCTTGAGTATCGAAGTTACCAGGAATCAAAGAATCAATTTCTGGTCCATCCCCATCACCTTTAAAGTAAGAGCTTACTACATGGTTGGAGTTGTGTTTACTTGGCACAGAAGAGTCCTGTGCCAAGTCGATAGGAGAAATACTTTGTGATGTATCAAATGGGTTGCCGTAACTCTTGTCGAATACGCTTGAACTATGCAAGTGGGCAACAATCGCTTTACGCTCTTCTTTGTCTACCACCTGCATAACCCAAAGTACAAGAAACAGCGCCATTAGGGCGATCATGAAGTCAGCAAACGCGACTTTCCACGCGCCGCCATGAGACGACTCATCATGGCTGTATACTTTGGCACGTTTGAACACTACATGCTCTTGTTTTTGCATTATCCCTCCTGTTCAGCTAACCACTTCTCCATTTGGTTGAATGTTGGTTTGATGTCTAGCTGAATATGTTTACGACCAGCGTCAATGGCGAGCAATGTCGGCTTTTTCGCTACGTAGGCAACCAAGGTTGCACGAACGCACTCAAAAGCAGTCATATTACGTTTTACTCGCTGAGCCATGGCGTTACTTAGTGGATCTAAGCCACAGTAACAACCGAAAATACCAATGAATGTACCAACGAGAGCTGCCGCAACGTGATACCCAATCATAGCGATTGAGCCATCAATAGCTTGCATGGTGATAATGATGCCACCAACTGCTGCAAGAATACCGAAGCCAGGTAGTGCTTCTGCTGTACGCTGTAGTGAGCGTGAAGGTAAAAGCATTTCGTTCTGTATTGCTTCGATTTCTTGCTCTAGCAGTCCCTCTAATTCATGAGGCGACATCTGTCCCATTGCCATTAAACGTAAATTGTCAGTAATGAAAGAAATTAGGCGATGATCTTCTGCGATCGTCGGGTAAGCGAGGAACATAGAGCTTTGCTCCGGAGCCTCAATATGAGAATCCAGAAACTTGTATCCGCGGTTTCTCGCTGTCTCTAGCAAGTTGTTGAGTAGTGCCATTAATTCCATGTAGTACTCATGCTCTTCTGTTGGACCTTTAATGGTCGCTGGCACTTGGCGACGCATTTCTTTCAGTACATGAGGCGGATTACCGATGATCAAAGAACCAGCAGCGGCGCCAATAATGATAAGGAATTCGGCTGGCTGCCAGATAGCACCTAAGCTACCACCGGCCCACATATATCCACCGAAGACGCACACCAGGATAGTGAGCACTCCAAAAAACTTTTGCATCTTGTGACTCCTAAGAGGACATTAATTGGTTGAGTTGTTTCAGCGCTTGTTTGTGAAGCTGACATATACGAGGTGGTGTCAGATCCAATACCAGAGCTATTTCGTGTAAGTTGAGTTCATGTTGATAGAACAGAGTCAGGAGCAGTTGATCGCGCTTAGGTAATTTACCCAAAGCACTGTCTAAACTACGACGAATATGTTCATGTTCCATGCCATCGTATTGCCCGCCAATGTAGCTATCACCGCTGCTCTCCATCAGTTGGTCAAGGCTTTGCATCTCGCCTGCGAGAGCGGCATTTTGGCGGTTGTAATAATCTTGCTCATTCGTCCCTAAAGCCTGGATGATTTCGGCATCCGTTGGCATTCGACCTAACGTTCGAGTGAGATCTCGAGTCACGTCGTTGAGCTCGTGGGCTTGTTGACGAGTCTTACGTGAACGCCAATCTAGTCGGCGTAATTCGTCTAAAATAGCTCCCCGAACTCGACAAACGGCGAAAGCAGGAAAGTGAGGATCGTCAACATCGCCATATCGGCGTCCAGCCTCGACTAGAGCGATAAGGCCTATCTGCTGCATATCTTCAATACTACAGTGAGAAGTGGCATGAACGCGCAGCTGGTTAACTACGCGTTTTACCATGACCTGATGACGTTGTAGCAATGCGTTTTCATCAATTGGTCGTGACGGTGTTGTCACTTCCTCTTCTGTGGTGTAAGTGTCTTGTACATTCATGTCTAACATGGTTGTGCTCCGTTATTGCACAACATATTTAGTCAACAAAACATCGTCGATTTCTCGGACGATGTCTGTTTTAGCAAAAGCGAGTAGAAGCGTTTGCTTCACTTCGTCTTGCAGAATATCGATGGCACCCGCTTGCTGTAACTGATCAAACGTTTTGTCGCTAAACAGTTTTAATAGAGAGTTTTGTACCATAGGCATGTATTCATCGATCTCTTTGATACGCTCTGGACGGCGTGTCTCAATTGCCAGTTCTAGCATCACAAAGTGAGTCTGTTTCTTGCCTTTAACGGTCAAAACGACTTTGTCCAAAGGATGGAAGCTAGGACCTTTACTTGTCGGTTGTTCTGTGACCAAAAAAGACAGTGGAGAGTCTTCGATCAGTGAACCAGAGTCAGGTGACTCTTGAGCGTGTTTGTTTAAGTACCAGATTCCGCCCATAATTGTGACGGCCGAAACGAGGGCACTGGTGATGATCATGGCGATAAACAGGGCGATCATTTGTTGTTTGGTCATAACCTTTTTCCTCGAAGATTCACTAAGCTTGAGTGCTTAGCCAGTGTTCTGAATAGTTAGTTGTTGTCGTGGTTTGGAATGCACCAGATTCTCGTGCGGCGAAAATATTGGCGTCTTCTTCGTTTGCATGTGGGTCATTTCGACCTTGGTTTTGATCAGAGCCAACATTGACATCGACATGAACGAAGTTTTGCTCTTGTAACTCAGTACGCAATCGTTCCGAAACTTGCATTAAAGCTTCTCGTGTTGCTGCGGCATTGGCGTTGATGTGGACACTCAATCGGTCACCTTCAACACGTACAAGTAAATCCAATTTCCCTAAGTCTGGTGGGTCTAGGCGGATTTTTGCTTCTTGTACATTTTGTTGAGCTTGGAGCGTCACGCGATCATGTAATACTTGCATCATTTGCTCCCCCCACTTTCCTGCAGTGGTATCAACACGCACCGCTGCCCACTCAGAGCCTTGAGCTTGAACATGACTCGTCGCAACCGGTGAATGTGCAGGTTGTGTTGTAGGAGCTTGTGCTTGAAGTAGAGAGGCGGTTGGTTGCCCTTGAACAGGTTGATTCAAAAGAGTTTGAAACTCAGCACCGGAGATAGGCAAACGCGAACTCGATGAAGTTGGCAGACTTTGCTTCACATCTTGTTTTGATGATGTGTTTAACATAGCGTTAGACGAATCTTGAGTAACAGACTTAACTTCGCTCGCAGTCATTAAAGATGACGCTTTTCCTAGTTTCTCAGCCTGCTTCTCTGCCATGGTAATCATACCCTGGGTTAAAGCTTGAGCTTGCGCTGCAAGATCAGTCGATTCTGTTAACCCTAGTGTACTGGTCAAGTTGGCATCCGGATCTGAAGCTGAGCGGTCATCAGTATCAAAACCATGACTTTGTACTTTGTTTGCGCTGTTCAAAGTAGAGGCCGTAAGGTGAAAACTCGGTACCGCTGACGCAGAGTTAAAGTCTTGCTCACCATTCTGCTTGTTCCCTGATTTAAAACCATGAGAAAAGCCGTGTACCGAGTTCGCTTGCTTGATGTGACCCTCATTGTTAGCTGGCGAATTACCCGAGTGCTGAGTTGAAGAAGTTATGATCATTGAGTTAGCTCCATGGTCATTGCTAATTGATAGGCCATAGCGCGTTCTTGATGGTCATTGACCATGTTCATCTCTTTTTTCAACTCGTTGGTCGACTTCTCTAATACTGCGAAGGCATTAGCGTGCACTGTTTTCGCTCGCTGGATTTCAGGTGCAAGCTTAGGATCTTTCAAAAAAGGTTTGTGACTGATCAAAAGCTCTCGCAACTGCAAGTCGTACCGCTTGAGCGCATGCCAATCGGCCGTTTTTGCGGCGAACTGGATGAGCTGAGATAAATGACGGAATCGCTCTGGCGATACTTTATGCTTGTTGTCCAAAATTCATCCAACCTTCACGAATGTTACCCATTACACGCTCAACGTTAACCAAGCGATTTGCATCGTTTTGCACGCTAGCGTAATAAAGTTCGACTTGGCAGAAGTCATACAGCTGGCGTAGGTTTTCCGCAATTTCACCGCCGTTTTCATCATCTAAAGCACTTGTTAGTCCAATCAAGATGTTCATGCATTTGTTGATTCCATTCCCTTTCTCGGCCAAACGATTTGCGGCTAGGTGGCCGCGAATACGTTCAACTTCATCGAGTAGGCCATCGATTAACATGATGACCAATTGGTGTGGATTTGCTGCTGCCGCTTGAGCGTCGAGATCGACTTGTTGGTACGAATCGTAACCAGAATCCATAAGCATGAATATTTCTCCTAAATTTGGAACCAAATGTCTTATTTTTGAGCATTAAACATGGACATGGTTTGGTTCATTTGGGTCATAATTGAATTCATTTGAGTGAATTGTTTGAGATAGCGGTTGTACGACATTTCGTACTTACGCTCTAAATTGGTTTGTTTATCTTTGATTCGGTCTAAGCTTGACTGTATTGCGTCTTTACGCGTGCTGAAGGTGCCTGATGAGAACTTCAAGAAAGGCTCTACCATCGCGTCAAGAGAATCTAGCAAAGCGTCATCCCCATTAAACAACGCCTCTAAGCCTGCGCTGTTTGTTTGTTGAGCTTCTTTGAACTTTTCTTGATCAACTTTCATTTTACCGTTGCGGTCTAGGCTCACGCCGATTTCGCTTAGGCGCATACCATTGTGTTCACCTCGGATTAACCCCGTTAACTGACTCTCAATAGAACGCAATGTCGAGTCGCTAGCGAGCACGCCGCGTTTCTGATCTTCACCGCCAATTTGGGTGTACTGATCGATAGTAGAAACAAGGGCATTGTAGGTTTCCACAAACTTATCTAGTTGTTCTTTAGTGCCTTCGCTATCAGCTCCAATTTTTAAACCGATTGGCGAATCTCCCGCGGCTTGCGGTTTAGATACGGTAATGTCAACACCGTCGATGACACCTTCAAAAGTATTACTTGCGTTGGTTAGTTTCAGGCCTGAGTCTTTTGCACCTAGCCACATAACCGCATCTTGCGGAGCGTTGATTTGCTTGAGGTTGGTGAAGGCGTCTTCAAACCACGCTTGGCCAGTACCCGATGCAGATACGTTGATCTTATTTTCGACACCAGTCTCAGTGCTCGATAGCATAAAGTGTGTTTGACCATTCGAGCGAACTAGAGTGGCGTTAACGCCAGGGTTATCCGTGTGATTGTTAATCGCACTGGCTAAATCACTGATCGTTGCAGTGCCGTCACCATTAACATCAACGGAGGACAAGTCTAGAGTCATTGTTTCACCGTTGATGGTGAATTCTAAAGATCCAGTTGTTGGTACTTCTGTCGTCGTCTCAAGGTCTGCAGGCATTCCTGTAGATACTTGATGCGCCGTTGCCACTTTTTCTACAAAAATCTGATAGTTACCCGTTAGCGCTTTAGCATCCGCGTTTGCAGTAAAGTTACCTTCTTGAGAGAGTGTCGCACTGTTTTTGATGATGCTGTTTGTGCTGTTATTCATCTCTTTCATTGCAGTACGAAAATCACGTAGTGCGCTTTCAACTTTATTAAAAGCTGACAGTTGTGACTGGTACACATTAGCTTGCGCTTGGTAACGGTTTTTGAATGGGTTTGTGTCCAATTGTGCGAATTGGGTTGCCATTTTTACTGGGTCTAAAGAACTCATGAGGTGTGCTCCTCTCATCTCTTATTGGCTTGAATACTTTGAATGCTACGCCTTAGTTTAATTATCAGTGGCAAGATGCGTGCCGTATATTAAATTCAATTAAAACAAAGGTTTAAAGCTATTTTGTTTTCTTGGGAGGAAGTGGTGTTTCCACCTTGTTTGTTCCGCCTTCCTCCATGGAAAAAGTAATTTCCTTATAAGAAAAGGCGACCTAAACAAAGAAAATATTTAATTGTATTGACGGTTCTAATTAGGAGAGATGTTTTAATTAGACGTTATATTCAGCCTTTACTTCAGCTTGATTCAGATAATTCTTACAGAGTGCATTAATTGCGTTCTGATATTATTTTGATAGTGCGATGTGCAAGTGTTCTCACTAAAAATTAAATTTTTTACGTTTCAAAGAATGTCAGTTATGAATGAATTTGCGTTACGATTGATGAAATGTGCTCGTGCATATGAAGAGTTCATTAACAAAAAACTATTAAGTAAACAGAGCATCAATTCTGATGAGATAGCTAGTATCTTAAAGGAAGCTAAGTTCAATTTTCCTGAACTTAGAGATAGTAAAATAGGAAGTAAATTAGAGACGATAGAATTAGAACTGTTTAATAAGGTTTTATTCAATATTATGTTGAAGTTCGGATTCAGAGTGCCTGAACCTCACAAAGATAATACGAGCTCTATTTATATTCGTAGATAAAAATAAAGCCTTCCATAGGAAGGCTTTATAATTAAGACGATTTAAATTAAGCGCACTATTAACTAAGTAATTAGCGTAGTAGTGACATTGCCATGCTTGGAAGCTGGTTAGTTTGAGACAGAACAGTTGTACCTGCTTGCATCAACATTTGGTTCTTAGTCATGTTTGAAGACTCTACTGCAAAGTCTGTATCCATGATACGACCTTTAGATGCTGTAACGTTTTCTACCATGTTACCAAGGTTAGCCATAGTGTGCTCAAGACGGTTGATGTTCGCACCGAAGTCTGCACGAGAGCTACCAATTTTTTCTACTAGACCGTCAGCGCCGCTGATTTTGTCTAGTGCTGCTTTTGCTTTAGTCGCGTCATCGATACCATCTGTAATTGCTGCATCAGCAAGGATAGTAGTGATTTCACCGATACCTGCGCTTGCGCTTACAGTCAATGTTTCAGCAGAAGATGCACCGATTTGGAATGTTACGTCACCTGCACCGAAGCCGCCGCCTTTAAGAAGGTTTTGACCACCGAACTTAGTGTTGTCTACGATGTTGTTTAGTTCTGCAGTAAGCTGTGTGAACTCTTTGTTAAGAGACGCACGGTCTGTTGCACTGTTTGAACCGTTCAACGATTGTGTAGCAAGGTCGTTCATACGGTAAACGATGTTTGTCATTTCATCCATCGCACCTTCAGCAGTTTGCATCATAGAGATGCCGTCTTGTGCGTTACGCATTGCTACTGACATGCCGCGTGTTTGCGCTTCTAGACGGTTAGCAATTTGAAGACCAGCAGCGTCATCAGCAGCTGAGTTCACACGGTAGCCTGTGCTTAGACGTTCCATTGCTGTGTTTAGAAGTCCGCTTGTTGTGTTCATTGTGTTTTGAGTTACAAGCGAAGCGTAGTTAGTGTGCATTGATAAAGCCATCTTAGTCTCCTTAGTTAGTCACTATATCTTTCAGGCCTCGGGATATTCCCTTGTCACTAACTAGAGGCGGTCGGTCGGCTTTAATGATTAATTTGAAAATTAAAAAATTTCTAAAAAAGATAAAAATTGATGATTTTTAGTGATTTGTATTCCATGAAAACCGGGAAAATCATCATATAAGCCTAAATTTTTTAGTTAAGTTAAAGAAACTATTGCCCAATGATCTTGTGGTTATCCGTTATAAATAAAAAAACAGCACGAATAAATCGTGCTGTTTTAAATATAAATGGTTGAGTTTCAACTATTCCTCATCAAAAGACTGAAAGGAGAGAGAGGTTGGGATATCGCTGAAATAACCAAAATAATAACTGGCACCCAATAAACGATAGCGGTTAAGTTCCGTTTGACTCGCTACACGTCCGGCAACCCAAGTATATTTATGCTTTCTTAAGAACTTAGCAATAGGTAGGAAAGCGTGTCTTTCTTCTTTATCCTCTAGTGTGACTGACAATTTGATCATATCGGGACTAAAGTCTGCGACGCGCTCGAAGTTCACTTGCGATGTCGCGACTTCAAACCAAAGTGAATATGCATTCTCTTTTAACTTTTTGGTGAGTGTGGCGACTTTATCACGATCACATAACGTTTCATCAGCTTGAAGAGAAGGAATCACATGTTGAAAAGCAGAAGAGTGGAATTGAATCGTCTGTTCGAGGAAATAAACCCCAGGCTCCCACAGTAATGCATCCACGCGAATCGGCACGACAACATTACTAATCAAGTCGTGATGAAAGGCTTCTAACTGAAATTGTGTTTGTCTTAGTGCAAGGTAAAGACTGAACAAATCCAGGCAGTACTGCATTTGTTCAGAGAGTTTGAATTGATAGACACTTTGTTCTCCACGCATACCAAATCTCAACGTCAGGTGTTGGAATTCTACTTCTCCTGATTGAGCTTCCCTAATTGCTTGGCATGCGTGTTGGACATCATTGTGTTTTAAAGCATCAAAGACTAATTGATCGTCATCCGTGACGATATGTTGTACTGCGAGACCAACCAAATGTTCGTACATCGCATGTGTTGAAATAAGATTAACCAAGGTTTCCTACCACATTGATTTGTTTGTTTTCTGGGATTTCGTTGTAAGACAATACTGCCAGCCCTTGTGTAAATGTACGAGCGTAACGCGCTAGAAGAGGGCGCAGCTGTGGCATAACGAGAAGGATCGGAGGTAGCCCCTGTTGTTTAAGCTGTTGTCTGATCAATGGCAAGTTTTGTTGGAACTGACCAAGAATGTTTGGCTCAATTGGGAAGCTATCTAGTGTTACCGTACCAGAAGATTGTGCTTGTTGCAGTGAAGTTAGTAGCATTTGTTCTAACTCATCAGACAGTGCGTAGACATTTAATTCGTTCTTTTGTCCTGCAATTAAGTTAACAAGCGTACGCTTTAGTGCACAGCGTACATCAGATGCAAGTAGGATCGGGTCCTTTGTATTTTCCGCGGATTCCAACATTGTGTTGGCAATCGTGCGAATATCTTTTAGTGGCACTTGGTCCAATAAAAGCTGACGATATACTTTCAGCTGCTGTGCTGGATTAAGTGCTGCTGCTAATGCTTCTGCTAGTTTCGGGGCTTGTTGTGTCAAACGCTGGGTTATTGCTTCCACATCGTCGTGCGTAAACAATTCTGCAAGGTTTGTCTTCATGATTTTACTAATATGAGTGGCAATAACAGTGCCATCATCGACAACTTGGTAACCCATATTAAGTGCTTTTGCTTTATCTTGATGCTCAATCCACACAGCTGGCAACTGATAAGCAGGATCGCTACCCAAAATGCCATCTACCTCACCGTAAGTTTCGCCAACCGCTATCGCCATTAAACGCTCTGGTTCAATAAAACCTTGCTCAATGACTTCGCCATTTAGAGAAATTGTGTATTGGTTTGGCTTGAGGCTCAGGTTGTCACGAATACGAACTTCAGGTAATAAAAAGCCAACTTGTTCAGAAAGGTTTCGACGCACACCGCGGATACGTTGTGATAAAGGAGCCCCTTGTTCTTTGTTGACTAGATGGACGAGTCGGTAACCAAGCGCAAGTGATAATGTTTGGACGTGAGGAATATCATCCCATGTCAGCGGTGTATCATCGTCTTGCATTGCTTGTGAAAGTGCTTCGACCTCTTCAATCTGGGAGTCTTGCACTGGCTTCTTGGTTTGACGCCACCCTGCGAACGCTAATGCGCCAGCAAACGCAAAAAAGGCTAGGTGTGGCATACCCGGTACCATACCGATTACCGCCATAATACCTGCGACAGTAAATAGCGTTGCAGGAGTTGCCAGTAATTGCTTTTGCATGGTTTCCGACATGCCATTATCGCTATCATTAATTCGCGTAACGATAATCGCGGCAGCCGTTGCCAATAGTAGTGAAGGAATTTGAGCAACTAGACCATCACCGATTGTGAGTAGGGCATAAGTTTTAAAGGCGTCAGACGCAGCGAGTCCATGCTCGAAGACACCAATACTGATACCACCAATGATATTGATAAACAGAATCAACAAACCTGCGATGGCATCGCCACGCACAAACTTTGATGCACCATCCATCGAACCATGAAAATCGGCTTCGTTGGCGACTTCTTTACGGCGTAAGCGAGCCGTTTCCTGATCGATAAGGCCAGCGTTTAAGTCGGCATCAATTGCCATTTGTTTGCCTGGTAAAGCATCCAACGTAAAGCGGGCTGAAACCTCAGAAATACGTTCACCACCTTTGGTGATTACGACGAAGTTGATGATCATCAAGATGACGAACACCACCATACCAACGACGTAGTTACCGCCAATGACGACTTCACCGAATGCTTGAATGACCTTACCCGCTGCGTCACCACCATTATGTCCTTCTAGGAGTACAATTCGCGTAGAAGCCACGTTCAATGTGAGACGTAATAATGTTGCGACCAGCAAAATAGTTGGAAAAACAGAGAAATCTAATGGTCGCTTTGCGGTTGTGCTGACCAGCAATACTAGGATTGCTAAGACGATATTAAAGGTAAACAGCGCATCCAGTAGCAGAGGAGGCAAAGGAAGAATCACCATTGCTAATATCATTAGCAAGACGATTGGAATGCCAACGTAGCCTTTGGTTGATGTTTGAAGTTGTTTTAACCGGTTAAGCATACTTTCGTGTCCTTGGATAAACGCGGGTTAATCAGTGCTGCAAATGTTTTGGAATCGAAAAATGAGGTAAAGGAATTGGCTCTTTTCCCTCACCTTTACGAAAGGCTTTCAATTGCAAAACGTAAGTAAGAATATGTGCCACTGCGATGTACAGTTGGCTTGGGATTGCTTGTTCAATCGCCGTCGTGTGATAAATCGAACGGGTAAGTGGCGGGGAGTTAATGATTTCCACTTTGTTTTCTCGGGCGATACGTTGAATGTGCATAGCAGTTTCGTCTACGCCTTTTGCGACGACAAAGGGCGCGTCAGAAAGCGAAGGCTCGTATTTCAGTGCGACTGCGTAGTGCGTTGGGTTTGTGATGATCACGTCAGCCGTCGGCACCATTTTATCGATCTTACGGCGCGCAAACTGTTGCTGTATTTGACGAATACGTTGCTTTACTTCCGGACGACCTTCATTATTTTTAAATTCCTCTTTCAATTCTTGTTTCGTCATGCGGAGTTCTTTTAGGTGTTCCCAACGCTGATAAGGAATGTCGATAACCCCAAATAACAACAAGGCGAAGCCCATTAAGAGTAAGCCTTCAAACAGAATGGACATTACTAGAGAAAAACCTTGGCTGAGTGGGAGGTTTTGCATGCCAAGTAATGGCTGTAAGTGGTTGTCTAAATAGCCATATAAGATGCCGAAGATCACGGCTACTTTGAACGTCGACTTTAAGAGCTCAACCACTGAGCGGGTCGAAAAAATGCGCTTTATCCCGCTCGCCGGATTAATTTTGCTCAGCTTTGGCATCACGTTCGCTGGACGGAACATCCAACCGCCTAACACAAGGCTACTACCACAGGTCACGATAATAATGACGGTAAACAATGGTAATAGCATGTCGATGATGACCGCTAAACTTTGTCCCAATTGCTCGACAAGTTGTTTAGGATTTTCTAGGTCGGCTCGCGTCAGCATCATGTTGTAGCGAAAGATACCCGACATGCTTTCCCAAATACTATTAAGCTGAGAGTAAAAGTAGAGCGCCACCGCCAGAAATATCACCGCAGTAGTAAACTCTTTCGCGCGAGGAATTTGTCCTTCCTGACGGGCTTTCTTTACCTTCTGCGGTGAGGCTTTTTCAGTTTTGTCTTGAGAAGATTGATCGCTCATGCTCCCCCCAACATAAAGTTACTCAAGTGTCTAATAGTGTCGTGAACGAGCGCCGTGTAGCGACCAGGAACACCAGAAACTGAGATTAGTACGCTGAATAGACCCAGCAGCATCGTCATAGGAAAACCTAACGCATAGACATTAAGTGATGGTGCGGCTCGGTTCATTACACCAAAACTGATGTTGGCTAGAAGCATGGAAACAATAGCGGGCAAAGCCAAAGCTAATGAAGAGGCAAACATCCAACCGAAAATATTGACAACACCTTGCAGAGAAAGCGATGTGATACCAGACCCGACTGGCCAAACAACAAAGCTTTGAATCACGATATCTATGACGAGTAAGTGTCCTTCTAGCGCAAGAAACAACAAGGTTGAGAAAATCAGAAATATGCGTCCCAAAATGGCGACAGAAAGCCCGTTAATAGGATCATTCATCATCGCCATACCTAAGCCCATTTGCAGAGAAATCACCTGGCCAAGCATGGTGAAAACGTTAAAGAGCATGTGCAAAATTAACCCAAACATTACCCCCCAAATAGCTTGCTCAAAAGCAAGGAACAGGGAAGTCATAGAGAATAATTCGACTTGTGGCATGGGTGGCATTAACGGTCCAGTAATGACAACGATCGAGAGGGCCAGTAAAGTACGAACCCAAACAGGAATAATTGCATCACCAAAGAAAGGCATTGAAATAAATACGGCTCCCACACGAAAAAACGGCCACCAGAGTTGACCGAGTATCGCCGAGAGCTCTGCAAATGTGATGGCCATTAGCCAATCATCCCTGGTATGTTGTGGAACAAGAAATCAAATAGTTCCATGATCTTACGGAGCATCCAGTGACCTGCAAAAATCACCATTAATAAGGTAACGAGCAAACGTGGCAAAAAGCTGAGTGTTTGCTCGTTGATTTGTGTGGCAGCCTGAAATACGGCGATACACAAACCGACAATTAAGCCTGGAACAACCAATACGGCAACCATCAAAATGATCAGCCATACTGCATCGGAAAATAACGTTACGGTTAGTTCTGGGGTCATAACTGCTCCTAGTTAACCGAAGCTGGCAGATAAGGTGCCAACTGTCATTGCCCAACCATCCACGAGTACAAATACCACCAACTTAAAGGGAAGTGAGACAATTAAAGGTGATAGCATCATCATACCCATTGCCATCAGGACACTGGCGACAACCAAGTCGATGACCAAAAACGGGATGAAAAGCATAAAACCAATTTGGAAGGCGGTTTTCAGTTCACTAATGACAAATGCAGGCAAGACAACGGCAAATGAAATATCCTCAACGTTTTGGTCGAGAGGCTCATTGGCAATACGTAACATTTGTTCAAGAGAGCTTTGGTGCGTCTGTGCCAGCATGAACTCTCTCACTGGTTTCTCTGCAACAGAAAAAGCCTGTATTAGCGTGATTTCGCCGTTGTCGTATGGCTGAAACGCATTTTCATAAATATCGCTCCAGACAGGGCGCATAATCAGTAACGTCAATGCGAGAGCGATCCCGACCAACACTCTGTTAGGTGGGCTTTGTTGAAGACCAAGAGCTTGGCGCAAAATCGCAAGGACAACGACAATTCGAGTAAAGCTCGTCGCCATCAAAATAAATGCTGGAAGAAAACTGAGCGCCGTCATCAACAACAGAATTTGCAGTTTAACGCTGTATTCTTGTTGTGTGTCGCCATCAGAAACGGACAAGATAGTTAAGCCGTTGTCAGCCGCCATTGTTGGGAAAGCAAACAAAAGTGACACCAATACCAAAAGAGGTAACCAACGGTGCCAAGCGCTCAGATTTTTCATTGTGATGCCTACCTAAGATTATTGACCAACGCCACTCAATGCAGAGTCATGTACATCGATCAGACGAAGTCCATACTTATCATTGACAACGACAACTTCAGCGTGGCCCATAAGAGAACCGTTTACTTTCACGTCTAAAGGCTCGCCATTGAGCTTTTCCAACTCGATAACCGTGCCTTCACCCGCTTTCATTAAGTCCCCAAGTGGGATCTCCTTACTCGCAACTTCCAGCGTGACTGTGACAGGAATGCTTTTGAAAAAGCTAAGGTCACGTTCCGCAGTGGCTGGTTCTTGTTGGAGCGTATCTTCGGCTTCAAAGTCTTCTAATTGAAAATCATCAAAGTTCAGTTCTTCTGCGTCGAATGCATTAGTTTCTAGCGCTTCGCTCATCGCTGCGGTTCCTTATCAGGGTTAAAGATCAAAACAAGTTGGCCGTCTTGCTCGGCAATACGACCTGTAAATAGAGATTGGTTGCCAATGCTTACTGGAACCGTGTTAAGAAGCTCAATAGGTAAAATATCGTTGGGTTGTAAGCCAACCACATCACTTAAAGGCATCTTCTTTTTACTTAGAACAACGTTCAGTCGAACGGGGGTCGTCTCTAAAGAACGACAGAAAGGTTGAAACAAATCGGTATCAGGCTGCAGTTCAAGCTGCTCGATTAGCGTTTGAATAAGATGACCATCTAGCTTGAGATGAATTGAGCCTTGATGATCGTCAAACGCAATGTTTAATTGAACGTTAATGCCAATACCTCTAGGGGTCTCATACTCACCCGTGTCCCACATTTCACCAGGAGCAAGCCAACCGATGATGATTCGACTGATGCGCTCTTGTAAACGTAAGTCACTGGCCGTCAGAGTAGCGGCTGAACGCTCTGCACTTGCACCATAAAATCTATCAGCCAACTTTATTAGCGTGTGGGGGTTACCATGGATGAATACCATGCCGCCTTCCTGATGTTGATAGGTCGACGTTTGCTCTTTGTCCATCTCAACCGATGTAAAGCGGTGCAAGTCTACTGAGGTTAAGCTAGCTTCCACTTTTCCTGTGCTGAGCCAATTTTGTAATTCAGTCGTAAGGTTTGAGCAAGATTCTGAAATTAAATTATCGAGCTTCTCACGAATGATATGAATAGGTTTGCCTAATAATTCTACATCAAGTAGTTGACTATCAGAAATAGGCTCGCTAACTCTATTTTCCATTTATATTTTACCGTGCGTTAACAATCGAAAGTGTTTTAACTTAATGGCGTGTAGTCTACACAGAAATTTTAATGATCTTTTAGCTCCAAACTCTAAGATTGTGACTTTAGTTCACATGTTGCTTTGTTCATATAGTCATAATCTTTTAATGAAATTTAAAAAGAGTTAGTTTTCTTTATAAATCGCTTAATAAATAAAATAACAATGTTGAGCGTTTTAGTTGTTATAGATTTTTTAAATTGCCTTTATGGCGTAACAACAACTTCAAATAAATAAATTATAAGATACTGTTTTTTATGCTTAAAGCTTCCATTGGAGGCTAAGCGTGCTCTCTTGAGCGTTTTGTAACCAATTTTAATATTCAGAATAGGTAATTAAAATGATTAGCTATGCCAGTTCTCTCGGCTTGGTGGCATATTTAATTAAACGGTTTAAGTCATGGGAATGTAAGATATACATGAATCATGTCCGTTTGATAATTTGTAACACAATTATTGTTATCAGTTTTATTTTTTCAAAAGTGTCATATTCAGAAGAAGTCTTAACAATCCCTATGGACCTCTCTAAATGGACATATGAGGGAAATAAATTCAAATGCAACTTGTTGCAATCAAATAATGACTATGGGAAGTTTTATTTCCTAGCGGAACCTAATAATAAATTCTATTTTATTTCCGATATAGAATATGAAAACAATAAATGGAAAACGATTGCTTTAACAACTCAAAATGCTCCTTGGAGTAATGAGCTTTATAGAAAAGAATTTGGCTCCCTTGAATTTACTAAGCCGTCTCAGCGTTTCATCTTTAATAAAGGCGCTGAAGAATTCATGGATTCAATTGCTTCGGGTAGTTGGGTGACGCTGTCACTTAAAGGAAGTAATGCTTCCTCTGTTTCAGAGATTGTGATTCCTACTCTTCAAATTCAAAACGCATTGAAATCATTTAATGCGTGTCGCGCGCGATTGCCTAAATTGTCTTTTTCAGAGGCAAGGGATATGGCGCTCTCATTTGAGTTTGGTCAGAAGACGTTAAGTCGTGGACAGAAAGCAACACTAGAAGCGCTGTATAGCTATGTATCTGTGGATGATCGAGTGACCAAAATCCTCATCGACGGTCACACCGATAACGTTGGTTCAAGTTTAACGAACCTTTCTGTGTCACGTACTCGAGCAGAGCAAGTCACCAACGCTTTGATTGAGCTTGGGGTCGACGAGTCGATGATCGAAACACGAGCTCATGGTTCGCGTTACCCAATTGCCAGCAATAACTCGGTTAATGGCCAAGCAAAAAACCGACGTGTCACCCTGCGTTTAGTGAGGGACAACGAGTATACGGCTACGAAACACTACCCAGATCTACAATCACAAAATCAACAAACGAAAGTTAAGGTTCAATGATGACGAAAACGAAAATTTTGTTGGTTGAGCCAAATGAAGCTCTTGCTCAACCAGTATTGGATGTGTTGCAAAATGCAGGTTACACCGCGAAACACACTCGTACTGGTCGAGGCGCTTTGCTTGAAGAGCGAGCAGAAATCACTTTAGTGAGCTCTACGCTGCCGGATATGTGTGTTCGTGAGTTTGTCGCGTGTCACCAAAAGCAGCGAAATTCGGGTGTTGTTATTGCGATTGTCGACCAAGAACAAGGCATCTTGGCTGCTGAGACGATGAAAGCGGGCGCTACTGATTATCTATTACGCCCATTTGAATCTAATCAGTTGGTTAATCTGCTTAAACGTGTTGAAGCGTTAGGTAAGCCAATGGCCAACATTGTTGCGGAGTCTTGGAGAAGCAAACAAGTTCTGCAATTGGCGCATCGTGCAGCATGTACTAACGCGAGTGTGCTTATTACAGGTGAATCGGGAACGGGTAAAGAAGTGCTGGCGCGATATGTGCATGAGCACTCTCCGCGTATCAATGGTCCATTTGTGGCGGTTAACTGTGCCGCCATTCCAGAGTCAATGTTAGAGGCTGTGCTATTCGGTCATGTAAAAGGCGCGTTCACCGGAGCGACAAATTCTCAAAGCGGTAAGTTTGAAGAAGCAAATGGCGGGACGATTCTGCTTGACGAGATTGGTGAAATGTCACCTGCGGTTCAAGCTAAATTGTTACGCGTCCTTCAAGAGCGTGAAGTAGAACGTGTTGGTAGCCATAAAGCCGTTCAGCTCGATATTCGTGTTATTGCGGCAACCAACAAAGACTTACGTGAGGAAGTTCAAAAAGGCACGTTCCGTGAAGATCTTTATTATCGATTAGATGTGCTGCCTCTGCACTGGCCGCCTTTGCGTGAAAGAAAAGAGGACATTCTACCGATTAGCCAATTCTTTATTGAAAAGTATCAAGATAGCAGCCGCTGTCACCTATCCCAAGATGCGATTAGTGCGCTGAGTCAGTATCACTGGCCGGGCAATATTCGTGAGTTGGAAAATGTCATTCAACGCGCTTTGGTTATGCGTCATGGTGATTACATTACAGCCCATGACCTGATGCTGCCTATTGAGCTTGTCGCGTCAGTTCCTACAGCAGAGCCAACTTCAAGTTTTGGTCATGTAGAAGCGAAGAAGCAAGCTGAATATCAGTTTATTTTGGAAAAGTTACGTCAGTTTGGTGGAAACCGAACGAAAACCGCAAACGCGCTTGGAGTCTCTACTCGAGCGCTACGCTACAAGCTCGCAGCAATGCGAGAACATGGTATTGATTTACAGTCGGCACTAGGCTCGGCTGCCTAATAGGAGAAAAAATAGATGGCAAGTCAACCTACTCATGCGGTCTCGGCAGAGCAACTTATGTTGTCAAAAATGCAGGCGATGCAGGCACAAGTGCAGCCGCCAGAGTTTATCGTGAGTGCAAATCCTTTAGATCAACAATCACTAAACGCACCTTTATCGTTCTCACAAGCGATGACAAATGTGTTGGATACAGTGAATCAACATCAATCAGTGGCTAGTCAAAAAATGACGGCCGTAGAAACAGGAAAAAGTGATGACCTAGTTGGTGCAATGGTCGCGAGCCAAAAAGCCAGCTTGTCCTTTAATGCTTTGATGCAAGTGCGCAACAAAGTCGTGACCTCATTTGAAGATATTATGAAGATGCCGGTGTAATTCATGTCAGAACTAACCCCCCAAGTCGCCGGAAACACAGCTATGGCTACCGGCACAGCACAGACATTTTCTACTGCCAACGGCATGGACGATGTGACAACGAAGCTGAAGCAAATCTGGTCTAGCAGTCAGAGAAACTTAGTGCTATCTGCGGTGTTAGCTGCGATTGTTGCAGCGATTATTGTGGTTGCACTATGGAGTTCCTCGCAGAGCTTTCGTCCGCTATATAGCCAACAAGAGCGTTTTGATATCGGCGAAATTGTGTCGGTATTAGAAAGCGAAGGCGTAAGCTACCGCATGCAAGAGCAAAATGGACAAGTTCTTGTACCAGAAGGTGAGGTTGCGAAGGTGCGCATGTTGCTTGCATCAAAAGGTGTTAAAGCTAAGCTGCCGACAGGTTTGGATTCGCTCAAGGAAGATAGCTCTCTTGGTACGAGCCAATTTATGGAAACGGCGCGTTATCGTCATGGTTTAGAAGGTGAGTTAGTACGTACTATCATGTCTTTGAACTCAGTAGCGAACGCGCGTGTTCATTTAGCAATACCTCGTCAAACTCTATTCGTCCGCCAAAACAGTGAGAATCCTTCAGCATCTGTCATGCTTGAGCTCAAACCTGGTGAAGACTTAAAGCCTGAACAAGTTGAAGCGATCATTAACCTAGTGGTCGGCAGTGTCACGGCAATGAAGCCAGAATTTGTTTCTGTCATTGACCAGTATGGCCGTCTTCTTAGTGCGGATGTCGCTTCTGCGGAAGCCGGTAAAGTAAACGCGAAATATCTTGAATACCAGAAGAGTGTTGAAAAACAGATCATCCAACGCGCAGCAGATATGCTTACGCCGATTGTGGGGCCGAGTAACTTCCGAGTACAAGTCGCTGCCGATCTGGATTTTAGCCAAGTTGAAGAAACACAAGAAATTTTGGATAACGCGCCGGTTGTGCGTAATGAGCACACCATTCATAACAACTCGGTTGATCAAATTGCGTTGGGTGTTCCTGGTTCTCTAAGTAACCAACCGCCAGTGACAGGATCTGGTGAAGTGGAAACGAACGACAGCCAAAACACGAATGCGCGATCTGAAGTGAATCGTCAATATGCTGTAGGTAGTAGTGTTCGTCGTACTCAATACCAACAAGGCCAAATAGAAAAGCTTAGTGTCTCGGTTCTGTTGAACTCGAAAGCTTCGCCAGATGGTGTGGCGTGGAGTGAAGCCGATAAAGAGCAAATCTCAAACATGATCATGGATGCTGTTGGTATCTCTGCCACACGAGGTGACAGCTTAAGTTTAATGAGTTTCAACTTCACCCCAATTGAAATTGATGCTCCTCCTGCACTGCCGTGGTGGCAAGACCCTACAGTACAGCAGCCAATACGCTACGTTATTGGTGGCTTGTTAGGCTTGGCGATGATCTTCTTCGTACTGCGTCCATTAATCATGCACCTAACTGGCGTTGATAAACCTGTGCCTGAGCTAAATTTTGCTGAGCCTCAGGAAGAGCCTGACTACGAAAACTTGCAAACGCGTGAAGAGCGCGAGCATGAAGAAGTACTTGATCGCCGCCTATCAGAAAAAGGCATCTCAGCCTCTTCAGGTTTAGATGTAAACAGCGACATGCTACCACCAGCAGGTTCGCCATTAGAAATTCAATTGAAACACCTACAGCTTATTGCTAATGAAGAGCCAGAGCGCGTAGCCGAAATACTGAAACAATGGGTAAACATCAATGAACACAGTTCTATCAAAGCAGACGCTTAGTTATGTTGAACAAACCGCGCTCGTGCTATTAGGCATGGGCGAGGATGCCGCAGCGAAGGTTTTGCAACACTTTAGCCGTGATGAAACCCAGCGTGTGACTCGTGCAATGGCGAAGTTAAATGGCATTAAGAGCGATTCTGCTCGTGGTGTTATTCAAACTTTCTTTGAAGATTTCCGTGAGCACAGCGGTATTCGAGGAGCCTCTAAGGAATACCTATCTAATACATTGCGTAAAGCATTGGGTAACGATTTGGCAAAAGGGTTATTAAATACCTTATATGGCGATGAAATTCGCAACAATATGCAGCGCTTACAGTGGGTGGAAGCAGAAACTCTCGCTCGTTTCATTGTGAACGAGCACCCACAAATGCAAGCAATTTTTCTAGCGTATTTGCCAGCAGACAGCTCTTCAGCGGTATTGAAGCACTTGCCACAAGATTACCATGACGAAATCTTGTTCCGTATTGCTCAATTGCAAGATATCGATCATCAAGTTGCCGTTGATTTGCATGAACTCGTTGAGCGTTGCATCGAAAAAGTATCCGCGAGTCAAAGCACGCCGTTATCAGGTGTTAAGCAAGCAGCAGATATCATTAACCGCTTTGAAGGTGACCGTGGTTCATTGATGGAAATGCTGAAGTTGCATGATGAAGATGTTGTTAATGCAATCGAAGAAAACATGTTCGACTTTATGGTTCTTGGCCGACAACGAGAAGAAACTATGGACATGTTGGTGCAGCAGATTCCGCTAGAGTTGTGGGCAGTTGCGCTAAAAGGTTCCGATATTACCTTACAACAAGCTATTAAGCGTTCAATGCCGCAACGTATGGTGAAAGCGCTAGAAGATGACATGGACGCACGCGGCGCTGTTGCGTTAAGTCGAGTTCAAAAAGCACGTCAAGACATCATGCAAATGGTACGTGAGCTGGATGAATCTGGTGAAGTTCAGCTGCTTCTCTATGAAGAGCCAACGGTGGAGTAAGGTCATGCTAGAGACAAAATCAAGTACTATGCGATTGCCTCCGAGCGGGTATCGTTTACACCGTTTTCCGCCTTTAGCGCAACCTAAGACTATCGAAGACGAATTCGGGCTAGATAACCAAGGCTGGCAAGAACCTCAAATAGATATCCAACAGCAACTTGAAGAAGGTTTTCAACAAGGTTTGCAACAAGGACATGAGGAAGGCTTACGCCAAGGTATCGAACAGGGCAAGCAACAAGGTCTGTTGGAAGGCCAAAAAGAAGGTTTCCAAAAAGGCTTTGTTTCCGGTGAGCAGTCTGGAAAGCAAGGCTTTTTGGAGGCGGCGAAGCCTGTCAATGAACTTTTTCACGCCCTTTCTCGTTGGCAGGATGAAAAAGAGCAGCAACAACGTCATATGATTTGTGAACTGGTACAAAAGGTAGCTCAGCAAGTGATTCGTGCCGAGCTCACTTTAATGCCTCAGCAGATCCTAGCTTTGGTGGACGAGACATTGTCTGCCATGCCTGGTAAAGCGGAAACAGTAACTGTGCATTTAAATCCGCAAGATTTAGAGCGCATTACTCACATCAATGCTGATTTGCCGCAATCTTGGAAACTGGTCCCTAATACGGAGCTTCCTATTGGTGGCTGTCAGTTAGTGACTGATGACGCAGAAGCGGATGCGAGCTGCGACTCTCGCTTGGAAGCCTGTATGGACAATGTAAAGCAACACCTTTTGGATGAAGTCAGTATTCCACAGGTAGAGTCTGAGCATGAGTAATACCCTAAGCCATGAACTATTAAGTGAGCGTTTGAGCGAAGCCTTGGCTTCGCTCGATTCAATCCCTGTTGCTCGCGTAACAGGGCGATTGATAAAAGTAAACGGCCTAATGTTACAAGCCGTAGGGTGTCGGTTTAAGCTTGAGCAGCGTTGTCTCGTAGAAACCGCGGAAGGCGATATGATCGAAGCGCAAGTTGTGGGTTTTGAACACACTATTGCTTACCTCATGCCTATCCGCCGTTTAGGCGGTCTGTTTGCAGGTGCAAAAGTCATCCCTCTTGATGGTGACAGTACCGTGCAGCTAAGCTCTCAGTGGTTAGGACGCGTACTGAATGGTTTAGGTGAGCCGTTAGATGATGGGGCACCGCTTAAGGGGGGAGATCGAGTTTCACTTGAACCAAAACCGATTAACCCACTGAAGCGACGCCCAGTTGATACACCACTCAACGTAGGCGTGCGTGCTATTAATGGACTATTGACGGTAGGCAAAGGCCAACGTATTGGTTTGATGGCTGGCAGTGGCGTCGGTAAAAGTGTGTTAATGGGGATGATCACCAAAAACACGGAGGCCGATGTAATTGTGGTCGGGCTTATCGGTGAGCGAGGCAGAGAAGTACGTGAGTTCATCGAGAGAAACTTAACCCCAGAAGCGCGCAAGAAAGCGATCATTATCGCGGCTCCTGCTGATGAATCCCCGCTAATGAGGTTAAGAGCGACACTACTTTGTCATCGCGTTTCAGAGTATTTCCGAGACCAAGGCAAAGACGTTCTACTTCTGATGGACTCTCTAACCCGATACGCCATGGCACAGCGCGAAATCGCTCTTTCGCTCGGTGAGCCTCCAGCTTCTCGTGGTTATCCGCCTTCTGTCTTCAGCGTGTTACCTCAACTCCTAGAGCGAGCGGGTAACAGTGAAAATCAACATGGTAGCTTAACGGCAATTTACACCGTATTGGCAGAAGGGGACGACCAACAAGATCCTGTCGTGGATTCCGCGCGCGCCATCTTAGATGGGCATGTTGTTTTATCGCGTCAACTAGCTGAGCAAGGGCATTATCCCGCGATAGATATCAACGCGTCTATTAGCCGTTGTATGAATACTTGTACGCAGGACGCACACAGCACGATTGCGAATAACTTCCGTCAAATGTACTCCAACTACCTTCAGGTTAAAGAGTTACTGCCATTAGGGGGTTATCAACCAGGACAAGATCCTGAGTTAGATCAATCTGTTGCTATGTATCCAAACTTGCGTGCATATCTACAACAAGCTGCCAATGAGTCTGTAGATTACCCAACTAGTTTGACCGAGCTCGCGCAGCTTTTTCAAAGTGCTTAATCAAATGGGAGTGACAAGGCTGAAATGAAATCCAAGTTAAAAGCCGTAGGCAAGTTACAGCAAATGGAAGAAAAACAGCGTGATCGTGTGGGTCAACAACTTGATGCCATGCGTCAGCGTCACTCCCATCTTTCAATGCAATTGGAACAGTTATCGGCGTTGAAAGGCCACGCTGGACAATCAACCCGAACCGGCCCGACGCTGACGAGCGCGGCTTTGATGAACTTTAATCGTGTTGACCAAATGCTACAAAGAATGCTTCGTCACCACGAGCAAGAGCAAGCCGTTATGCAAGCGGAATGTGCATCTGTACAGAAAACACTAGAACACAAGCACGCACGCGTTCAAGGGTTAGAAAAAGTGCTTGAGCGTTGGCGTACTAAGCAGAACTATGAAAAAGCGAAAAAAGAGCAAAAGATGATTGAAGACATCATTAACTCTCGCGTTAAGCGCAAGATATTATGATGTCTTGTTGACGCAACTAGGAGCGCGAATCATTTCTGCGGTGTCTTAGCCAACCAAACCAGCCTCCAAGCATGATCAACCCTGATCCGAGAGCACCGCCGCCGCTGCTGCCGTTATCGTCAAAGCCCGACGTGTTAGTATCTTCTGGTTCAAAGCCGGAATCGCCTTCACTATGATAATCTTCTGTACTTGCTAAGAGGGGGTTATAACGAGTTTTCACTCCCGAACTGGTTTGGGCTTCAATCCACGTTGTATAATTTAGAACCTCAGTAAACACACTCGGAATCGCAGCAGATTCACAAACAGAAGAACCATAGCTAACAATACCGATTTGCTGATACATGCCATTATTGTCTTGATAAGTGAGAGGACCGCCTGAGTCACCGCGGCAGATACCAGTGTAGCTTCGCTCAGGAAATCCATTCGCACATAAACTTTCCTGAGCATTAAACCCTGTTACCAGCGAAGCGCATTGGGTGTCGGTAAGGGGTTTTACTTCTGCCCAGCGTAAATAGTTTGGCCCGTTTTCATCACTAGTCGAGGTCTGACCTAAACCGAATATCTGATAAACCGTCTTGCTGCTGTAGTCTCCAAAGTCTTGCGGTAAAGTGATGGATTGAACGTTATCGGTAATAGGGCGAGTCAATTCAAGGACAGCGATGTCATTAATCCATAAATCGCTAGGCACATAATCAGGATGAATCGTGATAGAGCGAACATCTTTGAATTCTTCAACAAACACGTCATTCATCGTAGGGTTTTTGACTAGCACTCGTAGATCGTTGATTGTCCACCCGTCAGTGAAAACGCTTGGTTCTACGCAGTGAGCCGCAGTTAAAATGAAACGGTCGTTTACAATGGTTCCCCCACAAATATTGGCAAACTGATTAGCGCCAGTTTTATGTAGAATAAGACGTGCAAAAAAAGGAAGTTGGTTTTGGGTCGCCTGCTGCCCTCCAATAATTGCCGTGGAGATCCCTTGTTCTGAAAGGCGGTTATCATTTTCTGCTTCTGCGGTCGCACTCAAAGATACTGCAAAACAGAGTGCGCTTAGCCATATTTGATACTGCTTCATAAACCATCCTTGGATGAAAAGTGCTCCTCTAACTTTATACTAGTTTTTCAGTGAATGTGCTTAACAAAAGTTTCTAATAGTTGAATGATTGTTGTAGCCAAGATCGCAACAGATGAAACGATTCAAGCTTTAGCTTGTGTGGCGGGCATACAAAGTAAAGCTGTTGATGAGGATTAATGACGGGTTCACCCAGCTCGATTAGCTGACCATATTTGATGTCATCCTTCACAAACAAGCGATGAGTGACCAATAACCCCAAACGACGAGTTGTGGCCTGGACGGCTTGTATCGACATATTAAAAGTGATTGGTTTTTTATTTTTAGGTCGCTGGATACCCGTCGCGTCCAGCCACACGTTCCAGTCATTTTTTCTTCGTTCGTTAGTAACTTCAATGATGGGATACTGCTTTAAGAGTTGAGTGATGTTTGAGTCCTTTGTCTTCGCTATCAATTCAGGACTGCACACCAAAACCAGTTCATCTTCACTGAGCTTTTCGCAGTAGTAATCCTGCCATTCTTCGGGATTTCCATGCACCAAGGCCGCGTCGATACCTTCTTGTTCTAAATTGAATCTGCCAGACAGGTTTGATAAACGAACGTCTAATTGAGGAGCAAACCCTTGTAAATCTGACATTCGAGGAATCCACCAGTGAAGAGCCAATGAATTCACCATATTGAGCGTAACACGCTGCAAGTTCTGATCTTGGATGAGTGCTTCCGTTGCATCGACAATTTGCTCTAAAGCGGGTGCCACCTTCCTGTAATACTTTTTACCGTCCGCGTTGAGTTGAACTTGTCTGCCTATGCGATCAAATAGAGGCTTGTTGACTTGACTCTCCAGCGATTTAATTGCCTGACTTACGGCTGAGTGGCTCACACTTAATATCTGTGCTGCTTCTGTCATGCTGCCAGACTCAGCTACTGCAACAAATGCGTAGATGGACTTTAAGGGGACTAGTTTCCGCATAATTTAAAAACCGTAGCTGGTGATAGATAAGTTAAACTGTAAGTTTTTCTTACATCAATGGTTAATATTACTCGCTATTTACGATAAGTGATGTCTTTTAAAATGCTCCATATATTAAGGAGTATTGAATGAATGCTGTAAATAAATCTATCCTTTTCATGTTGATGTCTACGTTAAGCTTATCTGTTACTGGACTGTTAGCAAAGCAGTTGTCAGGCGAACTTTCCGTCACACTATTTAGCTTCTTACGTTTTTTAGTGCCTGCGCTTATCTTGCTTATCTTACTTCGTGTGAAAAACCTTACCTTTCCTAAAGCGGGCACGCTAAAGCCTATTTTATTGCGTGCTCTTTGTATCGGTTTGTCACAACTTTGCTTTATCGCGTCATTACAAACGTTAACGCTCGTTGAGGGGGTCGTTTTGTTTGCTACTGGCCCATTATTTATTCCCTTGGTTGAAAAGCTGTTCATGAGGGGGCGCATTCGTGTTTCAACATTGGCGGCTTTAGCAATGGCGTTCACTGGTGTGGTTATGTTGGCGGGCGGTGGAAGTGAGATTACATGGCGAGCGGATTTATTGCTCGGCTTGGCTGGGGGACTCTTCAATTCTGGTTCTCAGCTTACGTTATATAAAGTGAGTAAAACAAATATGTCGCCGCTAGAAATCAACTTTTGGGCGTTTGGTTTTGCTGCCGTATTTCTGTTGCCGCTAACTTTGTTTAACGACTTCGACGTGTTACTTAATATGAGTGTTATGGCGCCTGAGATTTCTTCAAATACGCTGTGGATCGGTATGATGTCTCTGATGATCATTAACACCCAAGTTTTTCGCTCCAAAGCATATAAACTGGCAAGCAGTGGCTCTCAACTTGCGCCACTCATTTTTACTAACTTATTGTTCACTGCGGTTTGGCAGAGCCTGTTTTTTGAAGACCGAATGAGTCAAAGTCAAATTGTTGGGATGAGTTTAATAGTGCTCGCAATCATACTGAACACATGTTGGGTTCGCTTTAAGGCGCATCGCAGTGGCGGTTTACAAGCGAGAACTTCTTAGTCTGTCGGAAAATGAAGCGGGCAGGTAGATAAATTGGTCGTGTGGTTTGATTTTTCCTGAGTATGGGCTAGCGTCAAGAAAGGTTCAGGGAGAGAAGTCATGCTTACGCTAAATTATTACGTCGAAATTTCGGCGACACCGCAACGAGTGTGGGAAGTGCTAACCGATGTTGAGTTGTATAAACGTTGGGCACAAGCCTTTTCACCGCAGTCTCAATTTGAAGGAGCTTGGGAAGAAGGAGGTGGCATCACTTTTTTTGATCCAGATATGGGCGGGACAAGGGCAATCATAGATACGGTGCTACCCCTTCAAAAACTTGAATTTCATCACGTTGCCATTTTTAATCCGGATAATCGTCAACAACTCGATGCTGACCTAGCATCTAGGTGGATCGGATCGCGAGAGATCTACCAGATCGATACCAACAACGATCGTTTACTACTCAATGTTACCATTCATACTCACAATGACTTTGTTTCCATGTTTAATCACGGATGGGAAAAAGCCTTACCCTTGATAAAAGCCATTAGTGAAGAGCAAGCTTAGGGTTCTTGCTTATCTTGGGCTGACGATGCGTTGCCTGAAGGTATACAATAGCACGCAAGATAGCGCACCTTAGAGAGTGGATGATGGAATTTAAAGTTGATACCCATACACATACGTACGCAAGTGGTCACGCGTACAGTACCTTGATTGAAAATGCAAAGTTGGCAAAAGAGAACGGGCTGGATATGTTCTGCACGACCGATCACGCAGAATCAATGCCGGGTGCGCCTCATTACTGGTTCTTCTCTAACCAGAAAATTCTGCCTCGCTTTCTTGAAGGCGTTGCGATTATTCGCGGCGTTGAATCTAACATTATGAATACCGAAGGCGACATTGATATTCCACTGAGTGTGGACCGCAACTTAGATTGGGTGATTGCGAGTTTTCATGAACCCGTTTTTCGTCCTGCAAACAAGCAAACTCACACGGAAGCACTTGTTAATGTCATTCAGAGTGGTCGTATTGATGCGCTCGGTCATCTTGGTAATCCAAATTTCGACTTTGATTTTCAGACCGTTTTAGCGTGCGCGAAAGAGCACAATGTCGCGATTGAAATTAATAACACCACGCTGAAAGGCAACAGCCGAGTAGGCAGCGTAGACCGTTGCCACGAGATTGCACAAATCGGGAAAGATCTCGGTGTTTTCTTCACCACGGGCAGTGACGCGCACTTCTGTCACGATGTTGGTAATCTGGATTTGGTTGGAGAGTTAATGGACAAAGTGGGTATTGATAGCAAGAAAGTGATTACTCACACCGCTCAGCAGTTTTTGTCTTTCTTAGCTTTGAGAGGCCGTAAACCAATTGCAGAATATGACAGCATTCTCAACGCATAAACTTGATTACATTTAAGGTATGCACCCGACGCCAGATTGCTTTACACTGCGACCCGGAAATACTCAACTAAGCTAGTTTTTCGCCTTTTATGGCGTAGGTTATTTGGGTGAATAAAGCCGACACAGAATTCGGCACTATAAATGGAGAAGTGAAAAATGTTACGTCCTTTAGTCCTAGGGTGTGCGATTGCGTTTGGCTCAACATACGCAATGGCAGAAGCGGTTGATTTAAAACAAAACATGAAACAGATGAAGATGGAATTCAAACAGGCGGCAGAAGCATCTGATGTCGAAACCATGAAATCTGCGATTGATAGCTTGCAAGCGATTGTTGAACAATCTAAGCGTGGTAATTACCCACCAGAGAAGTTTGATACTTACTTAGAAGGCTTTAACAAGCTGACGGTAACGCTAGATAAGATTGAAGCGGATCTTGATGCGGGCAAGCTACAAGAAGCAAAAGCTCAACTGCGTGAAATCGATAGTCTTCGTGAAGAGTACCACGACAAGCGCAATCCAAGCATTTGGAGCAAGTTGTTTGGCTAATTATCTACTGAGCGGAGCATTTGCTCGTGGCAGTGGGTTACGCGTTATCTCTAAGTAATGAATGAACACATCATCAGCCTGCCATTTCGGCGGGCTTTTTTGCGCCTGTCAATCGATGCATTCAAGAAAACCTGTGAGGTAGCAACCACTTATTGATACTGTTTTTTGAGCTATCACTCAAAATTGGTTACGCTGTGTGAAATTTGTTAAGTCACCGTTATGCGTAGATTAATTCCTTTTTACCGCTCGATGTTATTTGCTAGTGCTCTCAGTTGGGTGCTAGTGACGCTGATGCCTGTTATCAATGCTCATGGTAACAGCATGGGCGTGTGGGCGACGCTATGTACGCTTAACGGATTTGAGTTGGTCCAAATAGAAGAGGGCGACAATTCTGTCAGCCACAAAGGTAAGCCTTGTCCTTTTAGCCACTTCTCGACTTTTCATCACGATACACTTCCAACGACACCAATACTCTCAAGACTGAGCTTGGTGATTTCTGACAGCTATGCTTATTTGGCTCTAAGTGTGCGATTTGAAACACCAGTTCCTCGAGCGCCGCCAGTTTCCTTTTTCTCATAACAAAAACAATAACAAGTAAAGTCACATAGCACTGCCACTTCGAGCAGTGGTACTCCCAAATCTAAGTCAATTAGCGCCGCATACGAATGTGTATGTGCAGGATGCGTTTGACTGAATTTGGGTGTTCAACAATGAAAAAAGGAAAATACACATGTTGAGAAACTCGGCAAAGCCTCAACTCAAGGAAGCCTCACGCTTAAAATCCATCTACTTTATGACGTGGCGATGGCACTTTTACGCAGGTTTGTTCGTCATTCCATTTATGCTCATGCTTTCCCTCACGGGGTTGGTGATGTTGTTTGATGACGAAATCGAATTGGCTCGATACGAAGCGACATTACAAGTTTCACCACAAGAGCAAATGGTTCCCGTCTCTGTACAATTAGAAACCGTAAAGCAGGCCTACCCCGATTTTAATGTCACTCAATTTGTACCTGCTAAAACGGCCGATATTGCCAACCGCTTCTCGATTCAAAACCAAGAAGGCAGCTCACTGATTGTTGCAGTAAATCCTTATACAGGAGACGTACAAGGCACCATTAATCGTGGTGATAGCATCTATGAACTGATGAACAGCATTCACGGTACGTTGCTCATCGGAGACTTAGGCGACCGTTTAATTGAAATCGCCGCCAGTTTAGGCATTTTACTGTTGGTGTCTGGTTTGTACCTGTGGTTACCAAGAGACAACGCAAGCCGTGCTGGCTTTTTGAAAATTCGTTTTGGCAGTGGAACTCGTATTTTGATGCGAGATCTGCATGCGAATTTAGGTGGTGTGCTATCAATTGTTCTGTTGTTCTTTTTGATTTCAGGTCTGTCTTGGGCTGGGATATGGGGCGCGAAAATGGTGCAAGCTTGGAATACCTTCCCAACCTATTACACATGGGGTGAGAAACCAGAGTCGACACTGACACACAAAGACCTGAATCATGGTGCATCAGAAGAGATGCCATGGAACTTAGAGCTTGCTGCTGTGCCTGAATCGAAAGACAAACCCGCTCATGATCATGCCAATATGAAGGAAGATATGGCATACGCAGGCAACCATGATGCGCTCTCCATTGATGATATTGTCCTCAAAGCTGAAATGATGGGCTTCACTGGCTATAAGCTGTTTTTGCCACGCTCTGAGACGGGCGTTTACACTGTTGCAGCTAACTCCATGGGTGGCGATATCTCCGACCCAAGACAAGATCGCACCAGCCACTTTGACCAGTATTCCGGTCGCTTGTTGGTGGATGTAACGTGGCAAGATTACAGTTTGTTTGCCAAGTTCATGGCGGCAGGTGTGTCATTGCACCAAGGCGATGTCAGTGTGCTTAACAAAGTGCTCAACGTAATGTTCTGTTTGGCGTTCATCTTAATCTCAATCACAGGTGTGGTGATGTGGTGGATTCGTAGACCAAGTCGCAGTGCCGCATTGGGCGCACCACCTAAGTTTCAGCAAGAAGGTATTTGGAAGCTTGGCTTAGTAACGTTAGTGATATTGTGTCTCGCGTTCCCGATGGGCGGTTTCGCGATTGTTACGGTTCTCGCACTGGATTGGCTGTTGTTCAACCGAGTTGAGAAGCTGAAAACGGCGTTGAATTAATAACAGATAAAGAGCGAAACAGTAAAAGAGCCAGCGAAGTGCTGGCTCTTTTTATTTCTGATAAATTTCCAGCGGTAAGCCATCTGGATCTTGGAAGAAGGTAAAGGCTTTGCCTGTGAATTCGTCAATACGAATTGGCTCAACTTCAACATCATTCGATTCTAGGTAGGCTTTCACTTGTTCAACATCATCAACCAAAAACGCGAGATGTCGTAGCCCTTGTGCTTCAGGAAAGCTCGGTCTCTCTGGCGCGCTCGGAAAGCTAAACAGTTCAACTTGGCTGCCGTCAGGTAAAGCGAGGTCAAGCTTGTAGGAGTCTCTGGCTTCACGATAGTTTTCAGCAATGATTTTTAACCCCAACACTTCAGTGTAAAAGCGTTTTGATTTTGAGTAATCGCTACAAATGATCGCGACGTGATGAATAGCATTAAACATGGTTAGCCTCTTCAAACATGGCTCGTATCCTCAAGCATGGTTAGTGTCCTCGGAGACTAAATGCTCCTTAACGAAGTCGATAAACACGCGCAGACGAGCAGGCATGTATTTGGTTTGCGCATACTGCATCGCGATAGCGCCGTGGTAGTTACTCTTGATCATCCAATCCGGCAATACTTCCACCACTTCCCCTTGCTCTAACGCGTCTTTGATCACGAAGTCATGGAAGATCCCAACTCCCAAGCCAGACTTAACCCCGTTCAAGCGCATTTGAGAGTGGTTGACGGCGTAGCGTCCACTTACTGCAATCGAGTGGAAAGCTTCCTCTTTAAAGAACGACCAGATATTGTCTTTGTCGTTCTCGGCAAGGTAAATACAGTCGTGCTGCTCAAGCTCGGTTGGGTGCTCTGGCATACCGTGTTTGGCTAGGTAATCTGGAGAGGCGCACAAAACAAGATTGGTCTTGCTGATCTCTTTGAGGACCAGATTCTCATCGGGTTTGTCGGTGAGCTTAAATGCGACATCAATTCCTTGGCGGAAAAGATCAATCTCACCATCTGCTGCACGCAGCTTAAGCTGAATATTTGGATAACGTTCTAGGAATGGCAACACAAACGGTTGAAGCACCGAATTAAGAAATGCTTCAGGGGCTGCTACTGTGAGTGCGCCTGTTGGCTCAGCATGATCTTCCGCAGATAGCTCAACGGCTTGCTGCGCGGCATTCACCATTGCGATGCTTTGGTCGTAAACCTTTTGCCCAGCTTGAGTGATGATCAACTTACGAGTCGTGCGCTCAAACAGTTTGACCGAGAGGGCTTGTTCCAACCGTGTGATCAACTTACTTAAAGCCGATGGCGTTACGCCGAGTTGTTTAGCAGCAGCGGTAAAACTGCCTTCGTTTACCACCAAGATAAACGAAGCAAGATCAGGAAGTAGGGCAATGAGTTTTGGATTAACCATAATTGTTCAGTTCTGCGCAGCGGAATAACGATATTGTCTGGTACGGTTTCACGAGGTTCAAGTGTCACCGTCTCGCTTTAACGATATTTTGCCAAAAATGCATTGAGTGCAGGCAAGCCAGATTCACCAGTATGGTATTGCTGCCAACAGTGATAAATGGCCGTTTCGTGGTCTGCAATTAACTCGATAGCTTCTCGCTCAGCGATTGAATACTGCTGTGAAGCGTTCACTTCTTCATGCCACTCTCGATACTTGACCTCATAAGGTTCTACCCATTTCAGAAGAGTCGCCACCAACTCTTGCCATGGTAAACCAATCCACTTAGTTGCATCTGCCAAGCCTTTATCCAGCATCTCTTGGTGTCGACTTTCGATATCCATGCCATTTGTTAGCAGTACAGGTTTGAGCTTTTCTGCGGTTAGCTCTTCCACTTCAATCAAGGTTTGCCATAGTGTTTGTTGTTCACTTTGGGTGTAATGGCTCAAGTAGTGGTTGAAAAAAGCGATGCCGTAGATTTCGCCATAGTAGGCAGACAGAACGTTATGAATCATGGTGAGAATCGTGATTTAAACAGGGAATATCGCATTGTAGGAGGGGAAAGCGCGACGTGTAAACACCTGATTAAGAGTAAAAAAGTGCTGCTGACAGAATTCGAACAGAACTTGTGAGAATTTTATGAGAATTCGATGAAGTTGCTGATAGATTTGCTCGTCATTCTTAGAGGCAAGAACGCAAAACGTTCGAAACGTAATGCTTAACCTACTCAAGTCACGAACAAAGAAGTAAAGCCGTACACATGGGCTTGGGTAGTTCAACCCTCATTAAAGGATGGAATCACAATGAAAAAACGTACCCAACTCGGACTCGTCATGACTTCAGTCGCTATGGCACTAGGCTCTGCATCAGTGAATGCGGCGGAATTGGAAATCACCGTGACAAACGCAACCAAAGGCATCTACTTTACGCCTCTTATTGTTGCCGCACATGGTTCTGATCTTCAAATGTTCAGAACGGGTCAAGCAGCAACGCCAGAACTAGAAGCAATGGCAGAAGGCGGTGATATCTCTGGTCTTGCTAGTGTGATTGGTAACGCTGGTGGTGCGGTGGTTGAGAATCCTGCTGGTGGCATTTTGAATCCGGGTGTTGCAACCACCTTCACCTTGGACAGTGGCGACCACGGTTATCTTTCTCTGAGCGCGATGTTGTTGCCAACCAATGATGGTTTCGTCGGTCTGGATAGTTGGAAGATTCCAACGGAAGCGGGTACATACCGAGCAACGCTAAGAAGTTACGATGCCGGTACAGAAGCGAATGATGAACTTGCGTCTAGCATGCCAAACCCACCTTTCATTACCTTTGGTACTGGCGGCACAGGCGTTGAAGCAACGGTAACTAACGACAAAGTTCACGTGCATCCGGGTAACCTTGGTGATAGCGATCCAGCAGGCGGCATCAGTGACCTAGACAGCAGCAGCCATCGTTGGTTAAACCCAGTTGCAACCATCACAATCGTTGTGAAGTAAGGGGGATGTATGAAATACAGAATCTTACTAGTTGCAGCTTCAGTCGGCTTGCTCGCCGGTTGTCCAAGCGATGATGATAACGATGTAGTGAAATCGTACCGCTACACCGTCAACGTGGCGAACTTGACTGCGAATCAACCTATGTCTCCGCTCGCGGTACTCACTCACAATGGTGACTACCAACTGTTTGAAATTGGACAAGCCGCATCTGTTGAACTTGAGCATCTTGCCGAAGGCGGGAGTAACGCTGAGCTGATTGAGTTGATGAACAGCAATGACAGTGTTTACCAAGGCATTTCGGGCAATGGATTGGTGTTGCCGGGTGCATCGGACGAAGTCACCATCACGGTTGACCCTAGTCGTTACGGTTACTTGTCTGTGGCGTCTATGTTTGTGAATACCAATGATGCCTTTGTTGGTGAAACGGGGCTATCGCTCAAATCGCTCGCAGTGGGTGAAAGCTATGAAATGAGCATGAACGTTTGGGATTCCGGCACGGAACTGAATGATGAGCTTGCCGCAACCATTCCGGGCCCAGCAGGTGGCGGTGAGGGTTTCAATGCCGCTCGTAATGACAGCAGTGACGTTGTTGCATTCCATGCGGGTGTTGTTAGCCAAGATGATGGATTAGCAAACTCAGCACTCTCTGCGAACCATCGTTTCTTGAACCCAGGTGCGAAAGTCACCATCACTCGAGTCGAGTAACACAGGCTCCGATGACGTCTCCTTTCCAAAGCGCTTGTAGCCGAGCGCTTTATCCCTCATGGCGTCATCGGAACCTTTTTTGAAAGAATTTCTAATTTGTTCCGGTCATGTGCAAAGTGAGGATACTCGAAGGCAAGGAAAGGACCATGGAACAACAGGCAATCAATTTAGTCGCGAACATCTTGTTGGTGGAAGATGACGATGATTTGGCAGAACTGGTTCAGATGCATCTTAAGTTTCAAGGACACCAAGTGTCGCGAGCCACAAATGTCGCCAATGCTAAAGCGCAATACCAGCAACACCCCTTTGATTTATTGATCCTTGACCGAGGTTTGCCAGATGGTGATGGTCTAGACATCTGCCATTATTTGCGTCAGCAACAAGATTGGAGCCCAGTGCTCATGCTGACAGCCAGAGACGGTGAAATGGACAAGGTTGACGGTTTAGAAGCGGGCGTTGATGACTACATCACTAAGCCATTTAGCGTATTAGAATTCCAAGCACGAGTGCGAAACGTGCTACGCAGAGTCAGCCAAACCGTAGAAGCCAAAGTAGCAAATGAAGTCCTCAATGATGCGATGGATTTTGGTCCGCTGAGAATTATTCCGGAGTTGCACCAAGTATCCCTAAACGACAAGGATGTCACTCTTACCGCGACAGAGTTTACTTTGCTGCAGTTTCTCGCGACTCGTCCGGGCAGAGTCTACAGTAAAGATGAATTGCTCGATCACGTTTGGAACACCAGCCATTCTGGTTATCACCACACAGTGTGTAGCACCATAAACCGTTTACGCAGCAAATTGTCGTTGTCTGACTCTGATCATCACTTCATTCAAACCGTGTGGGGGGTTGGGTATAAGTTTCAACCAAGACACTAATGTAAGAAAGTAAGTCAAGACAGTAAGTCGGCAGCTGTTTTCACCGTCATTTTTCAATCATCACGGGTGTTTCAGAAACATCGCTGTTTAAGGAGGCGATAGGGTGAGCTTCAAATCTCGCTTAGTGGTATTTACTAGCTTGTGGTTTTGCCTCGCGGCGGTGGTGATTGCACTGACTTACAATTGGCAAAAAGAAACCATTGAGTTACGCACCAAGCAAAGCCTGCATAAAGATCTAGCCAGCCACATGCGTGATGATAATCCGCTGATGATCGGGACGGATTACAATCCGAAAGCGCTCAAGTCGATTTTTCACACGCTCATGCTGATCGGCCCTGATTTTGAAATCTACTTCCTCGATAGCCAAGGTAACATCACCACCCATGCTGCACCGGAAGGGGCGGAGATCATGGGGAAGGTGGATCTCAATCCCATTAAGCAATTCTTAAATGACCAGCCTTTTCCTATTTTGGGTGAAGACCCACGCAATCGTGGTGAGCACAAAGTCTTTTCTGTCGCGGCGATAGAGGAATTAGGCTCTACGGTCGGTTATCTCTACGTGGTGATTGGCAGTACCCGACATGACGCCATTGCCAATGCTCAAGTCGATACCCCTTACATCGCGCTGGCAGGATTGGTCTTAGTGTCCATTTTAGGCTTTGCCCTTGGAGCTTATGTGCTAGTCAAACGTAGCCTATTGAATCCGATTGAACGTGTGACCAAGCAACTTCAACAACAAGCTGAACATGATTTCCGCCTGCAACCTGATTTTACTCACCAAGTGCCGGAGCTCGTGCTGATTGCGCACTCTTATCAGATGATGGCGAAGCACATTCAGCAGCAGTTTTTACAGTTGGAGTATCAATCGTCTCATCGTCGTCAAAGCTTGTTGCAGCTTAGTCATGATTTAAAAACGCCGTTATCGAGTGTGCTGGGCTATTTGGAAACGTGGCGTTTGCAACATCCGGAATCCGATCCTTTGATTGACGTTGCTTTCCGAAATTGTGAGAAGCTCTCAACTCAATTGCATTCTTTGTTAGACGCCGCGCGCAAAGAAGCACCAATGCCAAACTACGAGTACCGCCCCGTAGATCTTGGCGCGTTGATGGCAGAATGTGCTGAAACGATGCAGAGTCAGTTTTCTCGTAAAGAAGTGGTGTTGAAAGTGGATATCGATAGCGAGATCCAAACCGTGGGTGATAAAGGACTCTTAGAGCGGTTGGTGTTGAACCTGCTTGAAAACGCATTGCGTCACAGCCCAATCGGCTCGGAAGTGCATTGCCAAGCGCATTTGAGTGAGGATAAGTCGCGTATCCACTTTACCTTCGTCAATCACATCGAGGAAGAAGCGGAGGGCGGTTCTTTGGGGATCGGGACGAAGATTGTTCAATCGATCTTAATGCTTCACCACAGCTACCTTGAGACCAATGCAACATCCTCTCAATATCAACAGAAGTTCACACTTCTCGCAATCTAAAGAGAAGTGTGAGACATAAGTTAATGTTTATTCAATAACACCACATACGACGCGAGCGCCGCCACCACCTAGCTTACTTGGGTGATCGGAGTGATTGTCACCACCTGCATGGATCATTAACGCTCGACCTTTTAAATCCGATAATTTTAGGCGAGGCGCGACAACGGGCTGATTGGCATTGCCGTCCATGTCCACATAGAGTGGAGGCAAGTCGCCTAAATGATTGTCATCGGTCCAAGGATAGCCATGCTTCCCTGTGTTGTTAGGATCATAATGGCCACCTGCTGCGCCGCCTAATACGGTTTTGTCATCCTTTTCTATGCTATCGCAAGATGGATTAGTGTGAACATGGAAACCGTGCACACCTGCTGACAAACCTGATAATTGAGGCGTAAAAACAACGCCATAATCACTTTGTGAAATCTCAATGGTACCCGCACTCTCATTGGTGTTGAGAGCAGTCATTTCTACCGTTTTTGCTAGCGCGTTAGGGGCGGCGACAAGAGCGGATGCAACTGAAATGCATAGCAATCCTTTTAACATGGGACCTCCTTCTTTTAGGGTGTACGCTCAAGCACATATTAGTGAAAACCTGTTTTACTTATGTCTGTTGAGCGGTGAGTTTATGTCATAGAGTGATGTGTATCACTTTATGGTCTTAAACTGATATCTCGATCCGAAATCAGCTTTCTTTTATTTAGTCTTAACATGTTGAGATCGTTAAGATATAAAAAGAATAGACGCCAATCTTAAAATAGCCTGAATATTTTTAAATTAACGCAAAGTTAAATTTTTAATGACTTTATAACAAAGCTCATAATTGTTTTATAAAGAATTTGGTGGAATTGTCCGCAATAAAGAATAATCAAATTAACGAATATATTAATGTGAACATTGTTGTTTATAGATTTGTGGTCAAACTGTTGCTTATATCATCAAATAAGATAAAAAATTGGAACTAAAGTCACTTAATGGCAGAGGAAAAAATTAAACTCTGATTGTAATGGGTAATAATGTTTTAGTAACAGATAGTTACGCACTTAAAATTAATAATATGGCTAATTTCCGACAAGGATTGAAAAAGATGAAAGACAAGGAATCTATTCAGACTAATAGCAGCCGCCGTAATTTTCTGAAAGGCGCAACAGGAGCTGTTGTTGCTGGTGTGAGTGCTTCCGCTTTCTCAGGCGTAGCTCAAGCACGAGAACAGAAAATTGATTGGAGCAGCCGCGGGCTAGGTAGAAAACATGATAAGCGCTTCTGGCGTAAAGTGCGAAGACAGTTCGTTTTGGACAAACGAACCACTTACATGAACATTGGTACAACAGGTTCAATGCCAAAACATGTTCTTGAAGATTACGAGCATAACAACAAGCTAGTGGCTAAATATCCTTGGGATATGAAAGGCAAATTTGGCTCTTGGCCGTATGTTTCTGAGATGGTTAAAGACGTCGCACCAGGTTTTGGTGCTAACCCAGAAGAGATCATTCTCAGCCGCAACACTACTGATGGCTTATGCTCGATCATTAATGGCTTACACTTTGAACCAGGTGATGTGATTCTAACGACACACCATGAACATATTGCTGCAACATCACCTATGAACGTAGCGAAACATCGTTTTGGTGTGGATGTGGTAGAAATTCAACTACCAGTATTTACTGGTACTGAAAACGTTTCTGAGCAAGATTACATTCAAGCGTTCCGAGACGCGCTTGATGCGAATCAAAACGTTCGCCTAATTGTTTTCTCTCATATCACATACAAAACAGGAACCGCGCTACCAGCAAAAGCCATTTGTGCTTTAGCAAAAGAGTATGGTGTGCCTACTCTTGTTGATGGCGCTCATACGGTCGGTATGTTTGACCTTGATTTCCACGATATGGATTGTGATTTCTATGCAGGATCTGGTCATAAGTGGCAGTGTGGTCCGGGCGCGACAGGTATTCTGTATGTTCGTGATAACGGTAACCGTTTGAATGAGTATTGGAGCGACCGAGAGAACCCGTTATGGTTGATCAACTCCTCACTTTCTCATGCTGATTACCTGGGTAAACAGCTGCAAATGCAATACATTGGTAACGATAACTATCCTGCGAAACAAGCACTAGTTGATAGTTGCAAAATGTGGGATGAGATTGGTCGAGACCGTATCGAAGAGCGAGTTGTAAGCCTTGGTAGTTTATGTAAAACCTTGCTTCAAGAGTACTTACCACAAGCCAAAATGTATTCACCAAACGTGGAAGGCTTAACCAGTGGCTTAACGACGGTTAACCCGTTCTCCGATGTAACTAATGAAGAGATACTGACGGAATTCCGAGATCGTTTACGTGAAGAGTATGGTTACATCATCCGTACGACTAGCTTTAAGCTGCATAAGGATGATGACTTTGATACTTACGCGCTGCGTATCTCTACACATTTGTTCCATGACGAACAAGATGTGGAAGGGCTCGTAGTGGCGATGACGAATTTGTATTACTCGTCGTTCTAACATCGTTGTTTATCACTCAAGCGCCCATTATTGGGCGCTTTGTGAAAGGTAAGGATATTATTATGTCAGTCATAACATTCAAAAGAACTTTAGCGACGGTGGCGCTCATGGTTACCTCTGTTGCGTCGTCTGCCGCTTGGTCAGACGATTTACAACAAATCCGTGAACGCGGTGTACTGCGTCACATTGGTGTCCCGTACGCTAACTTTGTCTCTTATATTGAACAAGGTGAAGTGGAAACTTTGACTGGCTTGGATGTAGAGATAATAAAAGGTTTTGCCAAGTCGTTAGGTGTTCAGTACCAGTATGTTCCAGCACAGTGGAGCGACGTGGTTGGTAAGTTGACAGGGCAAAATGTGCAATATCACAACAAGCAGGCTGTTGTCGGAGAAAGTGTTCCAATTGAAGGCGATTTGATCGCAAATGGCGTTACTATTCTTGATTGGCGCTCTGAGGTTGTCGATTTTTCACAAGATTATTTTCCTTCAGGTGTATGGTTGGTTTCCAGATCCGACTCTAGTCTGAGCCCGATTAAACCAAGTGGGTCGGTCGATGAAGATGTTAAAAACGTCAAGCAGCTGATCGATGGTCGCGAAGTGTTAGCTTTAGAACATTCTTGCTTGGATCCTAACCTTTATGACTTATATGACACAGGTGCAAAAGTTATATTACCTGATGGGGCGCGTCTCCTTAATGAGATGGTTCCAGCGATAATGAAAAATGATGCGGAAAGCACATTATTAGATGTTGCGGATACGCTAATTGCCCTCGAAAAATGGCCGGGTGAAATAAAAGTCATTGGCCCTATATCTGAAAATCAAAAAATGGCTGTTGCATTCCGTAAAAATTCCCCTGAATTACGCAAAGCATTTGATCGTTATTTAGACTCGATAAAAAAAGACGGTTCATACGAAAAATTAGTAAAAAAATACTATCCATCTATTTACTACTTTTATAACGATTACTTTATAGAAGATAAAAAGAAAGTCCGATGAATAAGGCCGTTAAAAAATTTTCCAGTAAAAGATTTATTACAATAAGCGCAATATTAGTTTCAATTTACCTAGCTATGCTTATTACTGTGACTAGCGTAGGTCAAAATAAATTAAAAGAATCTCAATACAGAGAACTAGATTTAAAAGTAAAAAGTTATGCAAGCACACTCGATAATTTATTTACCATAGCGAGTGAAGATGTTGATAATCTAGCTACAGATAAAACAATACAAACATTCTTTGGTAATTTAGCTTCTGGCATGTCAATGGAGTATGGATTAGGAGCCAGTCTAATTAATTTAAAGCGTCGCTTCGATGAGAAGATAGACAGTAAGCTAATTAATAGCAGCCAAATCTATAAGAAGCTCACGCTGGTAGGCAGTGATGGAGTCACCATTGTCACCACTGGATCTGAAAACCTTGCCGAGCACAAAATGGACATACAAACCTTAATGACTCAACACGGGCATCCCGAAGAGGTTTGTGCGACGCGATACAATGATGACGTTCGCATTCAAGTCATTAAGCAAGTTAAGTTCTCCGGAAAGCCTGTCGCCTTTTTAATTGCCGATCTTAATAAGAATATTGTTATTGACCAACTTACTAACCAAGAACACGAAGATAGTTATAGCCGAATGGTGCTAAAAATAAAAGACGTGGAAATGGTTGTATGGGATACCATAAATAAAACACCTTCTCACAATAAGGATGAGAACTATTTCGTTTCTGAGGCTGTAGACGGAAAAATTTACTTTGAAGTGCCTGTGGATAAACACCACTTCAAATTGATGGCGTGGTTCGAGCCTTTGAGTGAACGAGATATATTTACATCACGACTCTTTATTATTGGTTTGAGTATTCTGGCCGTTATGATCGTCATTGCTTTATGTTATGCATTCATCACGAACAATAATAGGATTGAATTGAAAATTAAGCTTGAGGAAGAAAAAAAGCGTAAAGATATTCTTTCTCAACAGAATAAAAAATTAACGAACGAAATTGAACGTCGAAAAGCGTCTGAAAAAGAACTCGCCTTCCAAGCTAAATATGACACATTAACCAATTTACCTAATCGTAGTTATGGTTCCGAGCGATTGGCTTTGGAGTTAATTAGGGCATCGCGTAGTGGGTCTAAAGTTTTGGTGATGTTCATCGACTTAGACCACTTTAAGCAGATTAACGATTCAATGGGACACTTTGTTGGGGATGAAATCCTTAAACTCAGTGCTCAGCGACTGTATCAAGTCGCGAGAAAAACAGACTTATTGGCGAGAATTGGTGGGGATGAGTTTTTACTCGTCATCCCTGATTTGCCTGATAATGATACTGCAAAGCGAGTTGCTTCAAGTGTACTTTCGGCGTTTAACGATCCGTTTGTTTGGAACAACCATGAATTCTTCTTGAGTAGCAGCGTCGGAATGTCTGTGTTCCCGGATGACGGAGACAACGCTGAGCAGCTCCTTGCATGTGCTGATATGGCAATGTATCGGGCGAAACAAGATGGGCGTGATGGCTTTTGTTTTTATAACCATAATATGAACCAAGACTTGCAACGTTACTTAGATCTGGAAAATCGTCTGAGAAGTGCGATCTCCAATCAGTTGTTAGAGCTGTATTATCAGCCAATTATTGAGCTGAGTAGTGGTAAAATCGTAGGGGCAGAAGCGCTAATGCGTTGGAATGATAACAAGTACGGATTCGTAAACCCTGAAGAGTTTATCTCTATTGCAGAGAAAAATGGTTTAATTCATCAAATTGGTGAGTTTGCTATTCAACAAGCGTGTCGACAAGCGGCACAATGGCAGAGTCTGACTCCGTTGTTTGTTTCTGTAAACTTTTCTAGTGTTCAATTTAGGTACTGCGAGCGCTTACTTACGTTTATTAAACACAGCCTTGAGGAGTCTGGTCTTCCGTCAGATAAGTTCGATATTGAAGTGACAGAAAGTCTCCTCTTCAATCACGATTCTGAGCTATTAGACATGCTTAATAACTTACGAGCGTTAGGCACCAAACTTACTATTGATGATTTTGGTACTGGTTATTCTGCGCTGAGTTACTTGCAGAAGTTTCCGTTCGACCGCTTAAAGATTGATCGTAGCTTTATGCAAAATATGTTCGAGAACGACTCAGACCGCGAGCTTGTCAACGTAATCATAGCAATGGCGAAAGCGCTGGATCTTAAGATCGTCGCAGAAGGCATCGAAGAACAGCGTCATGTGGATTACCTGAAAAACCTAAACTGTGAGTTCGGACAAGGTTTCCACTATAGCCGACCATTACCTGCTAAGGACTTTGAAGCACTTTTGGCTAAGCCTACCTGGCTATAATTCCTTTTATAACAACCTCATAGAAAAGCATTAATTTAATTTGTGCCTAGGATTCATTAATGCTTTTCCACCTTAAGGTATAATCCTTCCTCCTTCCTTGAATTACACTACAATTAATTGATGAGTGATAGCCCGTGACGCCCGTCACATAAAGGCTAAGCCTAATTCTAAACGAGTAAATACTCGCCAAAATAACTAGGAAGGAATTTCAAATGTCTTCTGCATTCTACCAACAGATTCAGCAGCAAATCGAAGAAGTAAAGGCGGAAGGCCTTTACAAATCAGAGCGTGTCATCACGTCTCAACAGCAAGCGGCTGTTAAAATCTCTACTGGTGAAGAAGTACTAAACTTCTGTGCGAACAACTACCTTGGCCTTGCCAATCACCCGGCACTTATCGAAGCGGGTAAAGCAGGCATGGACGAGCACGGCTTTGGTATGGCTTCAGTACGTTTTATCTGTGGTACGCAAGACATCCACAAAGAGCTTGAGCAGAAGCTTTCTAAGTTCCTAGGTAAAGAAGATACGATTCTTTACACATCATGTTTCGACGCAAACGCGGGCCTATTTGAAACTATTCTAGGCAAAGAAGACGCAATCATCTCTGACGCTTTAAACCACGCGTCAATCATCGACGGTGTTCGTCTATGTAAAGCAATGCGTTTCCGCTACTCAAACAACAACATGGAAGAGCTAGAGCAACAACTGATCGCTGCGAAAGAAGCAGGTGCTCGCCACATTCTTATCGTAACGGACGGTGTGTTCTCAATGGACGGCGTAGTAGCAAACCTTCCGGCTATCTGTGACCTAGCAGAGAAGTACGGCGCATTGACTATGGTTGATGACTCTCACGCTGTTGGCTTCATGGGCAAAACAGGTGCAGGTACGCACGAGCACCACAACGTGGTTGACCGTATCGACATCATCACTGGTACGCTAGGCAAAGCAATGGGCGGCGCTTCAGGCGGTTACACATCTGGTAAAGCGGAAGTGATTGACTGGCTACGTCAGCGTTCTCGTCCATACCTATTCTCTAACTCTGTTGCACCAGCAATCGTAAGCGCTTCTATCCGCGTTCTAGATCTACTAGAAGAGAGCGGTGACCTACGTGATCGTCTATGGGAAAACGCAGCACACTTCCGTACTCGTATGGAAGACGCGGGTTTCACAATGGGTGGTGCTGACCACGCAATCATCCCAATCATGCTTGGCGACGCAAAAGTAGCAGCAGAATTTGCAGAGCGTGCGCTGGAGAAAGGCATCTACGTAATCGGCTTCTCATTCCCTGTAGTACCAAAAGGTCAAGCACGTATCCGTACTCAAATGTCTGCGGCGCACTCTCGCGAGCAACTAGACCGTGCAATCGACGCGTTCATCCAAGTTGGTAAGGACATGGGTCTTATTTAAGATTCTAGGCCTTAGACAATAGGGCCTTTAATTAAGGTTACATTATGAAAATTAAAGCATTATCAAAGCTAAAGCCTGAAGAAGGCATCTGGATGACTGAGGTTGATAAACCTGAAGTTGGCCATAACGACATTCTGATCAAAATTAAGAAAACCGCTATCTGTGGTACAGACGTACACATCTACAATTGGGACGAATGGTCACAAAAGACAATTCCAGTGCCTATGGTTGTCGGTCACGAATACGTGGGTGAAGTGGTTGCGATTGGTCAGGAAGTTCGTGGCTTTGAAATCGGTGACCGCGTATCTGGCGAAGGTCACATCACGTGTGGTCATTGTCGTAACTGTCGTGGCGGCCGTACTCACCTATGTCGTAACACGATTGGTGTGGGCGTTAACCGCGAAGGTGCATTCGCAGAATACCTAGTGATCCCAGCGTTCAACGCGTTCAAGATCCCTGAAGGCATCTCTGACGATCTAGCGTCTATCTTTGACCCGTTTGGTAACGCAGTACACACAGCACTTTCTTTCGACCTAGTAGGCGAAGACGTGCTTATCACAGGTGCCGGCCCAATCGGTATCATGGCAGCGGCAGTAGCAAAGCACGTTGGTGCTCGCCACGTAGTGATCACAGACGTGAACGAATACCGTCTAGAGCTTGCTCGTAAGATGGGTGTAACACGCGCAGTAAACGTGGCTGAAGAGAAGCTAGAAGACGTAATGGCTGAGCTAGGCATGACAGAAGGCTTCGACGTTGGTCTAGAAATGTCTGGTAACCCAGCAGCATTCAACTCAATGCTAACCACAATGAACCACGGTGGTCGCATTGCACTACTAGGTATTCCACCGTCAGACATGGGTATCGACTGGAACCAAGTTATCTTCAAAGGCTTGGTGATCAAAGGTATCTACGGTCGCGAAATGTTCGAAACTTGGTACAAGATGGCTTCACTGATCCAATCTGGTCTGGATCTATCGCCAATCATCACGCACCACTACAAGATTGATGACTTTCAAGAAGGCTTCGACGTAATGCGCAGCGGCATGTCAGGCAAGGTTATTCTTGATTGGGAATAACTTATTCAAGTAAGAAATGCGCTCCTTTTTGGGGCGCATTTTTGTTTCATGAAGATTCTTGTTTCGGGAAGAAATGGTCGCCAATCTTTTCTAAACTTCTCGTATCGTTCTGCTACTTTTTTTAGATTTTTTCCACTCAACTTCACCCTACCTTCTAACTCATTGTCGATTCTGTATTTGGAACAAGATAATAACCATTTGTTTTTAGTGGTTATTTTTCAGCATCATATGCTTAAAAAGCGTAATTTTTAAGTTTAATGTTTTTATTTGCTGTTCGTCTTTATCCTTATCCTGCTTCTTTTTATTGTTTTACATTTTATATGCATTTGGTTTGTCATAATTGAGCTATAACTAATAAAAAGGTTACCGATATACAGTGGAATGTAAAAATGGAGCTTTATATGAAAAGATTTTATCTGATGATGCCTCTGCTCTTAACCTCATTTAGTTGGCAAGCGAGTGGAGCGTCAGTGAGCGGTACGATTGATGTTTCAATTAACCTTGTACAAGGTTGTGTGATTAATGGAAATAATGCGGTAGATGCAGCTTCTGGCGTTGGCTTTGGCTCACTCGCCTTTGGAGACGTGCCTGCAATCTTCAGTGAACAAGATGGTGTGGTAAATGGTGGTAGTGCGACGGGTATTGAAGTGCTTTGTAGTAACGGTGTGACACCGACGTTTACATTGGGCACCGGATTGTATGATGCAAGTGCGACCGTTGGTACCTATGCGATGTCAAATGGCGCGCAATTTATTGATTATACGTTGTTTACCGACTCAGACCGAAGCACACAAATTATACAAGGCGGGACGGTAGCTCTGTCTGAATTTACTAGTGCAACATCGCAAACTATTGAGCTTTTTGCGAAAGCTTACGGTACGAGCAGCATTGCCGGTACATACTCCGATACCATCAGTGTGACGCTAAGCTGGTAAAACGTGACGCTGGTTGTTAGGAGCTTTTCACTTGTCGCGATGAGTTTGTGTTCTTTAACTGTGCTGGCTGATGCGACACAAACTTTTCAGGTGTCTGCCATCGTAGATACAGGTTGTTTGATTAACGGCTCAGTACAAGAAGAAAGCCCAACCCAAGCCGGGCAAATAGGTACGTTAGATTTTGGTGAGCATTCTTCAGTTTACGCGACGGAAGTACAAGGCAGCATCACTTACAGTTCATCACTCACATTAAGTTGTACTCCGGGTATTACGATGAATGTTTCCGTAAATGGCGGGATGAATGAATCGGACGGTGTACGTAAGCTAAAGCACAGTGAAGAAGCGACAACGGTAGATTACTTTTTGTTTCAGGATCTAAATTATACGCAGGTGCTTGATATTGACACGCAATATTCCGTCGATACCGACCAAGACCCAGATAATATTCAGTTTCCTATCTGGGCAAAGGCGACAATAAATGGGAATGAAATGGCTGGAATTTATATGGATACGCTTACGCTGACATTAGAGTGGTAAGTGAACTTTGGAGGGGTGAAATGGAATTCATACTCAAAAAACTATTATTAATAACCTTCCTTTTTGTTTTTTTCTCAAATGCCAATGCTAACTCATTATTAATTTGGCCGATTTACCCCAAAATATCAGAGGAGAGTAATGCAACATCACTTTGGATGGTAAATAAAGGCAGTGCTGATTCTTATTTGCAAGTGAGAATTTTTAAGTGGGAACAAAACGAAGGAGAAGATAGTTATTCAAGTCAAAGCCAGTTAATTGCAACCCCTCCGTTTGTCAAAATTGAACCAGGTGAAAAGCAGTTAATCCGCATCATCAACCAAGATGAGGCCTCTGCAGGTAAGGAGTATGCATACCGAGTGATCATAGATGAATTACCGCCAACTCAAAACCCTCAAACAGAATTGACGGAAAATGAACTCGCTGTAAAAGTCCGAATGCGTTACTCGATACCTTTGTTTATTTACGGGAAAGGGCTGACTGATACTCAAAAACCAAACCGTGACAGTGAATTATGGGGTGATTTACAGGCACAGTTTATTAAGAAAAATAATCAGCGTTTTGTTCACATTAAAAATTCAGGAAAATACCATGTTCGCTTAGTGAATTTACAATTGAACCTACCAAATAAAGATCCTGTCGTTATTTCCGATGGACTAGCTGGCTATATTCTTCCTGAACAGTATAAGGTTTGGTCTATTCCCCATAGTAATGTCAGACCTATGAGTTTGAGCGCGAATATTGGAGGTAAACGTTACCAAATACCATTGAAGCAATAATGAATAGATTTAATACAATGAATGCTTTCTTTTGGTTGGTATTACTTAGCGTAACGTGGAGCAGTATTGGTCTTTGTGCAAATTCAGCAAACCACTTCTCTGAGCTACCGAGTCCTGAAAATTTCTCTTTAGAAAAGTTTGAGAATATCAGCCTCAATCTGGAGTTGGTGATCAATCAAAGAGCAACAGGGCTTGTTGCGAAAGTTGAGCGAGTTGGCGATCAGTTCTTTTTGCTCCGGGAGGACCTCATTTCAGTTGGGGTTACCGCCAAGTCGTTGCCTGGAACCGAAGAGAGACTTGAGGTTACGTCTATCCCAGGTGTTAACGTGCGTTACTTGCAATCGTCATTGCAACTTGCAATTGACGTACCGCCTAATTGGTTACCGATGCAGAACTTATCAGCGCAGGATATGGGGCGATTTTCCCCGGCTCAGTTTGGGCGTGGTGGCCTGCTTAACTACAACGTATTTGGTGTGTACGAGAACGAAAGCCGACAAAAGGAGGTTTCTATCAATCATGAAGTCAGAGCCTTTTCTGAGTTTGGCGTTTTTTCTACTACCGGGATATTTAAATCTAACTTTCATCGCGATGTTCAGTCCCAGCAAAGCAGCCAGTACACTCGTTTTGATACGAGTTACGAGTACGTCAATCAAGAGAAGCGAATTCGTATAGAGGTAGGTGACTATATTGTTCGCCCTTTATCTTGGAGCCAACCAGTAAGACTGGCGGGTATTCAGTTGTCGCATGATTTCTCTATGCGTCCGGATGTCGTGACGACGCCGTTACCTGCATTTTACGGTGAGGTCACAGCGCCCACTACGTTAGATTTGTTTATCAATGGCTTTAAAACTGACTCAATGAATGTTGGGCCCGGTCCTTTCATTATTAACGATATTCCAATGCTCTCTGGTGCTGGGGAAGCAACGGTAATTGCAACGGATGCTCAAGGTAAGCAAACGGTCATGACCAGCCCATTTTTTCTCTCTTCCGATCTACTGAAGACCGGATTTACATCTTACAGTGCGAGTATTGGTGCGATCAGAGAAAATTTCGGTAATGCATCTAACGACTATGGAGACGGTGGCGTGGTTACCGCTCTGCGTCATGGCATGACTGATTGGTTAACATTAGAAGCTCAAGCCGAAGCAAAAGATGACCTGATCGTTGCGGGGCTGGGCTTTGTCACCAATGCTTTCAATTTAGGTACGGTGGATGCCTCGTTTCGTGTGAGTAATTTTCAGGATCAATCTACCTCATATGCGCTAGGTTATAGTTATCAGTCTCGGCTGTTTAGCTTCGCTGCTCGTACTCAAGTAGAACAAGCCGACTTTTATACCTTATCTCATTTACCAAATTACGAAATGCTCGATGACGGCAAGGACGCTTCACTCGCGTCGCGCCATCTATCACAAATCAATATGGGAGTCCGTTTGGGAGATTGGGGCTCACTTTCTGGTGGGTACTTTGATATTCAACAATCCGACTCAGATTCACGTACCCTAAATCTTACTTATAGCTACGCTCTGCCTTTTAATATCAATATGTCCCTGTCTTACAACCATAGTATTGGTGGTCAGAGTGTTACGTTGGCGCAATTCTCTCTACCTTTCAGTTCTTTGGGGGGAAGTTCGGGGCTAACGCTGAAAAGAGAGGATGATGGCGATGTGCGAGGGCGAGTGGGTTACAGCCGCCTTGCGCCAATACGAGGTGGATGGGGCGTCAATTTAGCGCATGATATTAACGAACACCCAGAAAACCGTAAACAGGCTGATTTGACCTACCGTGCGTCATGGGCGCAGTTCAGAGCGGGGTTAAATGGCACCAGTGGCGACTATGATTATTTTGCGGAAATGGCAGGTTCGGTCTCTACGTTGGATGGAGAAATATTCCCGGCGAATGAAGTGTATGACAGCTTCGCTGTGGTGAGCACCAGTGGTTTTGAAGGTATTCCGGTTAAATATGAAAATCAAATTGTCGGAGTGACAGACGATGAAGGTTACTTACTTGTTCCTTGGGCTACGGCGTATTACACCGCCAAATATGAAATCGATCCACTTAATTTACCTGCCAATGCTGCGTTTTCTGCAACAGAGCAGTTTGCTTCGATACATTCGGGCTACGGCTACCTGTTAGAGTTCCCAATAGAGCTACAAATTGCACTGAGCATGACGGTGGTAGACGAAAATCATTTGTTCCTTCCGATTGGTACATATGGCCGCTCAGAAACGGGCTTAACAAGCCAAATTGGTTGGGATGGTTTTACGTACTTTGAAGGCGTTGACCCAGGCCGCTATATTCAGTTTTATCCTCAAGGACAGTCGCCATGTAAAGTGTTTATTGAGGGGTTGTATCAGCGTGAGAGTCAAAAAATACAAACATTGCCTGAGCAGGTTTGTATCAAAGCCGAAGAAGAGACCGTACTATGATTTTGCGCCGCTGGCTTGCTAGCCTACTTCTCTTTTTCTCGTTCTCGACAATGGCTTGTCAGCTCACGGCGGCAACACCTTTAATCTTGTTTGGCAATGTTTCTTCGTTTACTGTTGCAAGCTCTCAGCAGCAAAGCTCAGCCTCATGCGGGGATTATGTGTGACTTTTCTACACTTGTGTCTTTGTTAAGTGGCGACTACGTATCAGCAACGTTTAACAGTATAAATAATGGTTTGCTATTAAATGAGGATGATCCGAGTTCGGAGCTCAGCTATCAGATTTTTGGCGATCCAGGTCTTTCACAAGAGTATGTATTCGGCCAAACTTACAATTTTTTTGAAATCGGGTTACTCGATTTACTCGGGTTGTTTGGCACTCAAGCCGAGTTTCCGCTCTATGCTCGGACGGGAGTGGGTAGTAATCTTTCCGCTGGGACTTACAAAGACCAAATCACCGTATCCTGGATTTGGGATTACTGTAAGGGTATCGGGGTTCTAGGGGTATGCATTGGCCGCGCCAATGGCAGCGCTCAAAGCGTGATTACGGTTGAGTTGGAAGTGACCCCTGATTGTATGATCACAGCGCCAGATATTGATTTTGGTTCGTCCCCATTAGTGGCCGGTTTTGAACCAGTCAGTCAGGTTATATCGTTAACTTGTACCAAGAATAGTTCCTTCTCCATTGGCTTGAATGACGGCCTAAATGCGTCCGGCGGTCAGCGGCGAATGATTTCTAGTGGTCACTATTTGGAGTATGAAATCTATAAGTCATCAACGATGGAGCGCTGGGGAGGCACCAGTTCTGAACGTCGTGAACACGGTGACGTCGATACTGGCGGCTCCATTCCGGATGGTATCACTCCACAGAATTATAATTATCGCGCGCAGATACTAACCAGCCAAACGACCCCTCCTGCAGGTACTTACACCGACTCAATAATCGTTGACGTTCAATTTTGAGCATCATGTCAATTACATCATTAGAGGCTTCTATTCCAAAAATCTTTTGTAATCATAGTTTTCACTCTGTCACTGCTTAATTTTGTGAGATTAGTATGGCTTTATTCTCACGGAATTTAACTTTCAGAAATAAGGAAAATGATGAAGAAGTCACTAACAACATTAGGTTTGGCACTGGTATTTACAGGAACAGCTTATGCAGCAAGCTGGGGCTACGAGGGAAACCATGGGCCAGCTCATTGGGGTGAGTTTGCATCTGAGTGCGCGAAAGGTCAAAACCAGAGCCCAATCAACATTGAATCGGCGACCGAAGCGAAGCTAGAAAAATTGAATTTCGACTACGAAGGTAAGGCAATTTCACTGCTGAACAACGGTCACACTTTACAGACTGGTTTAGAAGGTAAAAACACACTCACCATTGATGGTAAAGAGTTTATGTTGAAACAGTTCCACTTCCATACGCCATCTGAAAACCATGTGGATGGTAAAGAATACCCATTAGAAGTACACTTTGTGCATGCCGACAAAGTAGGTCATCTAGCTGTTGTCGCGGTGTTCTTTAAACTGGGTGACGCGAACCCAGATCTAGCTAAGATGCTAGCTAACATTCCAACTAAAGATCAAGATGTTACCATCAAGGTTCCATTTGATGCTGATGCCCTTATCCCAAGTGATAAAGACTACTACCGCTTTAACGGCTCACTAACGACACCGCCATGCTCTGAAGGTGTACGTTGGTTCGTGATGAAAGAAGCACAAACTATTTCTCCTGAGCAGATAAAATCTTTTTCGGAAGTAATGGGGAAAAACAATCGCCCAATCCAACCGCTGAATGCACGTATGGTGTTAACGCAACAATAACCACTTCATGCAAAGAAAAATAAAAAGCCCGCTTAAACACAGCGGGCTTGATTATTTGGGTATTGGTGAGAACTAGAAGCCGTGATCTTCTTGCTCTTCCGCTTTTACCATTTGTACAGGATCAAGCTTAAGCGTCTGAGTAGGGAACGCGATATCTGCATCGTGTTCTTTAATGATGTTGATTACCTTAAGCAGTATGTCCTGCTTTACCTCATGGTATCTCACCCAATTCACGGTTTTAGTAAAGGTATAGATAAAGAAGTGCAATGATGATGGACCGAATGTATCGAAGTTGACGATAAGTGTTTGGCGTGCATCAATGTCTTTGTGATTTTTCAGCATTTCTTTTACCGCGGTGATAATTTGCGGCATTTTTTCAGCATCGTCGTAACGAAGTCCAATTTTTTCGTAGATACGTCGGTTCAGCATGCGAGATGGGTTTTCTACGACAATGCTGCTAAACACTGAGTTTGGCACATACAGTGGACGCTTATCGAAAGTTCGGATAATGGTCATACGCCAGCCAATGCGTTCTACCGTCCCCTCTATTTGTCGGTCTGGAGAACGGATCCAATCGCCAACTTTAAATGGACGATCGAAGTAGATCATAAGACCTCCAAAAAAGTTAGACAGCAAATCCTTCGCCGCTAAACCGACGATCAAACCACCAACACCACCGAAGGTAAGTAGGCCCGATAGTGACAGACCAAATGCCTGCATTACGGTTAGAATTCCGACGGTAATAAAGAACAGGCGCGCGACCTTAGCTATCGCTTGTACTGTTGTTTCATCTCGGTTCTTTTGTTCGAGAACATGCTCTTCAACATTGGTAATGAGCCGCATAACGGTCCATACGAAGATGCTGATGATTAAAATCAGTTTCAGCGTACTTAACCAGTTTATTTTATCGTTGAGCTCGCTCTCTAATATGATGCCGATAGAGACGGTTGCAGGCCAACACCAAATGAGTGTACTGACTGGCGCTTTTAGCGCATCAAGCAACATGTCATCCCAGTGGAAGGGCGTTTTCTCTACGAGCGCAGCGAGGCGAGAGCGAATCAGCCGCCAAGCTATCCAAGCTATAAAGCTAGCGAGCGTAATGAAAAGGACGCTTCCACTCCAATTTTGATGAGACGTTTCAATGTAGCTTTGTAATTCGGTAAACCACTGTGGCATATGTAACTTATTTCTAGTGAACCATGGAAGGAAAGGTAGCAGATATTACTCCTTCACCCCAGTGATTTCCTTTAAATCATTTACTTATGTCTAAACCGCCGAGATGGACTTTTCCTTCCAATGACAAGAGAGTTACCTTTACGTTTTGCTGAGCGACCGCCTCATGCATGTTCAGAGGTACGCTACCAATGATTGAGGGTTGATATTTGGACGATCAATTATAACTTCTCTGACTTATCGCTAACATTTATCTTAAGTAAGTGTGAGAGTGTATTGGCTCTTGAATTAGCGGAGGCAGATATGGAATTTACAGAGCTGGATCGAAACGCGCTCTACGACATCTGGATGTCACAAAAAGCCAAAATGCACATCACTCAAATGGAAATGGCGAAGCGCCTTGGTTTGAGTCTACACGAGTTTTCTGGCTTGTTACGTGGTAATTCTCCACTGACGCTAGGTTTTGTAAAACAGCTATGCGAGCAGCTACATGTACGTCCTGGTCAGGTGATTCCGTCTTTGACGGAGCGTGATCTATCTGCTTCTGGTACCGTTTATTTACAAAATCGTGTGACGGTGGATGGCGATATCAGTAACGTGTTTATCGACGGAAACCAAGTCGTGATCGAGTACGTCCACCAAGTTAGCTAGCTTGCTCGTCAAATTATCGGGTTGAAGAGCAATAAAAAACGAGCCACTGTTGGCTCGTTTTTTCGTTTCTGTTTTGCTCGCTTGCAAAGATTATGGGATTTTCACTAGCGAATCGCGTGAAAGATCCGCGATAGACTTAGCGCCAGTCAGTGTCATTGCTACACGCATTTCTTTATCGTACAGATCCAGTAGGTTTTCAACGCCTGCTCCGCCTTGTGCTGCCAATGCGTACACAAATGAACGGCCAAGAAGCGTACAGTCTGCACCAAGTGCGAGCATACGAACGACATCAAGACCAGTACGAATACCAGAGTCTACGAAGATCTTAAGATCACCTTTTACCGCATCCGCAATGCTTGGTAGTGCTTTAGCACTTGAAAGTACGCCATCTAACTGACGGCCACCATGGTTAGATACCACAATGCCATCTGCGCCGAAACGTACCGCATCTTTCGCGTCTTCTTCATCTAGAATGCCTTTGATAACCATTGGGCCATCCCAAAAATCACGAATCCACTCAAGATCTTTCCAGGAGATAGAAGGGTCGAAGTTTGCGCCTAACCAGCCGATGTAATCTTCTAGCTTTGTTGGTTCGCCACGATAAGTTGAGATGTTACCTAAGTCGTGCGGTTTACCAAGTAGACCCACATCCAGCGCCCAGCTTGGGTGGCGCATCGCCTGGAATACACGACGCATGGCCGCGTTAGGGCCACTCATACCTGAGTGCATGTCACGGTAACGTGCGCCAGGAACTGGCATATCAACGGTAAACACCAGCGTTGTTACGCCTGCTGCTTTTGCACGCTCAAGTACGTTTTTCATAAAGCCACGATCTTTAAGCACGTAAAGCTGGAACCACATTGGACGTTCAATTGCAGGTGCGACTTCTTCAATCGGACAAACCGAAACAGTCGACATAGTAAATGGGATGCCTTTTTTCTCGGCTGCTTTTGCTGCTTGCACCTCGCCTCGGCGCGCGTACATACCAGTTAGACCAACAGGAGCTAGCGCGATTGGCATTGCCAGTTTCTCACCGAAGATCTCGGTTTCGAGGCTCAAATCTGTCATATCGCGTAGGACGCGTTGGCGAAGAGCGACATCACCTAAATCGTCAGTATTACGCTTCAGCGTGCGTTCGTCGTAAGAGCCGCCATCAATATAATGGAATAGAAACGGGGGAAGCTTGGCTTTCGCGGCAGCGCGGTAGTCAGTAGAAGCTGAGATAATCATAATGGTGTCCTAGCGGTTATTCTAAGCAAAGTTGTGGAGCAATTTGCTCTTTCGTTGAGCCTTCATCGCAAAGCAGTGAAGACATCAAAATGAGTATAGTTACCTATGGTTCACTTACGTTTGAATCGGTGATGTTGGTAACCCATTTACATAATTGGTTGAAAAATTTTGTTAAATCACTCAATCAGTTATGCAAACTGGAAAGGGTGACACAGCTGTCGGGGGAATTGATGTAGCAAGCTAAATCAACATGTCGGGGTAGTAGTGCAGACAGCTGTGTCAAATTAGGCAGGGCTGTAAACCCTGCATTTCGCGTTACTTCATCAAGACATCTGTCATTTGGAAGCCATAAATCAGCACCAATCCAATAATGCCTGTCATTACAATGTAGTAGAACGTAGGGATAATCGTTTTACGCAATGTTGCGCCTTCTCGACCAAGCAAACCTACCGTGGCTGATGCGGCAACAACGTTGTGAATCGCAATCATGTTACCTGCGGCAGCACCGACGGCCTGGAGTGATACAACAATCACACTCGAAATAGACAACGTTTGTGCCACTTCGAATTGGAACTGGCTGAACATCATATTTGATACCGTGTTTGAGCCAGCGATGAACGCACCCAGAGCACCAACGGTGGCACTCAGCGCTGGGAACGCAGAACCAACAAGGTCAGAGGCGAAGTTTGCGGTTGTGACGGGCATACTTGCTAGGTCAGCACCGTTGATGCCTGAGTTGATAAAGATACGAACCATCGGAATGGTAAATACCAAGACAAAACCCGCCCCAATCAGTGTTTTGCTTGACTCGCCAAATGCTTCACGCAATGGCTTTACGCTGCCGCTTTGTAACATTGCAGCAAGTAGTGCGACAAACACCAGAATGCCACCAGGAAGGTATAACGGCTGAATCGCAGCGCTAACGCCAGTCTCACCAAGAATGTTGCTGAACGACAAACTTACGCTTTGTACAAAGCCTTTCAGCTCGGGGCTTACGCGGCTTGCGACGAGAATAACTGCCAGCATTACATATGGAACCCAAGCTTTTACGATGCTCATTGGCTTGCCCGGATTGTCGTTTAGATCGACTTTTAGCGAACCTAACCACTCTGCAGGCCATCTGTCTTCGCTTTCGAAATCCCACTTAGTCTTTGGTACTAAGAAGCCTTTTTTCGCTGCGGTAACAACGATAGACAGACCAACCAAACCACCGATAAGTGAAGGGAACTCTGCGCCCAAGAATACGCCGGTTAACGCGTATGGAACGGTGAAAGAGACACCAGCGAATAACGCAAATGGTAGAATATCCAGGCCTTCACTCCAGCTTCTGTTCTTGCCGAAGAAACGTGTTAACATCATCGCCATTAATACCGGGATCATCGTACCTACGACTGCGTGAATGACAGCAACGTGTGCTGTGATATCTTGCAGGTACATTTCCCACGTTGCACCTTGTGCGGCCAACGACTCACTGATGTTATGCGTGTCTAAACCTTTGTTTACACCTACGATGATAGGCGTGCCTACCGCGCCGAATGAAACAGGCGTAGACTGAATCATCATGCCCATAAGGACAGCGGCTAGCGCAGGGAAGCCGATTGCAACCAGTAGTGGTGCAGCGATTGCTGCCGGGGTACCGAACCCAGATGCGCCTTCAATGAACGAGCCAAAGCACCAAGCAATGATGATGGCTTGTACACGGCGGTCAGCCGAAATATCGGTAAATCCATTACGGATTGTGGTGATCGCTCCAGTGTGTTTTAAAGTGTTGAGCAAGAAGATGGCACCAAACACGATCCATAGAACAGAGACAGTAATGCCCAGTCCTTGGAATACGGAAGCCAGTACGCGATTGGCTGACATATCCCAAAACATAAGTGCGATAGCGACGGTTAGACCGAACGCAACAGGCATGGCTTTTTTAGCAGGCCAGTTGAGACCAACCAATAAGATGGCGGCAACAACAATTGGCGAAAATGCCACTAGGGCAAGTAGGGTTTCACTCATTTGTACATCCTTCGTACGCTGACTTCTCGAACGGTGTCAATCCGCTGTAGAGGTGACTTTTTGTTGTAATGGTTTTGTTAATTTGGCGTGAATTTACTCCTTTATTTTTTGTTGATATAGGGAAATAATGAAAATAATTAATTCCAAAAGTGACATAATGGTATGAGAGCAGACGACTTAATCCTATTTTCTCAAGTAATCGAACTTGGCAGCTTTAGTAAGGTTGCAGAGGCAAATAACCTTACAAATTCGGTAGTTAGCAAAAGAATGGCGAGGTTAGAGGAAGAAATAGGGGCTCAGCTATTATATCGAACAACGCGCAAATTAACCTTGACCGAGGCAGGTAAGGTGTTACTCCACAGTGCTAAAAATGTGAAGCAGGCCACTCAGGAAGCTATGGATGCTGTTGCAGGCTTTGGAGAGAATGTGAGCGGTCATATAAAAATGTCCGTGCCGTGTATCTCTGGAGATTTGATACTTGCTGATGCTGTTGCCGAGTTTTGTAACCTTCATCCGGGTCTGACCGTGGACATGTCATTGGATAATCGCTTTGTCGATTTAGTGGCTGATGGTTACGATTTAGTCATTCGAACTGGCTACCTAGCCGACTCTAGTTTGATCGCACGACATATTCTCGATTCCCAATGGGTGGTATGCGCGTCACCTTCTTATATTGCGAAAAATGGGAAACCGATCGAGCCGATTGATCTCACCACGCACAATTGTCTGCAATACGCTTACCAAACCACAGGTGCAACGGATTGGGAGTTTAAAGGAGAAGATGGCAATTACATCGTCAAAGTATCGGGCTGCTTTTCTACTGATAACGCGACCGCATTACGTAAAGCCGCTCTGGGCGGCCATGGTATTGCTTACGTCCCGCGCTGCTTGGTGTATCACGATATTCGTAATGGTCAACTGGTGGATATTTTTCCTGAATTAGTAGGTAAAAAGTTGGGTATCTACGCGGTGTATCCGTTTACTCGTCAACCACCGAACAAAGTGAAGCTGCTTATTGAGCACATTCGTGACCGATACTTAACGATATCTCATTATTTCTAGGTTCTTCATAGATTTAAAACAATGTCGTTGAAATCAAAATAGGGTGCTCTAAGGTAATCACCGCAATAAAACGATTGAAGATAAACAACTTAATAAAAACAACGGAGTAACACGGACGTTATGCATTACCCAAAAACACGTAAAGATTCTGTCGTGGACACTTATTTTGGTCACGACATTGCCGACCCTTATCGCTGGTTAGAAGATGATCGAAGTGAAGAAACCGCACAATGGGTTTCGGGTCAAAATTCGGTCACGTTCGATTTCCTTGGTCAGATCCCGTACCGCCAACAAATCCGTGACTTAGTGGCGAACAGTCAAAACTACGAAAAATATTCCCAGCCATTTGTACGTGGTGACTACACCTACTTCTACAAAAACGACGGTTTGCAAAACCAAAGCGTATTGTATCGACGTAAAGGCGAGGGAGAAGCCGAGGTTTTCCTTGATCCAAATACTTTCTCCGAAGAGGGCACGACCTCTCTTGGCGAAGTCAGCTTCTCTAAAGACTATCGTTTGGTCGCGTATTCCATCTCGGAAGGGGGCAGTGATTGGCGTAAGATCTTTGTCATTGATACGGAAACCAAAGAACAGTTAGAGCCTGAGATTGTTGATGCGAAGTTTACGTCGATTTCTTGGCTGGGCAGCAAAGGCTTCTATTACTCAAGCTACGATAAGCCGCAAGGCAGCGAGTTGTCTGCTCGAACTGAGCATCACAAGCTTTATTATCATGAACTTGGTACACCTCAATCTGAAGATAAAGTGATTTTCGGTGAGTTGGATACGCAAGTTCATCGTTATGTGTCTGGTACGACGACGACAGATGATCGCTTCCTCATTATCTCTGGCGCAGAATCTACATCGGGTAATCGTCTGTTTTATATTGATTTACAGTCTGAGTTACAGGCAATTGTGACGCTGCGCGAGACAACGCAAGGAGACACCTACTTAATTGATAGCCAAGACGCAACCTTGCTGCTTTACACCAACCTAGACGCGCCGAATGGCAAAGTTGTCAGCTACAACACTCAGACAGAACAATGGGCTGACGTGATTGCTGAACAAGAACAGCCGTTAGAAATCAGCAAAGGTGGCGGTTATCTGTTTGCGACTTATATGGTAGATGTGCTTTCTAAAGTGCAGCAGTTTAACTACCAAGGTGAGTGGATTCGAGATGTACAATTGCCGGGAGAAGGCACGGCTTATGGTCTGGCGGGTAAAAAAGAAGAAACCACACTTTATTACACATTCACTAACTACGTGACGCCTCCGACGATCTTCTCATTTGATGTTGAGTCTGGTGAATCGACACTGTTTCAAGAATCAAAGGCACCGTTCGATCGTAATGAGTATGAATCAAAACAGGTGTTTTACACCTCAAAAGACGGCACGCAAGTTCCGATGATCATTTCATACAAGAAGGGCGTTGCACTTGATGGTAGAGCACCAACCATGTTGTATGGTTACGGCGGTTTTAACATCAGCCTTACTCCAATGTTTTCTGGCAATGTAGCCAACTGGCTAGAGTTGGGTGGTATATACGCTGTCGCCAACATGCGAGGCGGCGGTGAATACGGTAAAGCCTGGCACAACGCAGGCACTCAGCAGCAAAAGCAAAACGTGTTTGATGACTTTATTGCGGCGGCGGAATACCTGATTGAAAACGACTACACGAGCTCGGATCGCCTAGCGATTCGCGGTGGTTCTAATGGTGGTTTGTTAGTTGGAGCGTGTATGACGCAACGCCCTGAACTATTCAAAGTCGCGCTGCCTGCGGTTGGCGTGCTTGATATGCTGCGTTACCACACGTTTACGTCTGGAGAAGGCTGGAAGTATGACTATGGCACGTCTTCGCAAAGCGAAGCGATGTTCCAATACTTGCTTGGCTACTCTCCTGTTCACAATGTAAAAGAAAACGTGCAATATCCTGCGACATTGGTGACAACCGCCGATCACGACGATCGTGTGGTTCCAGCACATTCGTACAAGTTTATTGCGGAGCTGCAAGACAAACAGCAAGGCGCTAATCCAGTATTGATACGCATTGATGTTAATGCCGGTCATGGTGCAGGAATGCCGCTGAGTAAGCAAATTGACCTCACCACAGACATGTATGCATTTACGTTACATAATATGGGTATTGAGTCGATTTAATGCCCTAGTTGTTCGAAGCTTCTGAGAATAAAAAAATGCCGCGACAGTGTCGCGGCATTTTTCATGGTTGGGGGAACTCAATTCATACTGTTTGCCAGTATTTGAGCCAGGTTGACTAAGTCTGACTCTTGAACCAACCAGTCTCGGCGGCCAAACCGAAAGGCAGCTACGCCATTCTTAAGACAAGATGAATTTATCACCTTTTCTTAATCCTAGTTTATGAATATGAAACTGTGATGAACCTAAGCCGCATTGTGCTGATTTTCACTGTTTTCAAGATCAAATGAGGCATCTATCAGTTTTTTCGTGTAGTCATTTTTAGGGTTTTGGAAAATCTTTTCGGCCGTACCTTGCTCCATGACCTCGCCCTTTTGCATGACTAGAACACGATCAGAGAGTGCTTTAACTACTGATAGATCGTGGCTAATAAACAAGTAGCCAATATTGTGTTTTTTCTGCAAATCTTTCAGGAGATCAATCACAGTCAGTTGAACCGAGCGGTCCAATGCAGAGGTTGGCTCATCAAGCAAAATAAACGAAGGTTCAAGAATCAGTGCTCGCGCGATAGCAATACGCTGACGCTGGCCTCCCGAAAACTCGTGTGGATAACGGTTGATGGACGCGGGATCTAAGCGAACCTCTCGAAGCACGTCGCGTGCTTTCTGCATACGTTCTTTTTTACTCAACATTGGCTGGTGGACAGTTAATCCTTCAGTGATGATCTCGCCGATAGTCATACGAGGAGAAAGCGAACCATAAGGGTCTTGGAATACCATCTGAACGTCTTTTTTCAGCTCAAAACGTTCTTTGTTTGTCAGCAAGGCCATATCTTGGCCTTTATATTCTATTTTGCCAGTTGAGGGCAGTAGACCTATCAAAGCTCGGCCGAGTGTAGACTTACCTGAACCGGACTCCCCAACGATCCCGAGGGTCTCTCCTTGTTTAAGCTCAAGAGAAATGCCTTTTACCGCTTCGAAGTACTCATTCTTGCTCGCAATAAAATGCGACTTTACCAAGAATTTGACTCGTATATCGTCAGCCTTTAACAGCTGCGTAGCACTTTCGCTAATAGGCTCCTTACTGCCTTTAGGAATCGAATTGATTAGCATACGTGTGTATTCGTGCTTTGGGTCCTTGAAGAGTGTTTGTGTTTCGCCTTCTTCGACGACTTCTCCTTTACACATCACAATGACACGGTCTGCAAAGTGTTTTACGACGCCTAAGTCATGAGTAATAAATAGGATTGCCATGCCCATCTGAGCCTGAATTTCTTTAATCAGGTGCAACACTTCTGCTTGAACCGTGACATCCAACGCCGTTGTTGGTTCGTCGGCGATCAAAATATCGGGCTCGTTAATCAGTGCCATCGCAATCATGATGCGTTGCAATTGACCACCAGAAAATTCGTGTGGGTACTTGTTGTACGCTTTTTCTGGGTTTGGCATATGAACCAATTCAAACAGCTCTAACACCTTTGCTTTTGCTGTTCGTCTGTCGACCGGGCGGTGACACATGATGGCCTCAGCGACTTGGATACCCACCCGCATGTACGGGTTTAGTGAGGTCATCGGCTCTTGAAAAATCATGCCAATGCGATCACCGCGAATACTTTGCATTTCACGCTCTGTTTTATCCAAGATGGAGCTACCCTCAAACATGATGGATGAGCTTTCATGCAAAATAGCGTTGTCTGGCAGTAGTTTCATCAGTGCATTGGTTGAGACTGACTTGCCAGAGCCAGATTCGCCAACGATGGACAGCGTCTCGCCTGCTTTTAAATCGAAGCTAACATTCTTTACTGCATCGACGATCCCATCGTTTGTCGTAAAGCTGACTGATAGGTTGTTCACCGAAAGAATGGTTTTAGAAGACATCACAGATCCTTGTGGTTGATAAAGCAAATGATACTCAAGCAATGGATAGCATAAACCTAGCTGGCCTCAATGCTTGAGCTTTAGATTAATTATACAGGTGAGAAGGCGAAGATTTTGCCGAACTCATTGCTTGCAAATGTAAGAACTGCTCATGCGCCCGCGTTACGTGCTCGAGTTCTATCATCCATTGAGCATTACGTTGGGCAGAGCAAAATGCCGCCATGTGAGCTAATAAGTCTTCGCTCTGTTGACCAAGTAGGTGACCTACGCGCTCAATCAGTTCATGGCTCTCTAGCTGCAAAAATTGAAATAGCGCGTAAGTTTGATTGAGTATTGAGAACGCATCATGTTGTAAGCCGAGTTTGTTGAGAATCTCTGATTGCGTCACGCTGGCATCTCTAAGTCCCGTAATGAGACATACAAATTGGCAAGGTTTAGTTTGTGCATTTTCTAGCGCTAAATGAATGTGGTTGGGTAGATTGTTGAGCACGTCGTCATATAAACGATGAGCTTCTGGCCAATGGCCTTGTTCCATCAGTTGCTCCGCTTTTAAGTAGCGCATCCAGCATTGCTCAATATTCATATCCATCTCCACAACATTTGATTTGTTTAGATATTAAATGAAATTGATTATCAATTGCAAGTGCGTGTTAATATCACTTATGTGTTCATAAAATGTCCAATCAATCTAGGGTGGAAGGTAAATCACTTAAAATTAAGCAAATAATCTCTACACTCAAATAACGAAAATAAGAAAAAAGGAAGTGGATATGGCAATACTAAGATTGGAAGCTAAGCTGCTATATTCTGTAGCAGATCTAGAGAATATGCCATGTAAGTCGACCAAGGAGTTACCTCCAATTGATGAAATCGTGGGCCAAGAGCGCGCGCAAAAAGCGGTCGAGTTTGCGATGTCCATCAAAGAGAAAGGGTATAACATCTACGCCATTGGTCAGAATGGGCTAGGTAAACGCACCATGATCTTGCGCTATCTGAATCGTCACCAGCACGATGCAGCAGCCCTGTTTGATTGGTGTTACGTTGCGAACTTTGAGGATACCCGTACACCAAAGGTATTAAAGCTGCCTTGTGGTATCGGAAATAAACTACGTGTTGATATTGAAGCTTTAATGGGCAAATTATTGAATGCTTTACCCCTAGCATTCGACAATGAAATGTACTTTAGCCGCGCTGAGCGATTAAAAAATCAATTGGCAGCTAAGCAACAAAACGAGCTGGATCGTATTAGTCGAGAGGCAAAAGAAAAGGGCATCAGCCTAACACTGACTACGCAGGGGGATTATCAGTTTGTCGCCATGAACGGTGATGAGCTTCATACGGAAGAGTCTTTTGATGTACTAAGCAAAAAAGAACAAGAGCAATTCAGCGATGCTATTGATGAACTCGAAGTGCGATTGCGCTCGATGGTTCGTGAGCTTACGGAGTGGGAAGAGACATACAGCGATAAAATCAAAAAGCTCAATGATGAAGTGACGCTTGATGTGATTACTCACTTCATCAAAAAACTCAAAGTGGATTACGCGCAATATTCCGAAATCAAAACCTACTTAACTGAGCTGCAAAAAGATATTGTTGAAAACGCAGATATCTTCCTTGACCAAAGTGGCGAGCAAGGCGAAATTGCGACGGCATCCTTGGATAAAAAATTGCCACGTCGTTATAAAGTGAACGTCTTGGTAAGCCGTAAAAGCAGCGAATTTCCTATCGTTGTTGAAGAAAATCCCAACTATCATTCACTCTTCGGGTCGATTGAGACTGCCACTTTCAAGGGAACGGTGTTTACCGACTTCTCGCTGATTCGCGCAGGGAGCTTGCATAAGGCGAATGGCGGCGTTCTATTAATGGATGCTCAGAAAGTACTTGAACAGCCTTACGTTTGGGATGGTTTGAAGCGCGCATTGCGTGCTCGTCAATTGAGTTTTACGTCTCTAGAAAAAGAAGTCACATTGACGGGGGCGGTATCACTCGATCCTGAACCGATTCCGCTTGATATCAAAATCATCTTGTTTGGTGATTACCGAACTTACCAATTACTCCAACATTACGATCCAGAGTTCAGCGAGTTGTTCCGTGTGACGGCAGATTTCGAAGACGAAATGAAACGTACGCCGGAGTCTGAGCTGCATTACGCGCGCTTTATATCTAGCGTGGTGCATGACAACAATATGCTGCATTGCGATCGCAAAGCCATTGCTCGGATCATCGAATACAGCTCACGTTTGTCTGGCGACCAATCCAAGCTATCTCTACATTCGGCTAATATCGCCAACTTGCTTCGAGAGTCGAACTACGTGGCTCGTCAAGCCAACTCTAACATGATCCGTATTGGTCATGTTGAAGAGGCGCTCAATAACCAAGAAATGCGAGTAAGCCGATTACGCGATAATGTAATGGAAACCTTTATTAACGGCACAACGCTGATTCGCACCGAAGGAGAAGCCGTAGGCCAAGTGAACGCACTTTCGGTATTGAGCACTAGTGACTACATGTTTGGTGCACCGAATCGCATCACAGCGACGACGTGTTACGGTGATGGGGATGTTATCGATATCGAGCGCAGCGTGGATTTGGGGGGCAGTATTCACTCTAAGGGCGTGATGATTTTGTCTGCCTACTTATCTTCCGTATTTGGTAAAACGGCACGAGTGCCATTAACGACCACCATTACCTTTGAGCAATCCTATGGTGGTGTTGATGGTGATAGTGCCAGCATGGCTGAGTTATGTGCGGTTGTGTCTGCTTTTTCAAAGCAACCAAATCGACAAGACATTGCGATAACAGGATCGATGAATCAATTTGGCCAAGCTCAGCCTATTGGTGGCGTAAACGAAAAGATCGAAGGCTTTTATGATGTGTGTGTAATTAAAGGTCGTCATGACGGGCAGGGGGTCATTATTCCGCGCTCTAATGTTCACAATCTAATGCTTCGTTCCGACATCGTGAAAGCAGTCGAAAAAGGCGAGTTTAATATTTGGGCGATTGACCATGTTACTGAAGCTATCGAATTGTTTACGGGGAAAGTTGCTGGTGAGCCAACCGATGAAGGCTCTTATCCAATCGATACCATTTTTGGCCTTGCTCAAGCTAAGCTCAATTCGTTGAGAAAATAGGCTGAAACCGTCCTAAATGTGAATGTATCTCATCATAAGTGATCATAATTTATCATAACGACAATATCCCGACGCCACTGTCGGGATATTGTCAATAACAGATTGAAAATGGAGAGTTTTTGCACTAGACAAAAGTGTGATCGACCTCTAATATTCGCCACTTGTTTATTCGTCTGGGATTTATCCCGTCGCAAGGAAGCATAGATATTCAAACTGCCGAAAAGTAACGTTGTTATAAGCACTGCTCGAGTTTGTTTGGATATAGACATCACGCATACAACTGAGGCCCTGTCATGCAGTTATCACTGAAAAATTTGTCAGTACGAACGCAAATTTTGGTTCCGGTATTATTTACCGCGATTGTTTTGTTTATTGCTCTTTGGATTACTAAAAACAATCTTCAAGCAGAGCAAGATGTTATTGCTTCCAACCAAGAATCTTTGGTTTTTCACAAAGACACATTGGCGAGTATTGACGACCAAATTTACCCTCTGCGCATAAGCGCGGTTTACGCTATTTACGATGCTTCTCGTCGTGAGAATTTTCTAACCGAATTGAAAGAAGGCTTAAAGCAAGTTGATGCCGATTTAAGCGCAATTGAAGCCCGAAACCTATTCCGTGACGATGCCGTTAAAGTTCGCCAAGCAATTGAATCCTATGTGCGATATTCAGAGCGCTCAGTTGCTTTCTTCAACCAATACGATCAAGGTTTGAAATCGGATAGCGAGTACCGTGCATTTGTCAAAGAGTATCGCAATGTTGGCCGAGAAATGGTCCAACAAATTAACACACTATCAAAGCATGTAAACGAGCAAGCTGAACAATCTACTATCAGAAGTCATCAGCAAAATGAACGTGTGCAAAATAACGCTATGTTGACGGTTTTAGCGGTATTTGCTTTCTCATTGATAGGCGCTTGGTTCCTATCTGGCATGATTGTTACACCAATCCAAAAGCTGCAAGAAGTGATGCGTCAGTTAGCAATGGGTAATCTATCAGTACGTGCAGATGTCGATGGGGACAATGAGATCTCTAAGCTGAGCAAAGATGTAAACCAAACCGCAGAGCAGTTATACAACACTGTGGACCAGTTAACCCGTATTAGTGAGGAAGTTGCATCTGCATCGACCGAATTAGCTGCGGTAATGACGCAAGCGGAAGCGAACGCTCAACAAGAGTTGGCGGAGATCGAGCAAGTTGCATCTGCGGTTAACGAGCTTGCAAGCACTGCGAATAATGTGAGTGATAACGCGACCTCTGCTGACGCAACTGCGCGTGAAGCTGATGGACTTGCTCAATCAGGTTTGGCTATCTTCCAAGAAAGTGCGGAAGCAAGTGCGCAAATGTCTCAAGCATTGAACGATGCAGCGCAAGTTGTTTTGCGTCTAAAAGAGCAATCTGTACAGATCAACGATGTTATTGAAGTGATTCGCGGCGTATCTGAGCAGACCAACTTGCTAGCATTGAATGCTGCGATTGAAGCGGCGCGAGCTGGTGAATCTGGTCGTGGTTTTGCGGTAGTAGCTGATGAAGTACGCATGCTAGCAGCGCGTACTCAAGACTCGACACAAGAGATCCAAACGATCATTGAAGAGCTTCAAGCGCAGTCTGGGCTTGCGAATGACAGTATGCAAGTCAGCCTTGATATGCTTAGCCGCAACAACGAGCTGACGCAACAAGCGAATGAAGCGTTGGTTGGAATTACCGAGTCAGTCGCCAACATCAACGATTCAAACACGCAAGTAGCAACCGCAGCCGAAGAGCAGTCTCAAGTTACTCAAGATATCAATCGCAACGTGGTTAACATGTCGGAGCTTGTAAACCAAAACGTAGCGGGCATCAGCCAGAGTGCAAGTGCGAGTACTGAGCTTTCATTACTTGCAGAGAAGCAGAAAGAGCAATTAAGTTTCTTTAAGCTTTAATTCATCATCTACTTATCAAATCTCTAAATCCCTGAGTGAATGCTCAGGGATTTTTTTGTTTGTAATAATCGGATTTATTATCAATAAGTCTATCTAAAACAGTTAGTTAACAAGATTTTTTTTGCGGGCGATATCACGTTTTGTGATATTGTTTTTACATTTTTTTCGTCAATTTTTTTTTGACGCGAACATTTTTTTTAACTCAACCGATAACTTGATGGTTGAGAGGTATTCATATCGTCATTTTAAGTGGTGTTTTCTTCTATAAGCGCTGTTTATTCAACACGTTGCGTGAAAAATAACAGCTGCTACTATGCCGCCAGTTTTCTCGTTGGTACAGAAAAGTCCTGTTTTTCTGGTGAGAAAGCACATATAAAACAATGATATGGAAAATAAAAATGAAATTAAAAACTTTAGCTGTAGCAGTGGCGCTAATGGCATCAGGATCTCAAGTTGTCGCTTCAGAACTATACAACCAAGATGGCACTTCTCTTGAGATGGGCGGCCGCGCTGAAGCGCGTCTTTCTATGATGGATGGTAAGGCAGAAGACCGTACTCGCATCCGTCTTAACTTCCTAGGCAAACAGGAAATCAATGAAAACCTATACGGTGTTGGTTTTTGGGAAGGTGAGTTCAAAACAAAAGAAGAAGGTGCTGTAGATAACGACAGTGATCTTGAAACTCGTTACGCTTATGCAGGTCTGGGTGGCAAATACGGTGAAGTAACTTACGGTAAAAACGACGGCGCACTAGTGGTTCTTACTGACTTTACTGACATTATGGCTTACCACGGTAACACAGCAGCACTTAAACTGCCTGTTTCTGACCGTACAGATAACATGCTGTCTTACAAAGGCCAATTCGAGCAACTAGCTGTACGCGCTAGCTACCGTTTTGCTGATCGCACAACAGATGCACAAGGCTTTACAGACAACGAGGAAGATGGCTTCTCTCTATCTGGTGTTTACGCGTTTGCTAACACTGGTTTTGAACTAGGTGCTGGTTACGCAGATCAAAACGACAGCGATGAGTTCATGCTGGTAGCTGCATACTCTGTAGGTGACTTCTACTTCGCTGGTAACTACACTGGCGCGGATATGGATGTTGCAGGCAAGACTCTTGATTACAAAGGCTACGAACTAGCCGCTGCTTACACTATGGGTCAAACTGTATTCACTTCTACGTTCAACAAAGGTGAACTAGAAGACGCAGATACTGTAGAAAACCTAGCTGTTGATGTAACTTACTACTTCAAGCCTAACTTCCGTGGCTACGCATCATACAACTTCGATCTAATGGATAACGAAGGCGCTGATGAAAAAGATGAGCTAGCGCTAGGTCTACGTTACGACTTTTAAGTCATGACTCTTATCTAAGATACTGCCTTATTCTTAGTAAATAAAACCCCTTACTGAAAAGTATGGGGTTTCTTGTTTTCTAGCACTTCGAAGCTTCTTGATAAGCGATAGGGGTTATCAAATCTATCTTTTTAGTGTGAGCTTAGTACCATCAAATTTGAGGTGACTGAGGAGGTTTTTAGCGTTGTTTTTACCAACCTCATCAAACTCCATTCCGTAGCGAGCATAGTGCGTTGATTTTTGTAAATTACAAATACGACCTCGCAACGGCGCTAGCATACGACTTTCTCCGGGCATCGTTAGATCCAATGAAACGTGGTCACCAACCTGAAGTGGTCGGCTCATTGGTGATGTTACAAAACGACAGCCACTACGAGATAAATCTCTTATTTCGCATTCAGTTCGATAGGCTTCTAAACAAACACGCGCTCTCAAATTTACTTCGTAACGCACTTCTTTGCGAAGCTGAAAGACCTGCATAGTGTTAGGTAGGTCTAGCACCAAAATTGGGTACGGATCGCCTAGTCGATGCTGTAATTGGGCCCGAAATGGGATAACGGCCCCTTCACCTCGATGAGAGTAGGCTTTTACATTGATCCAAAAGCCTTCTTGAAAATAGAACTTCAAGTCTTCATCGGAGATGTTCGGAACCTCTATCAATGCAGTATTATTTGAGTGACAGCCAACAAATGTGCTGGTTGTAATAAACTTTGTACCAACGGGGGTGGTGACGTTTAAGCTCACTTCACTGCCATGTTCGACCATTGCCATTGCATCGGTGCTATTTAATGTACTTGCCTGACGTTCTGGTGCCTTCTTGCTTTGCAGAGGTAGCTTGCCGTCTCTGGCAATTGGGCTCATATTTCTCATTATAATTGTCGTACCTGATGTAAGAAGGTAATCGCGTGAGGCGAAGCAGCACTCTCGCATGGTATCGATTTTATTCAGTGATATAGTTTGATTCAATCAATCTGTAACAAAAATTAGAGAGCAAGATATGCATAAAGTAACTCATGAAGCCACGAATAGTACATTCTGGGTTGATTTAGAGCAGGGCTATAAAGCCAAGTTAATTTATCAGCTTAAGGGTAATGTCATGCACATTACATCAACGGTTGTTCCTGAAGCACTGCGAGGTAAGGGGTACGGAAAAGTGATGATGGAAGCGGTGTTGCCAGAAATTGAGTCACTCGGTTATCAAATCAAACCAGTTTGCCCATATGTTATTCACTACATGGAGAAGAACCAAACGTGGTTACATCTGCTCGCATGATGAGTAACAACCACCAACGCTACCAAAATATTGGCCAGGAACTCAATCTAGGTAATTACCGCTCTGTAGAAGTCATACAATCGCTATGGGGAGGCTATGGAGAGTTAGTCCGAGTTACTTATTCAACTCGTTCGGTGATCATTAAGCATGTAAAACTCCCTAAGCCTTCAGAGCATCCTAGAGGCTGGAATACGGACCGTTCTCATCAAAGAAAGCTGCACTCTTATCAGGTGGAAGTGAATTGGTATGAGCATTTTTCCGGAGGGGTGGATACTCGCTGCCGAGTACCACAAGGTCTAAAAACGTTCCAATCGGAGAATGAATGGCTCATTGTGATGGAAGATCTCGCCGAGGTGGGCTTTCCAAAAGTCATCACAGATGCACAGCTAGAGCATCTACAAGCCTGCCTCACTTGGTTGGCGAACTTTCATGCGCGATACATCGATGTTCGTTCGGATAAGTTGTGGCATACCGGAACATACTGGCACTTAGCAACCAGACCCGACGAGCTTGAAGCATTGCAAGACACTGAGCTACAAAATGCGGCTCAATTGATTGATCAAACGCTTTCGCAAGCTAAGTTTAAAACACTAGTACATGGTGATGCCAAATTGGCGAACTTCTGTTTTGATGAAGAAGAATCAAGCGTTGCTGCGGTTGACTTTCAATACGTTGGATGTGGGTGTGCAATGAAAGATGTGGCACTGTTTATGAGTAGCGCCGTTAAGCCAGAACGTTGTGCAGAGATGGAAGTTTGGGTTTTGGATACGTATTTTGCTCAGTTGCAACACGCGCTAATGGTCTATCAACCGAATCTTGACCCTAATGAAGTCGAGCGTGAATGGCGTCCTTTGTTTGCTGTGGCTTGGGCAGACTTTCAGCGCTTTGTGAAAGGTTGGAGTTCCGACCACTGGAAGATCAATCCCTACACAGAAGCATTGACTCGCAGAGCGTTGGCTTACTTACGAAAGTGAGTCGAAGTTTAAAAAGAAAAGCCTCCAATTAGTAGGAGGCTTTGTTTTATCTTTGGCCTGGTCTGATGCGCGCCATATAATAGGTATTGATGAATTCACCATCACGGAAGGAACCGTCAATCGCTTCACCTTCAATTTGAAATCCATGCTTTTTATAAAGCCCAATGGCGGCGTCGTTATCGGCATTGACCTCTATCTGAATTCTTCTCACATTTAACCAGTTATCTGCTAGTTCAGTGACTGTTTCTATCAATTTGCTACCAATACCGAGTCCATGGAAACTATCATGTACTCCGATGCCAAACGATGCCGTGTGCATCGTTCTTGGACGTAGAGAGTGGTGAAAGCCAATATTTCCGACGATTTTACCATCAATTTCAGCGACATAGCTATAAACACCATCAGGTATGTTTGACAACCTTTCCACCCACATCGCGAGCGAAGGCTTTGGGAGTTGCAGGGTTTCACGTTGTGCTTTTGGTTGTGAATAGATTTCTACGAGTGCCGCTGCGTCTTCGACGGTCGTTGGACGTACGATAATTTCCATGCCTCTCTCCTTCGCTTTTTAGTTTTAATTTTTAATCTAACCACAGTTTTCTTATTTGGATAGTGTTTTTTTATGTTTAATGGATAAATGCCTTTTAAATTAGCTTGTTATGATGTGTTTTTTTGAATTTTTAGTAGTGATTTGTCATCGAATTGAACGAGTAGATTGCAAAGGTGTTGAATTATTGTACTGAGAATGGCGCGTACTGCAGAGTATCGTGGTGAATTTCATGTCGCAGTAAATAAACGCATTTAGTCAAACTGTGACGACGGCACTGTGCGTCAGTTGACTTGAATCAATAGAGGATGGAGTTACCTCCTATGAGGTATAGGGAAACGACACGTTTAGGGCTATTTATGCTTAACTTGATAAGGGAGTTTTGTTGAGGAAATAGCATGAAATCCTCTCAGTCTAAAATATCGCAAAGTCGGCGCCGATTTTTGCGTGATACAGCTCGGACTGCGGCTGGTGTTGGCGCAGCTGCGTGTGTATTGGGCTTACAATCGCTACAAAGCCAAGCTCGAGAAACCAAAGGTGTGCCTATTCGTCCGCCTGGTGCACTGCCGGAAGGCGATTTCGAATCAGCTTGTATTCGATGTGGCTTGTGTGTTCAGGCATGTCCTTACGATACCTTGAAACTTGCGACATTACTTTCACCTGTCGCGACTGGCTCACCTTACTTTACTGCACGCGATATTCCCTGCGAAATGTGCGAAGACATTCCTTGTGTTGTCGCTTGTCCGAGTGGGGCGCTAGATCCGAAATTAACCGATATTGATGATGCTCGAATGGGTACAGCGGTTCTTATAGACCATGAAACTTGCCTTAACTGGCAAGGGTTACGATGCGATGTTTGTTATCGCGTTTGTCCGCTGATTGATGAAGCCATCACGTTAGAGATGGTTCACAACGAGCGAACTGGCTATCACGCCAAACTTATCCCTACAGTGAATTCCGAAGTGTGTACCGGATGCGGTAAGTGTGAACAAGCGTGCGTGTTGGATGTCGCTGCTATTAAAGTTGTCCCGACGGATTTGGCGAAAGGCAAAGTGGGCAGCCACTACAATTTTGGTTGGAAAGAGATCGACAAACCACTCGAAAATATCCTCCCTAGTGAGACGCCTGTACCGGAAGGTGCGCTTGAATCGCTAAAAGGAGGTAAGTAATGGCAAAGAACTTAGCTCAAAATGCTGGCAAAGAAGCGCTTGAAAAGCTTGGTTGGTGGCGCGCGCATCGGTTTTTGATTTTACGTCGGCTATGTCAGTTCACCATCATTGCGCTATTTATGGCTGGGCCGACGCTGGGAATTCTAACTGGTAATCTGTCATCAAGTATGTTGCTCGATACCGTGCCGTTAAGTGACCCGTTAATTGTGCTTCAAGCTTTGGCGACAGGGCATGTTCCGGAGTTTAATGCGTTGTTAGGCGTAGTGATTGTCGTGGTGTTTTACGCGATTTTGGCGCCGCGCGCATTTTGTGCTTGGGTGTGCCCGTTGAACATCGTGACAGACTTGGCGGCGTGGTTGCGTCGAAAGCTCAACATTAAAGCGAGCTATCGTTGGTCTCCCGTGATTCGTTATTGGCTGATCCCTGTTTTGATGTTGGGCAGTGCGCTGTCTGGCGCAATTCTTTGGACATGGTTAGATCCAGTGGCGGCACTGCATCGCGGGTTGGTGTTTGGTATGGGCGCAGGTTGGGTGTTGATCGCCCTAGTGTTCGTGTTGGATTTACTCTTGGTTGAGCATGGGTGGTGTGGGCACTTATGTCCACTGGGGGCTACCTATGGCGTGATAGGCCGAAAAAGCCTGTTGCGCGTTACTGCTGTTCGCCGCGAAGATTGCACCAAATGCATGGATTGCTTTTACGTTTGCCCAGAACCAGAAGTGCTTCGGCAGCCTTTGAAAGAGGGAGATCGTCGAGTTATGGATCAAAACTGCATTAGTTGTGGTCGTTGTTTGGATGTATGTCCAGAACATGTGTTTGAATTTAAAAATCGCCTATCAGTAAAAGTCATTGATTAAGCCACTGAGCACATTTACTCATGCTTTATTTCTCTTGATACTTGAACATCGCGCTTAGCCAGGAGTTAAGCGCGATGTTTATCTTCATAACAATATCCCTCAGCCATATCTGCTTGCTCTGGGCTTAAAATAATAATGATATTGCGAATTTGTTACATTTAAAGCTATGATGATGCCTTCATATTTAAAGGAAACATCATGACTACCTCATCGCACGGCTGGAGAACGCCGCAAAATTTCCTCCTGTTAATTTCCATTATCGTGCCCATTGCTTTTTCTACCTGGATGGCGTTGTTGAACAACTTTGTTATCGAGAAAGCAAACTTTGATGGTGCAGACATAGGCCTATTGCAAAGTGTGCGTGAAATTCCGGGTTTTTTGGCCTTTACCACCGTGTTTGTATTGCTGTTTATCCGAGAGCAACGCTTTATGCTCGTCTCTTTGGCGATGCTTACGCTTGGTACGGCATTAACAGGTTATTTTCCCACTTTGTACGGTCTACTTTTTACAACCTTGTTAATGTCCACCGGCTTCCATTACTTTGAAACACTCAAGCAGTCTTTGTCTTTACAATGGCTATCTAAAGAAGAAGCGCCAGAAATGCTGGGTAAGTTTATTTCTGTTGGAGCTTTGGCTTCTCTGTTTACCTACGGCGCCATTTGGGTTTCGCTCGAACAGCTCAAACTTGATTTTAAAACGGTCTATTTAATGGCTGGTGGTTTAGGTTTTGTGCTCATTTTGGTGATGGCATTTGCCTTCCCACAATTTAAGACAAAAGTGCCTCAGAACAAGAAGCTCATCCTGCGTAAACGTTACTGGTTATACTATGCGCTTACGTTTATGAGTGGAGCACGCCGTCAAATTTTTACGGTGTTCGCTGGTTTCTTGATGGTAGAAAAGTTTGGTTACTCCGCCGCAGATATTACGTTGCTGTTCCTGATTAACTATGTCTTTAACTTCTTGTTTGCGAAGCGAATAGGCCGTTTTATCGGCGTTGTTGGTGAGCGCAAAGCGTTGATGTTTGAATACGTCGGTTTGATCTTCGTGTTCGTCGGGTACGGTTTGGTGCAAACGGCAGAGTGGGCGGCAGCATTGTATGTTGTCGATCATTTATTTTTCGCGTTAGCGCTTGCGATTAAAACCTACTTCCAGAAAATTGCCGATCCTGCCGATATGGCGTCGACCGCAGGCGTTGCGTTTACGATTAACCATATTGCTGCAGTTGTAATACCTGTTACGTTTGGTGTCATCTGGCTTGTTTCACCTGCGAGCGTATTTTACATCGGCGCTGGTATGGCAGCAGTGAGCTTGCTGTTGTCACTCAATATTCCAGCGAAGCCGGAAGAAGGCAACGAAACTCGCTTGTTGAAGTGGAGTTAAGTTGGTACTCACTATCTAATCGTTAAAGCGAATACCTGTAATTAGACTCGCTAAAAAGGGTGCTTATGCGCCCTTTTCTTTTTATTGCAAATAGATAATCCCTCCAATGGTTGTCAATGCATGCCACGTCCGTTAGGGTTTAGAACTAAGTATTTCGAAATAACTTGGGCATAACTGACGCGAAACAATAAGAGGGGAGCTATACAGTGCAGATACATGGCAGAGAGTTGGATTTAGATCTAGGAAGCCGTCACATCGTTATTCAGCGCCGCTATGAGGCGTTAGGTGCTGCAAACGACCTACTCATTGCTATTTGGTTTTTAATTGGTAGCTTTTTCTTTTTGAATGATTCGTTGATTGAAAGTGGTACTTGGCTTTTCATCGTGGGCAGTGCGCAGTTGATCATTAAGCCCCTGATAAAACTGATGAGTTTAGTTCATGTTGGTCGTTTGAATAAGCAACTTTCTGGCACATCAGCGAGCCGCTGAAATTACCGCTTCTTTTGAATACTTGCAAGCTAGAAGTCAACAGGCGAGTTATCGAGGGGAAAGACGGAAGATAACGTGGTCACAACACTAACCACGTTATGTTCAGTTTGAAGCTTCAGAATTTAAAACGGATACCAGAACAGTTGTGTGTCCATCACACGCTTGCTGATCGCCGCAATCACTATCACCGCAATCCCCGCCATACAGATCATATCGGCTGTGGTTAGTGGTTTTAAGCTGTACCAAGTGCGAGAGGAGTGACGGCCAAAACCACGTAGCGTCATCGCGTTTGAGATTTGATCGGCTCGGTCTAAACTAGAGAAAATCAGAGGTCCAAGAATCTTCGCGACGTTCTTCATACGAGTGAACAACGGAGCCTTCTTGCTCAGTTCTACTCCTCGTGCTTGTTGCGCGTGCATGATGTTAACAAAGTCCTTTTTCACTTCCGGCAAGTAGCGCAGCGTTAAGCTTACGGCATAGGCGATTTTGTAAGGTACACCCAAGCGGTTCAAGCTGGCTGAAAACTCCGTCGGGTGAGTGGTAAATACAAACACCAACGCGATTGGAAACATGCTTAAGTATTTCAACGTCACTGTTACTAGGTAAAACAACGTCTCTTGAGTGAGCGAGTAATTACCGGGTAACGAGAGTAAAACCGTTGATGAGCCCATGAACTCAGTACCTTGTTGCGGTGCTAACGCGAACATAAACAGGGCATTGATCAGTAATACCGTGCCTGTCCCCAGTAAAAGCGGTTTGTAGACATGAAATGGCACTTTGGTCATTTTCAATAAGCCTAAACCAAGCACGATCAACAGCGCGATGATTCGCAAGTCAAATGTGGTCAACACCACCGTTACCCAAGCAATGAAAAGCAAGAACTTAGTAATGCCATTCAACTTATGAAGTGGCGATTGGGTATCGATGTAGTTGATACCAAACTTCATCTTATTGTCTTTCATGCCACCGCTTTCTCTAGTTGGTTTACGTCGTCGCTTTTTTGTTGGCGGTGCGCTTTTTCTACATTGATAAAGTGCTGCATAAAGCCATTGGTGTCTTCGATGCCAACTTTTGTAGCCAACTCAAACAGACTTGTTGTGGTGAGGTTTGCTTGGTCTAGTAGCTCTGGACTGCTGAATACCTGCGTCATTGGTGCATCCGCGACTAATTTACTGTCTGCAATCACGATAGAGCGCGTGGTGTATTCCAGCACTAAATGCATGTCATGAGAGATGATCATCACGGTTACGCCCAACTCGCGATTGAGCTTTTCGATGAAACTCAGCATAGACGTGTAGTTTCGATAGTCCTGACCTGCCGTCGGTTCATCAAGGATCAGAAGCTCTGGTTCCAATACCAAAATTGACGCAATGGTTACGCGCTTTTTCTGGCCGTAGCTCAATGCTTCGATTGGCCAGTGACGGTATTTGCTCAAACCGCACAGCTCAAGGACTTCAAGTACTTTAGCTTCGATTTGTTTCTCTTCAACGCCACGATTACGGAGGCCGAAGGCCACTTCGTCGAAAATCATGTGATGGGAAATCATGTGATTCGGGTTTTGCATCACCACGCCCACTTTCTGGCTGCGCTCGAAGATGGTCAGTTCGTTAAGATCTTGACCATTCATACTCATTGAGCCGCTATCCGCTTCAATAACGCCCATAATCAGTTTGGTGATGGTCGATTTACCCGAGCCATTTTTACCAAGTACAGAGACAAACTCGCCACGCTTGATGTCAAAACTCACGTCTTCTAACGCGTTTTTCTCACCGTCGTAAGAATAGGTGAGGCCACGGACTTCAAACAAAGTCTCGGCTGGCGTTTTAGGTGGTTGTGCTGTTGAACCATCAAACCATGCTTGTACTGCCGGTTTATATTGCTCCAACGGTAAGGTAGTTAAGCTAGAAGGTTTTGCATCGTCCTCAATCGCGCAGCCTGCTTCTTTCAGTGCTGAAATATAAAGCGGTTCGCGGATGCCGTAATCTTCTAGCAGAGGCGACGCTAAAATTTCATCTGGCGTTGTATCGGCAATGATTTCGCCGCTTTCCATCAAGATAATACGGTCAACTGAGCGATGCAGAACGTCTTCAAGACGATGCTCAATGATTACGATGGTTTTGCCCGTTTCGCGGTGTAGATCATCGATGATCTCGATGGTTTTTTTTCCCGTTTTAGGGTCAAGCGCAGCTAGTGGTTCATCAAACAAAAGGATATCGACATCATCGACGAGAATGCCCGCCAAAGAAACACGCTGTTTCTGCCCGCCAGATAAATCGTGGGGTGAGCGTTCTAGCATCTGTTCCAAGTCGACCATTTTGGCCGTGGCTTTGACCAATGGGTACATGTCGATATTTGAAGTTAGCTGGTTCTCCAGCGCAAATGCAATGTCTTCGCCAATGCTCAAACCGACAAATTGGCTGTCCGTATCTTGCAGTACGGTGCCAACTTGCTCAGTGTATTGGTGCATGTCGAAGGGGGCGGTGTCTTGACCATTGATGGTCAATGTTCCACTGGTTTCCCCTTTGATTGCGTGTGGGATCAGTCCGTTAAGACATTGCCCAAGGGTAGATTTACCACTACCACTTGGACCGATAATGACGATTTTCTCTCCTTTCTCTATCCTTAGATTGATATTTTTTAGCGTCGGTTTGTCCAGCGACTCATATCTAAAAGAGAAGTTAGAAAATTCGATTGTCATTCGACATTAAGCCTCTGTTAAGTTACGGCTTTGCTTGTTACGTTTAGCGACAGATTTAAGAATGAAGAAGCCAACAATAGCAATAAGAATGGTGTTACCGATCGCGATAATAGAAAGCTGGGTAAACACTTTAGTGAACGGTTCTGCGTATAAAATCGTGTCGAGGAATGCAGAGCAACCGTAACCAAATACGTTGCCTAATAGCGCAAGTACTACGAATAACGCGAAGTCTTTCATATTGAAATCACCTTTCTCCAAACGGTAGCGCGTTAGAGAAGGGAATAGACCGATAATCAAACCAACAATACCTGAACCAAGTACCCAAGTGAGCCATACGCCCCAACCTGCAAATAGGTCAGTAACCCAGTGACCAATAAAACCAACCAAGAAGCCAACAAGTGGTCCAAATAGTACTGAGAACAATGCTAATACTGCCATTGCTGGTTTTAGCGTTGTGTTTGCAAACACAGGGATGCCAAACATAGGTAAGCCGCCGATACCGTAAAGAGCAGCACCGATTGCAATAACCACAACAGTTTTAGCGGAAAGATTCATAGATAACCTCAGTTCAATAGTCGATTTTAAAGAACGTTTAATTGTTTTGTCGGAAAGCGTTAGTTATTTGATTGTGTAACATATATTCAAAACAACCAAGCTGCTTATTGTTTGCTCTATTTTTCTTCAGGAAATGTGTGATTTGATTCACGCATCCCTTTGACTGGCTTTGGTTTTAGCAAGCATTAAAAATAAGGCGCGCATTATACAGAATATTAATAAAAGTGGGAATGCTATCTATCTGGATGGCTAGAATGAATCAGGGGCTGATCGTCAGCCCCTGATTACACGGTTTGATGTTATTTTTACCGATAAATGAATGCGCTATATGTTCATTAATGGTCGAGGTATAAATAGTTCTGCCAGCTCTTCATACGAATAAGAACTTTGCGCATCACTGATACGTGAGTAAAGCTGTCTGAATAAACTGCAACTTCAACCGCAGTACCCATTGGTAGGTGGTATCCACTCAAGTCGTCGGTAATTTTCAGCTTCGCAAAAACACGTCCGCTCGTGCGCAAGGCATCAGTCCCAAGCAGAGCGCCTCGCGCTTGAATTTGGCTTTCACCAATGGCTGGAATCACGTCAATGACTTCGCCACGGAACACTTTGCCCGGAATTGCGCGGAACATAAATTCTGCTTCAAAGCCTGGCTTCAAGCGTTGTAATGAGTTCTGTCTGAATGCCGCGGTGTACGTAATGTCTTCGGTATGTACGAAGGTCATTGCCGGGGCAAGTGGCAACGGCACAGCCATAACTCCAGGACGCAAAGCCAATTGCGTAACGTAACCATCGGTTGGCGCACGAACGACGGTTTGCTCTAGGTTAAACTCTGCTTTACGCAGCTCGGCAAGAAGTTGCGCGACTTGGGTATTTTCGCCTCCGATTTCAGAGTCCAGAGCGATTTGCGCTTGTTCTTGTTGCAAAATCGCAACGTCTAACATGGCTTCTGCCGCTTTATACGCTTGGCGTCGAGTATCCAAATCTTGTTCAGTAAACGCGCCACGATCAAAGCCCCTTTGATATCGGCTGAATTCCCTTTGTGCTTTATCTCTGTCCGCTTGCGCTTTCAATACAGCAGCTTCTGCCTCTCTTAGATCAGACTCTAAACCCAAGGCACCTTGGCTTGCTTCTTTGACTTTCGCTTCAAGGCGAGCAACTTCTGCTTCAAAAGGCACAGGATCGATTTTGAAAAGAATATCGCCCGTTTTGAGCGGTTGGTTGGCCTGGACTGGCACTTCTACCACGCGGCCACGCACGCCAGAGACGATAGGCGTAGTCGGGAACACTTGGTTACCCAATTGAGTAAATGGGTGGTTGTAGTTCATAAGCAGCACGAGTGTGCCCACTAACACTACGCCGCCAAGTACGGCGGTTGGAACGGTCCATTTGTTTAGAGGAATATTGAAAATTTTAAAAATGGCAATACAAAGAGCTGCGTAAGTCAGAATCAGCAATAAGTCCATTATTCGTCCTCTTTACTTTGTTCAGGCAAAGGCTTTTGCTGAATCTTTTGTTGTTTCAACATCGATACTTCGTTTTTGAGTTCGTTGACTTCATCGATGAGTTCTTCAAGGCGGTGATGAATGTCGTGTGTTTCTTGTTCTAGTTGTTTAAAACCCCAGCCGCGTTCCTTGCGCCATAATGTTGCCCAGATCCATAAAAATGGCCACAGCGCATGCAAAGTGAAAAGGCTGACCCAGCCAGCGTAGTGAATTGCGTCTTGGTGCGGGTGCTCTCTCTCTTTGGCGATTTCATATGGAATATCATGGATGACAATGATTCCGTAAAAGATCACTAAAGCAACGAAGATGAGTAACCCAAGTGCAAAATAGTCTAGAAACATCTTACCTACCTGTGCGTATTGCGAAATGGAAAATCTACGTAAATTAACAATTTAAGTATTTGTCTTAACTACAGATGAATCAAGCGGTTTTTATGTAGGAATTATGTTTATGCGATGTAAGTATCCACGGATGTTTATTGGCAGTTAAAGTGTTGCTGAGTACTTATTTAAACAAGCAGTGAAGTGATATAGGAAGGATAAGTAAAAAGTATACTAAAGCCCCAGGTGTCAACCGGGGCATGGTTTAAAGTTCGGTACAGACTTGGTTTCTGCCATTGGCTTTGGCGCGATAAAGAGCTTTGTCTGCACGATAAAAAGTTCGCTGAGTATTCTCGCCTTCCCGATGCAAGGTAATCCCTATGGATACGGTCAGCCCCCGCTCACCAAGAATATCGTCCCAACCATATTGATAAATCCGTTCACGATAATTCTCGGCATGCATTTCTGCTCGTTCCAGTTGGGTATTCTCAAGGATCACGAGGAACTCTTCACCACCAAATCGTACGCACGATGCGCCTTTAAATCTGAAGTAGGACGCCAGTTCCTGTGACACACTTTTGATCGCTTTGTCGCCCACCAAGTGGCTTAGTTCGTCATTGATGGATTTGAAGTGATCGATATCGATGACCATCAATGCAAATGCAGTATCGTGCAGAAGTAGATCTTTTAGTTTAACTTCTAGCCAGCGTCGGTTGTGTAAAGAAGTAAGTGGATCGGTAAAGACGTCCTGCTGTAGCTGAGCAACAGTATTTTTATGCTGCTTGGTGGTTTCTTTTAGTTCTTTGTTTTCTAGCTCTGACAAAATGAGTTTGAGTTGTAACTCAAAGCGTGAAAGTCGGCGTAGTTGAGCAGACCCTAACTCACCGTTCGGAATATGTTTTACAAGATCAGATTCGATTCTATGCGCTTTTTTTTCACAATTTAATGCTTCTTGATACAACCCTTGAGAGGCGTAAACTTGACTCATCGCGTTATAAAAATGCTGAGTAACGATAGGAGATAGCTGCTTTTGAATCCTTTTACTGATGGAGTCCAACGTTAAATTAGCTAAAGAGGTGTGCCCTACACCGTTTAGACAATACGCAGTCTCAATTTTGACCATCGTGGATAACCAGTATGTCGTGGCACTACCCGTTGTATACTGAACATTCGAAATAGCCAGCAACGCATTGGGGTAGTCTTCTTGCAGACGATGTAATTTGGCTCGGTAGAGGTGAATTTGTGCGGCGAGGTTTTTATCACTGACGAGAATGCTCAGTTCTTCACATTCACTCAACAGCTCTTTGGCGTCTGCGGTACGGTTCAAGCTGATATAACAGGCAAGCATGTACAGCTTGTAACGAAGGCGTAGGGATCGACTGCCAATAGCGTGATCGATAGCATCTATTTTTTGATAATAACGTAATGCACGTTGGTGATCCCCATAGGCATCGCATAAATTACCCATTCCAATAATGGCCAATACGTACTCATCAATATAGCCGTACTCGACGGCGATATTGGTTGAAGCGACATACTCGGTTAATGCCGCATTGTAGTCACCTACTTCAACCAAACGCTCACTCAAGCTTGCTTTCACAGAAAGAATATCTTCTACATCCTCTGGTAAAACAAGCAACTCAAGCGCTTGTTTCAATTCACTAATGCTGTCGTTGAGCTGTTTGATCTCTCTTCGATACTCGGCGCTAATGATATAGCAATGCGCTTTCTCTCGGTTTGTTGACGCAATATGTAACCCTATGTGTTCCCATAGCGTAATCGCTTCTTCACCTGAAACGGAAGAAGGATCGATACCTGCGTCAGTCACCTTGCTAAGCAGTTGTTCCATTCTTCATTACCTCAATATAACTTTCTTCGAGCTGTTCTAACGTGAATGGGAAGGTCAGGATATCTTGCAAATACAGTATCGGTTTCGGGCCTTTGATTCCGCGTCGCTTCCATGGATAGATGTCTAACATCGCTTGGACAGTGCGGTAGACCTCTTCTGCTGCTTGACCTTTTTCTGCAATTAACATTGCTAGCCTGTTACTGGAAATTCTCGAGATGAGGTCGCTAGAGGTTGTCAATGCATGAACGAGCTCGGTACAAACATCGAGAACTTCGGGGTTTGAATGCTGAATCATAATGATGGCGTGGTTAGAGCGTTTGAGCTCCGTTTTAAACAAAACTAACTGTTCCCACCAGTAGGTCTCAGAAACGACATTAGAGAACTGTTTTTCAGGGTCGTATTCGTGTTGAGAGCGAATATGATTGATCAGCTTACGTGCTCGCTGCTCTAGTTGGCGTTTAGAGCCTCTTGCTTTATCCATGCTGATTCGATGAGTTTGTTCTTTGAGCATTTTGAGTGCGTGCTTACGGTATTTCTTGAACGCGTTAAACGCAGACTCAAAGTCTCCTTGTTCTTCAGCGACTCGTGATTGTTGGAAGCAAATTTGGCTGAGTAGCTCACCGTGGTCGAAACTGAGTGCAGACTCTTCTGCTGCAAGTAGCAACTTGGCAGCGCTGTCTGTATTTTGGCGCAAAAGCTCAAGTCTTGCTCGGCTAATAAAAGAGTGTGCTTTCATCCAAACGAGATCATGCTCAATGGCGAGCTGGTGGGCTTTTTGGGTGGCTTCTTCGGCCGCATCAAGGCGTTCTAGTCCAAGCAGTGCTAACCCTTTAAAGTCCCAGATCTCGGCTTGCCACGTACTGTCATCATGATCTTTTAATACTTCGGTTGCTCCATCCAGTACCGTAAGCATCTCGACAAACTTATTTAGTAAGTAATAGTCCCAAGCTAATAGGATGCGCGCTTTGCCTTCTAACCAAGCAATACGAACATTGTTTGCCACTTTAACGGCTAACTCATGAGTTGAAGCGGCAAGTTGGTGTTCATTAGTGATGCGCCATACATTACCAAGCCCAATTAGAGATTCGATTTGAATTTCAACATCATCAACAAGAGCAGATTGTTCGAGCGCATTAATCCAATATTGTTGCGCGGAATAATACTTTGCTTGGCCCCAATATTGGAGTGCAAAAAGATGGAGAATTTCCGGGAGATGATCGTCGGTTTCAAGCTGTGTTTGTTTGCTGTAAGCGTCTTTGACGAGTTTTAAGCCTTGTCGATAATCCATTAGGCACCAACAGCATTGCGCCATGATGAGTAAGGCTTTGATCTCTCCGTCCACAAATAAAATTTGTTCCGCGCGGATAAGATATTGCTGCGCAACATTAAAGGTATGTTTAGGGGCCGATTTTATTTGGCCTTTAAGCTTAGTGAGATCATCTTCTAGCTGAATTTGGTTTTTATCCAACGTTCACATCCATGACTATCGAACTGGAAATCACACCTAATATTAAGTGGTTAGATGCATGTTTCTTTACCAAAGCGATGCGGATAACGTTTTGGTAAACGATCAGGGGCCGTAATGTATACCGTTACAACCCCTAATTACTACATCTAAATTACCAATAGAATAGCTACGATAGGAGCTGTTTGATTGTCAAAGGTGCATCAGAGACTTCTAACCTTTGTGCAGCGGTAAGACCTTGTTTATCCTGATAGCACAAATTATGCCAAGCTCTGAATATATCTAAAAGAGGTAAAATACCAGCAGGTCGTAATTTGCGACGTGGCTCGTTAATGAAGCTTTCGAAAAGAATCTGAAAGCGGTTTTGATAAAACTTCACATGACGAGTTGTCGCAACGTTAAACCATTTTTCAGGCTCATTTTGATCGCCAGCGAGGTAGCAAATGCCTTTGTGGTTTTCGTTTTGACTAGAGATTGCCCAACGATCGCGCCACCAACTCATATAGGCGATATCGACTTTGCCAAAGGGAGTACTCATGTCCCAACTAGCGTCCTCTTCTACGTACATCAAGTCGACACTTTTCTCTTTAATGCGAGGTAAACAAACGCTCAGTGCAGCCGAACGTAGTAGGGGATCTTGAGGCATGTATAGAGATACACGTTTGTTTGGGCAGCACATATCAAGTACGTGCAAATAGTGTGCATACGAGGTGTATGGCGGACGGACTAATGCCCCTTTTGAAGGGTAATGAAATACAGATAGATTACCAAGAGGGTCTTCTACGTTACCGCGAGCCAAAATTGTTTGGTATTTTTGGTCAATTCGCTCTCTGAGGTGATGAGAAGGTTCCGCAAGCGGCTCACTTGCTTCCGCTACGTACTCCTGGGAAACAAAACGAGACACCTCATCGTAAGGATTATGATCGAGCGTTGCGATTGGCTCTTCATCAGCGGAATAATTGACGTGCTGGCAAAGAATATAGCCAGAATGCGCTTCGCCAGAAACAATCCAATACACACCATTATTGCTGTTCGGTTGCAATGCAATATAGTTTGAGGCCAATTCATAATGCGTTGCGTGGTTTACCCAGCGCGCATCAATGGTTGCCAGCTTGCGGCGGCAGCGGCTAGCTATATGGTCAACATGATCGTAAAAGGTTTTTGGGTTAATACTAAGCTTGCGGCAGATTTCTCGTACGGAATATCCCGTAAACAATAAACCCATCAAGTTCTCTTGAAATTGAAGCTTCTTGTTGGCACCAGACCACTTGTCGACAAAGGTACTTTGACACACTTTACAGCGGTAACGTTGGCGATCGCCACTGTAACCGAAAGCGTGATAGAGGTGTTTGTGAGTGTGGACAGAAAGTCCAAAGTTGTCGCAATCATCATTACGGCAAGCAGGCAACCCGTCACTGTGGACGTGCCGCAGGCGATGAAGTTCGTTCACGACATCGCGATTATTAAGTAAGGGGGGGAAAGCTCCACATTCACGGCATACCATCGCCGGACGCTTAGGGTTCGCATGTTGCAGAACGTAACGCTTTGCATCACTCAATCCAAAGTTGTCACACGCCAATGTTTTACAAAAGTTGAGTTGTAACCCATCTGCGTCTTTTGGCAGTTCGCCGTTAGACACAATCGCCCCCTCGGGATAATTCGGGCAGCCAGCATAACTCTGGCTGCAAATTATTACTTACTATTTGTTCTTAGATGTTGATTGCAGTTTCTAGTGCAACTTTCATCATGTCGTTGAACGACTTCTGACGCTCTTCTGAGCTTAGTTTTTCACCACGGATGATGTGGTCAGAAACTGTCAGGATAGTCAGTGCTTTCGCGCCTAGGTCAGCTGCTACGCCGTAGATACCAGCCGCTTCCATGTCTACACCTAGGATGCCTAGTTTTTCCATCTTCTCGAAGATGTCTGCTTCTGGTGTGTAGAACAGGTCTGCAGAGAATACGTTACCTACTTTTACAGGCACTTCCTGAGCGCGCGCTTGGTTAACTGCTTCTTCTAGAAGACCGTAATCAGCGATTGCTGCGAAATCGTGGTTGTTGAAACGGATACGGTTAACTTTAGAGTCTGTAGAAGCACCCATACCGATAACAACGTCCATTAGTTTCACGTCGTCACGTACTGCACCACAGCTACCTACACGGATAACGTTTTTCACGCCGTATTCAGCGATTAGCTCGTGTACGTAGATACAGCAAGACGGGATACCCATGCCGTGGCCCATTACAGAAACTTTTTTGCCTTTGTAAGTGCCAGTAAAGCCGAACATGTTGCGAACGTCACAAACTTGTTTCACATCTTCTAGGAACGTTTCAGCGATGTATTTAGCGCGCAACGGGTCGCCTGGCATTAGAACTGTTTCAGCGAAATCACCTGGTTGTGCGTTAATGTGTGGGGTTGCCATAAGTGCTCTCCAAAGTTTTGTTTTGATAAAACGCCTCTATTATAGAACGCTATTACCAATTCTGTTGAACTTGTTCGTTTTCGTTGAGGCAATAATATCGGGACGTACAGTAGCCCCTTGAGAGCTTAGTCACAAAAACCACGCATTTAGAAACTGCAACTACTATTGATAACCAAATCTGTTGAAATCAAAAGAGCAATCGATTTGCTTTTGAGCAGTTTGTCGATTGCGCGCACAAATTCTTTGTTTTTGGGCCAAACTTTTTTCTGACAGCTGGTTGATCGAAATACTTTCGAGTGAAGTAAAACGATTAAATTGTACAACTTATTTTCTTGTACAATCTGGAAAGGCTTGCTATAAGTTATACAACAAAACTTTTTGTATAGGGATGCGTCATCATGGAATCTTCAATCAAAGTAGGTATCAGTTCGTGTGTTTTGGGTGAACGAGTGCGTTTTGACTCTGGTCATAAGGTGAGCAACTTTGTGACTAAAGAGCTCAGCCCGTATTTTGACTTTGTTTCGGTATGCCCTGAAGTCGGCGTAGGTATGCCAGTACCCCGTCCAACAATTCGTCTTGTTTCTAATGAAGAGCGTGTTGCATTGGTTGAAACCAAAAATCCAGAAAATGATCATACCGACAATATGCTCACTTACTCGGCCAATAAAGTAGATGAACTTCAAAGCGAGCAGCTTTGTGGTTACATCGTTTGTGCCAAGTCACCAACTTGTGGCATGGAGCGAGTCAAGGTTTACAGCAAGAACAGTGCTGCGAAAGAAGGTGTTGGCTTGTATACACAAACATTGATGCAAAAAATGCCTTGGTTGCCTGTTGAAGAGGATGGCAGACTTAACGACCCTGTATTGAAAGAAAATTTTATTACTCGAGTATTTTGTCTAAATGACTTTTACGGCTCGATGGAAGGTGAGCCTACTCGTGGCAAAATCATCGACTTTCATTCGCGCTACAAACTGACGTTAATGGCACACCACCCAGAGTCATACCGCTCCCTTGGCCGCTTAGTCGCTGATGTCGCTAATTATGAAATTGAAGACTTTTACCAAGAGTATCGTTTAGGACTTATGAAGGCGTTAACGAATCGGGCTAGCCGCAAAAACAACACAAATGTGTTGATGCATTTACAAGGGTACTTCAAACGCTCACTAACTAAAGAAGAAAAAGAAGAGTTAGCGACAGTGATTCACGACTACCGTATCGGAATGCTGCCTCTGCTAGCACCACTTACATTGATTAAGCATTACTTAAATACTTACCCAGACGAGTATTTAGCAAAACAGAAGTTTTTAGAACCGTATCCGCAGGAGATGAGATTACGCTATGGTTTGTAGTTCAGAAGAAAAACTATACGCGATCCGAGATGTCGCAGAAATCACGGGTGTAAAACCAGTTACGCTGAGAGCTTGGCAACGAAGATACAACTTGATCCAACCTCAGCGAACTGAAAAAGGACACAGACTTTATCGCCAGCAAGATCTCGATACGATTCGCGAAGTCCAGAGCTGGCTCGCGAAGGGGATTTCGATTGGTAAAGTGAAGGGGCTGCTAGGAAAAAGCGCCGATGTCGAAGTCAAAAACGAGGTTCGCACACTCGAAGAAGTTGAAAACATGCTGCTTGCGCTGTCTACCCTGAATCGAGGAAAAGCAGAGAGTTTACTTGCCTCTGTTCTTAAAGAGTATCCACTAAAACTCGTTATTGATCAGTTTATTAGCCCAGTATTTGATGCGCTAGACATGGTAAAAGGATCGCTGCGATCTTTACAGGTAGGGTTATTTCAGACTTGTTTGATCACTCGACTTGCCCTTGTTATCGATTCTGAAAACAAAGCCGCTTCCAAAGGAAAGTGTCTGCTCATTAGCTTTGAACAAAACAGAGAGTCTGAGAGTTGGATTCAAGCAGCGAAGCTTTGCGAACAAGGGTATCACACGACTTTGATCGATAAGGTTGATGATGTTTCTGGTCTACTAGATCACGAGGTCGTTGAAAATGGTTCGTTTATCTACCTTTTCTCCAACAAAGCGCTAGCTGCTAAACAAGTAGCGTCCATCAAAATGCTTCACGCACAACTAGGTGATCGGATGGGGTGCTCTGAAGTGATAGAGAAATTACACCTAACTTAGTAGACAAAAGATAGGAGCTACCATGATTTTAGTATGGTTTCGACGTGACTTACGTGCGTTAGACCACACGGCACTCAAAGCGGCGTTGGATTCAGGTCAGCCTGTTGTCGCTTGCTTTATCGCGACGCCAGAGCAGTGGCGGGAGCATCACATGGCGCCGATGCAGGCAGATCTCATTGCTCGTCGCTTAGCTTGTCTTAACGAGGAGCTTGAAAGCCTTAATATTCCTTTTTTGTACAAAGAGGTGCCGTCGTTTTCCGATTGTACAGATGTGATTAGTGGGTGGGCGGAAACACTTGAAGCCACGTCTGTTATGGCAAACATTCATTATGAGGTGAACGAACGAGAGCTGGATACACAAGTAAGTGAAGCGTTAGCTTCTCACGATATCGAATTTGAACTGTTTCATGACAAATGTGTGCACGCGCCAACGACGGTTCTTAATAAGCAAGGCGAATATTTTAAGGTATTTACGCCATTCAAGCGTGCTTGGTTAACGCAGTTCCATATGCCGACGGTAGTAAAACCTCACGAGCAAGCGCCACTCAATAAAAAGGTACTCGAACAATTAGAGTCGGCTCGATTTAATTCAAGCTTCACATTTAGCTATCCTCGAGAATCCAGTGAAGACTGGCTGGCTTCGACTAATGATATTTTGAAGCAGCTTAGGGAATTTGCACGGGAGCGCAGTGACGCGTATCAAAGCGAGCGAGACTTTCCAGCTATTGATGGCACTAGCCAACTGTCTCCATACCTTGCGATTGGCGCGCTATCACCAAGGCAGTGTATTGCTCGTTTGTATGCTGAAAATCAACAAAATGACCTTACAGAAGGGAAAGCAACTTGGCTAAGTGAGATCATTTGGCGTGAGTTTTATCAGCACCTATTGGTTTTCGAACCAAAACTCGTCAAAGGCAAAGGATTTATCGATTGGGAGGATAAAATCCAGTGGTCCTATGATGAGAAAGCCTTTGAGCGATGGAAGACAGGAACAACAGGATACCCAATCGTTGATGCAGCAATGCGTCAGCTCAATCAAACAGGCTGGATGCACAACCGATTACGTATGATTGTCGCGAGCTTTCTTACCAAGGACTTACATGTTGATTGGCGATGGGGAGAAGCGTACTTCATGAGTAAGCTGGTGGACGGCGATTTTGCAGCGAACAATGGTGGCTGGCAATGGTCTGCCTCTACGGGCTGTGACGGGCAGCCATACTTTCGTATTTTCAACCCGATAAGCCAAGGCGAAAAGTTCGATGCTAATGGTGAATTTGTGCGCCACTGGGTACCAGAAATCAAAAGTGTACCGAACAAATACATCCATAAACCTTGGACTTGGGAGGGCTTTTCTTTACTGGAATATCACAAGCCGATGGTTGATCACAAGACAGAAAGAGAGATAACCTTACAGCTCTTTAAAAGTGCCAAGGAATAGAGTGAAATGCTTAGCAAAAAGCGATCAATGAGTTTCGCAAAACGTACCCTGCTATCTGTGTCGTTATCTTTAGTGAGTGGTCTATCATTCGCTAAGATGTACGAATTACCAGAGGATGGAAGCCGTTTAATTGGTCGCCTTGAAAACCACGTCGTGCAAGAAGGCGAAACCATGGCAAATATCGCTAAGCTCTACGATGTGGGTATGCTAGGTTTAATGGCCGCAAACAAAGGCGTGGATCCCTTCTTACCAGAAGAGGGGCATGTTCTTACTATTCCGACACAGCTAATCCTCCCAGACGTACCTTATAAAGGTATCGTTATTAATCTAGCCGAGCTGCGCTTATATTACTTTCCGAAAGGAGAGGATATTGTCCATGTATTTCCTGTCGGAATTGGCCGAATAGGGCGCGATACCCCAGTAATGACAACGCGTATCAGCCAAAAACGACCGAACCCTACATGGACTCCTCCAGCCTCTATTCGTGCCGAGTACAAAGCAAAGGGCATTGACCTACCAGCCGTTGTTCCTGCGGGGCCTGATAATCCACTTGGTATGTTTGCATTGCGTTTAGCTTACGGGAATGGCGAATACCTAATTCATGGTACCAACAAGGACTTTGGGATTGGTATGCGGGTCAGCGCGGGTTGTATTCGTATGGACCCAAGTGACATTGAGTGGTTATTTGACAAGGTTCGTAACGGTGAAGACGTTAACATCATTAACCAGCCTATCAAAATGACACTTGAGCCTGACAGAAGTGTGTTCTTAGAAGCACATGAGCCTTTGACTCGTAGTAATGGCGAGAAAGATGAACTCAAAGTGCCGAAAGAGTTAAAGTGGTGGTTGGATGAATTCGGTATGAAAAACGTGAAGGCTAAAGCAGCAATCGCTGCACAGAATGGGGTTCCTATCGAAATAACCGCGCCTTAACGGGCGTTAAGACGCGGTATTAAATCTTACTTAGTGTAAGACTGAGCGATGTTATCGATACGCTCGTTAGCACGCTCAGCTTCTTCTTGAGCAGCCATTGCTGCTGCGCCTGATTTTTGAACGTCAGATTGAAGAGCTTGTACGTCTTGGCTTAGTTGGCTAACTTGGTTGCTTAGTTCGTCTAATTTTGCTGCATTTGCTGTAGCTGCGTCATCAGAAGAAGCACAACCGGCTAGTAGAAGTACTGAAGTTGCTGCAGCTGCGATCAACGTTTTGTTCATATAAGAACTCCTTGCTTATAGTGAAAGTCTCGCTACTAACTATTATTTTATACAGTAGCGAGGTTAAATGTGGTTACATTTTATCAGTACATGATGTAGCAAAAGTCAAAAAAACCCAAGAATTTCATGGAGTACCTGACGTCAACTTTTACCTGAACTTAACAAAGTTTAACTACCTATCCTTTATTTCGTTCTCACAACAGTTTTCATAGCAGGTGTATTTGCCACGTTCCTGATATCAATAATTTAGACGATATTGACACAAATGAAAGTTTATTGGCCCAAATAACTGCTATTTACGTCGTTTTGTTGAAGAATAGAAGATATATCTGAAAGGCCTTTCACTGAACTTCACGTTCAGATGCACATCAAAAAGGCTAGGGTTTACTCTGAACTGAGCCACAAATGATGTTTTACCGTCACCACAGGGAATTAGTTTGTGTGATCTCTATCTATACTCCTATGATTTGCGGTATTATACCGAGCTTTATTTTTTTGCTGCGTTAGAGCGGAAACGACACTACAGAGCGCTCAGACGCTGACTGATTTATTGGAGAATACTTTGCAATTTAAAGATCTAGGCCTAGACAACCGATTGTTGAAGAACCTAAAACACTACGATTTTAAAAAAGCGACTGACATTCAGCAGCAGGCGATTCCTGTTGCGATTGCAGGCAAGGATCTATTGGCATCTTCGAAAACAGGTTCGGGCAAGACTTTGGCGTTTGTATTGCCAATGCTTCATAAGTCTTTAAAGACAAAATCGTTTTCTGCGAAAGACCCTCGCGCGGTTATCCTTGCTCCTACTCGTGAGCTAGCGAAACAAGTATATGGTGAGCTTCGTTCTATGCTAGCTGGCCTATCTTATGAAGCAGCACTGATTTTGGGTGGTGAGAACTTTAACGATCAGGTAAAAGCTCTGCGTCGTTACCCGAAATTTATCGTGGCGACACCAGGACGTTTGGCTGATCACTTAGATCATCGTTCGCTTTATCTGGATGGTTTGGAAACGCTGATTCTTGACGAAGCAGACCGTATGTTGGATTTGGGCTTTGCACCAGAGCTTCGTCGCATTCATAAAGCAGCCAAGCATCGTCGTCGTCAAACGTTGATGTTCTCTGCGACATTAGATCATGCAGACGTCAATGAAATCGCGGCTGAAATGCTCAATGCGCCAAAGCGAATTGCTATCGGCGTTTCTAACGAAGAACATAAAGATATTACGCAAAAATTTTACTTGTGTGATCACCTGGATCATAAAGAGGCAATTTTAGATCGTGTTCTTTCTGAGGCTGAATACCGTCAAGTTATTATCTTTACGGCAACGCGTGATGATACTGAGCGACTAACAGAAAAGCTAAACGAAAAGAAACTGAAGGCTGTAGCACTGAGTGGTAACTTGAACCAGACTCAACGTAACACCATTATGAGTCAGTTTGAGCGCGCAGTATTTAAGATCCTTGTAACGACTGATGTTGCTTCCCGCGGTTTGGATATTGCAACTGTGACACACGTCATCAACTTCGATATGCCAAAGCATACTGAAGAATACGTACACCGAGTTGGTCGTACTGGTCGTGCTGGAAACAAAGGGGATGCAATCTCTCTTGTTGGTCCAAAAGACTGGGATAGCTTTAAACGTGTAGAAGCATACCTACAACAAGATCTTGAGTTTTCAGTGTTCGAAGATTTGAAAGGTAAGTTTAAAGGCCTTAAGCCACCTAAACCAGATTTTCGCAATAAGAAAGCGACCGCAAAGAAAGCTCGCCCTCAAGCGAAAAAGTCGGCGAAAAAACCAGCTAAGCGTGACAAGAGCTTCTACAAAAACGTATCTGTGGGTGATGATGTCTTCATCCCTAAGAAAAAACCAGCGGCACCGAGCTCTGAAGAGTAAAAGCTGCTGTAGTTTCCCATTGATTTTAGTTCTTAAAAATCCGAGTGTTCGCACTCGGATTTTTTATGTCTGTCGCTAGGTGAAATAGCGTCTTTCCATACTCACTCGTTTGTCAGCTTTTATATTTGTCTGGTTGTATATAAACAGCATAGAACGCTAATTTAGGAAGTTATTAAGTTTTATTACCTCGGTCAAAGCAAACGTTTTTCCTCACACACTAGATAAAAACCTCACATGATTATGAAAATGATAATTGATCTCATTTTTATTTAAGGGCAGAATACGCGCCATTGTATTAATCCTATAAATGAATTCGCTCTCTATATGAAATTTACTCATGTTTTTTTAGGGCTCATAATTACCTCTAGTTCTGGCTTTGCTGCTGATGATTTCAACTGGCTTCGAGATGATGCTCGTAAAGATGAGCGAGTTCTTACCTACCTAACAGAACAAAACCACAAAACTGAACAGCACCAAAAAAGTTATCAGACGTTGACAAAAAACCTACTCACGCAGTGGGATACCATGGTGGCAGACAAAGGTGATAAGCCATGGTCGATCGTGAGTGGAAGAGAATGGACGCTAACGCGTCGCGATGGTCGTTACTTACTATTATCCCGTGCGAGTCAACATGCACCAGAAAACGTGGTGTTCGATTTCGATGAACGACAATCTGCGCATCAGTACTACCAACTTGGTCAATGGCAAGTGAATGGTGACACGCTTCTTTTCACGGAAGATATCGACGGTAGCGAACAATATCGTGCTGTGGTTGTTGATTTACTCTCCGGTCAATCTACGGAACTGGCGACGCACGTCGATAGTGGCGTATTGTTGTCACCTAACGGGAAAGTGGCATTCCTCGTTGCAAAAGAAAAGCGCACTCAGCGACCTCATCAGATCTTACGTATCTCCACTGAATCTTTGGCAAAAACAGTCCTATGGAATGAACCCAAGTCAGATTGGTTACTTTCTTTCTATCGTGCGGCAGATAGCCGTTATGCTGTGCTGCAAAGCAACAACGAGTCAACAACAGAGCAGAAGCTTGTCGACCTAGAAACGGGCACTGTCTCAGATTCATTGCGAAAGCCTGAAGTGGGTGTGGAATATTACGCGGATGTGGCGAAAGGTTACATTTATCTGAAAAGCAACCTTGAAGGAAAGTTCGCCCTTTACCAAGTCGAACTCGCACCGCTTGGCGCAACATGGCAACGCTTCACCAATCCTCGTGAGCCGCTTGAACAGTTCTACCTTTATGATGCAGGAGTTGTGGCACTTAGCAAGCCAAACAATGTGTCGACTTTGACGGTGTATTCTTACCAAGGGCAGGAAAAAGTGATACTGCCATTGGAACACGATGGTAATGTCGCTTGGCTAAGCACATTGGGCGATTTTGAATCAAACAAAATTCGTATCCGAAGCATGTCGATGACTACGCCTCCTCAGTGGGAAGAGTTCGATGTAAAAACGCTGAATAAATCCTTGTACTCTCAAGATGCTTACCAAGACTTTGATAGTCAGCGTTATGTATCCCAACGTATTTTTATTAAGCACGACGGCGTTTCTGTCCCTGTCTCTTTGGCGTATCGCAAAGACAAATTGCACCCACAATCTCCTGTGATGATTTACGGTTACGGCGCGTATGGTTTTACGATGAAACCGTACTTTATGCCTCAGGTTATCAGTTTACTCGACCAAGGTGTGATTTACGCTATCGCCCATGTCCGTGGTGGTGGGTACTTTGGCGATGAATGGCACGAGCAAGGCCGTGGTGTGCGAAAAGCCAATTCTATTGGTGATTTTGTCGCGGCCGCGAAGGCGCTGCAAACATTCGAACGTGGCAATAGAGAGGTTTTCGCCATCGGTTCTAGTGCTGGTGGCACGTTGGTGGCCGGAGCGGTTAATCAAGATCCTAAATTGTTTTCAGGTGTCGTACTTAAAGTGCCTTTTGTTGATGTGGTTGCAAGTATGACGGATACCTCACTTCCGCTTACCACACAGCAGTATGGCGAATGGGGTAACCCAACCAAACCTGAACAATTGGCGTTAATGAAGGCGTACGATCCGATTCTCAATATCCATAAAGACGCTTACCCACCCATGTTTGTTCAAGTCGGTTTAATCGATCAGCGCGTGCCATATTGGGAAGGCGCAAAGTATCTCGCTAAAGTTTCAGCGTTAAGTGAGCGCAACGGGCCGTACTTGTTGCAAACTGATTTTAATTCGGGCCACCAAATGGACCCGCGACAAGCGCAAGAACAACAAGCAAAAGAATACGCATTTCTACTATCACTCATTAAAACATCTAAAGCGGAGCAGTAAATGAAGCTTACCCCAGTGTCAGCGGCAGTACTTTCGGTACTTGCTGCCAGTCAAGTGCACGCCGAATCTAAGGTTTTCTCAATGGAAGAGGTGGTGGTAACCGCCAATAAAATCGATCAGCCATTGTCAAAAGTGGCAGGTAGTGTCGCGGTTATCACAAACGAGCAAATCGAAGAAAGAGGCGAGACCGAGCTATATGACGTGCTGCGTAACGAACCTGGTGTAAGCGTGACGGGCGGTGCAGGACGTCCGCAAAACATTACCATCCGTGGTATGACGGGTAACCGTATTATGATCGTTCGTGATGGCATTCGTTCTGCGGATGGCTTCGGTGCGAATGACATTAATGATGCCGTTGGGCGAGATACTTTTGATTTATCCAATTTTGAATCGCTGCAAATCATTAAAGGGGCAAGTTCTTCGGTGCATGGCTCTGGCGCGATCGGCGGTGTGGTGATTTTAGAATCCAGTCAGCCGGGTGATTTCTTAAAAGACAAAGACTTCTACACCGATGTTTCCGGTACTTACACCGATATCAGCAACAAGTACAAAGGCACGAGTAATCTAGCTTTTCGTTCCGGTGATACAGAGAGTTTGTTTAACGTTTCATACTGGCAAGGACAAGAGACACGTAACTTTGATGAAGATTTGTATAACCGCGACCTCGATGGTTACAGCGGTGCTTATACGATCAACCACTTTTTCAATGAAGAGGTGATGTTGAAAGCCAAAGCGGAACTCTACACCCAGAACCAAGAGCGTTTGGAGGGTTCACCGTCCATTCAACCTGATGGAATTTGGCATATTGAAGACTTTGCTGAGGATGAAACCACGGAAGAGTACAGCGCTTATATTGGTGCAGAGGTGACTCCGATTAATCCAACTTGGTTCGAAGAGTTGGATACCAAAGTTTACTGGCGTCACACCGAAGTGGTGGAAGACACCAACCGTTTAATGCGCCAAGTGGATCACAATGGTTTGATCACCAAGCGTCGCGAGCTGGAACACAAAACCTTCATTGACGAAACAATTGGCTTCCGTGGCGATTTCACCAATACGATTTATGCAGCAAATGCTGAGCACCAATTGGCTTACGGTGTCGAGCTTTCTACTGACTATTACGAACGCACAGATAGCGACTCCAAGATTGATTGGAACGGAGTAACACCTTCGACCAAACAACCTTTCGCTCCTGCTCGTGCTTATAACATTGGCTTGTATGTCCGAGACATGGTGGAACTGGATAAATGGACCATCACAGGTGGCCTACGCTTTGATGCGCACCGTCTCACGCCAGACGGTGCGGGTGAAGTGGGCGGCTTCCCATTAAAAGACATGGATAGCTCAGAGGTATCTCCAAGTCTTTCGGTTTCTCGTGAAATGTTTGCCAACAACATCGCTTATGTATCTTATAACCATGGTTACCGTGCTCCGGAATACGATAAAGCGTATGGCTTCGTAAGCCACGACTTTGTGCCGCTCACGCCGTTTGTCATTGCACCAAACATGGATCTAGAAGCTGAAACTTCCGACTCATTTGAAATCGGTAACAAGTTCGATAACGGTCGTGCGTATGTCTATGCGTCTTTGTTCTACAACAAGTTTGAAAACTTCATCGACGTTGTGACCACGGGCTTTGACTCAAGCACTGGTAATTACATCAAACAGTACCAAAACCTTGATGGCGTAGAGACTTATGGCGCAGAGCTTTCTGCGGGTTACGCGCTCACCAAACAATGGGACATCAGCACTAAGTTTGGCTACGTAGATGGCAAAGACGCGGAAGGCGAATACGTTCGAAGCATTACGCCATTCGAAGGTAACGCTCAACTGAAATACGCCAACCAAGACTTCAACGCTTACGTGGCTTGGAACTGGGCCGCAGCTATGGATCGCGTTCCTAAATGCCAGACCACGCTTGGCCTAGCGACAGAGTGTGCGCAGACAAGCGCGTGGAATACGTTTGATATCGGCGCAACTTACCACGTTTCCAAAGACCTTCGTGTTAGCGCAAACATCATCAACCTATTCGACAAAGAATACATCCGATACCAAGACGTAGCGGGTATCGCTGAGGAAAGTAAGCGTTACTCAACTGAGCCAGGGCGCTACTTCACGCTGACTGCAAAATACGAATTCTAGGACGAAATCATGAAGCTAAAACCATTGGCGTTTTCGCTGCTTATTGCTTGTACCCCTGCGGCACAGGCTGCAGAGTGGGATTATCCCGCAACGGACTCTGTGGTAACGAATGAAGCGCAAGCGAAAACTTATCTAGATAGCCACTACTCAGAAGCGGGCGAGTTTAAGTTCCGTTACAAAACCCAGTCTCAGCTTGGTGAGCATTACAATTTTGATGTTTGGGTAAACGGTGAATATCAAGCACAGCGCACCCTAGTAGTAACAACCGATAAAAATCATCACGTTGTGCGAGTGTTTAAGAGCCTTGAAGATACGATCATTCGCAACGGTAAACCAACGGTTGCAATGGAATTGGAATCGCCTCGCCAACTGCAAGCACAAGAGCCACCTGCTTTGAGCTCTGGAAGTCTGGTTAATGTTGAGGTTTCTTTATTCAACCCAGATCTTCGCACCATGCAACAGCAAGCGGCACCAGAATCGACGTGGTCAGCACTGTCTGATTACCCTCAGCCGATCGAGTACGTCACCAAGTCGATTGAGGTTTTACAGTCCGGCGGTAAGTTCTATTTGTCTAACCCAAGATTGAAGCAAGTGGATGCGACGGGCTTATTTGCAGCCCCAACACCTGGTGAAGCGCCTGTACTCGATACGTTGGACTTTCTCAGCGCAGAAGGGGTTCAAGCATTTGACAGTGTTGATGAGATGCAAAGCACCGAGTTTGGTGACAATGCGTTCCCACAGTTGATGGCTTTTTATCATCTTGATAGCTCGATCCAATATCTGACAAGCCTGCCTTACGACTTGTTTGACGAACCGCTTCGTTTTGACGCTCGCGGTTTATCAAAAGATAACTCTACTTACTATTACGGTCCGAAAGCACTCATGCTGGGTGTCGGTGGTGTTTCTCCGGATGCAGTCGATGCTGATGTCGTGATACACGAGCTTGGGCATGGCATTCATTACCAAATCGTACCGGATTGGGCGTACGGTCACACTGGTGCTATCGCAGAGGGTTTTGCTGATTACTGGGCGGGCAGCGCGAGCTACCGCATTCAATATTTGGATGCTTCGCGTCGTGGTCAAGAATTCGAGTTAGATACGGTGTTCAACTGGGACGGTGTGTTCGGAACACGCAAAACAACTCGTAGCTTATGGAACCAAAGAGCACGTTACTTCGAGAGCTCAGAGTACCCAGCGCACGTCAGTGTGGGCGGTGAACTAGGTGACGAGCTATGGTCAACGCCGCTGTTTCAAGCGCTTAAAGCATCGGTTGAACGATACGGTGATGATACCGATAGGGTGTTCCGCGAGTTTGACGCCATTGTTCTTGAAGGCATGTACGGCATTGGTCGTGGCGTGAAAATGCATGATCTGGCGGAGTCGACCGTGTTTGCCGCAAACACCTTGTTCCCAAATAAAGACTACGCCCAATTCCTGACGGACAGCTTCAACAGACACAACTTACTTAAAGCGCCTCTTCGTGTTCGCTATGACGCTCGATACATCGCACAAGGTCAAGACGTTGGTTTGAGCCTGAGCCAAACTGGCCGTGAAGCGAGCATCAAAGGGCAATGGCAGCTAAACAACGCATCTGTTTTCGACTTTGATGAAACGCTTTCTGACTCGACCTCAATGAAGGTAGCGTTACCAAGCGGTCTAACATGTGGCACGCAATTCGATTCCTCTATTTCATTGGATTATCAATTTTCTGAAGGCCTAAAGACTCACCAGTGGAGTGAAAAGGTGATGCTGGTTAATGGTACGCCAGAGCTCGATATCCAGCCTCAACCAGTGAACTCCGCTTTGCCGGAACAGGGCGACAGACTGTTCTCTCAGACGCTATCGGACAAGTCACGCACGATTGATGATTCGTTTGCGGTTTACCTGAACATCGAACATGACTCACTGCAAGATCTGCAAGTGACGCTTGTGTCTCCACAAGGCAAATCGGTCGTGCTACTTAGCCATCAATCAAGCAATACCAAAGGATTTAAAGGTTACTTCACCGCTCAGTATGACGAGGAGTTACAAGCACTTGTCGGGCAACCGAGTTGGGGTACTTGGCGTCTCGAAGTGTCTGACCGCGTGTCAGGGAACTCTGGGGTGTTGAAAGAGTGGGGTGTGAGTCACTTTGCTCAGTATCAGTGTAGTGCTGATACCACTAAAGAAAGCAGTGGCGGTGGTTCAGGTGGCAGTGGTTCGCCTTGGACCTTGTTAGGACTTTTCCTGCTTTCAATGGTGAGAGTGATTCGCTCTCGTTAATTAAAATCAAAAGAAGATAAAATCTATGAAGTTTCAATATTCTTTCGTTGCTATGTCACTAGCCCTTGCTGGCTGTGGCGGAGGTTCTGGTGGTGACACGTCGGCACCGACCTATGATGTAGCTGGCACCATCGTTTCTGCAGGTACACTTCTTGATACGCCAGTATGTATCGATTTAAACCAAAACTACGTTTGTGATTCCACTGAACCGAGTGCTAAAACGGATAATGCCGGTAAATTTAGCCTGACTTCAAGCGACAAAAACGTACTAACCAGTACCATTCTTGCTCAAGTTGATCAAGGTTCAAACCAAACGTTGCGTCTTGCGGCTCCGGGTCAAAATTTAGCAACGGGTAACACGGTCAATGGTGTAACAACGTTGCTCGCGGGTCTTGTAATTGACGGTAAAACCGTTGCTCAAGCTGAAGAGATTGTGAAAGCGCAACTCGCCGATGCCGGCGTTTCTCTTTCTGGTACGGTGATGTCTAACGCAGAAGCCAGCGAGCTAGATAAGCTAGAGCAAAACACGGTTGTGCTATTAGCTGCGATGCAACCAAAGCAAATGATCAAAGGCGTAGCGCTGCTTGCTCAAAATCTTAGCTTCCAAGGTAAATCGTTGGCCTCTGATCTTCTGTCTGAAGCGGAAGTAAGTGCATTTGCTGAAGAAATTGTAGCGGTTGCTGAACAAACGGTTGGTAGTAACGATACGGGCGCCGTTCTTTATTTTGCTGAAGGAGCAGCAGACGTAGTAGAGGTTCAAGCGTCTTACCCTGGTCAAGATGCGGAATACGGCTTCGACAAAGAGGACAAGCAAACGTCGACAGGCGCTGGCTTTAAGTTCGTTAAGCTAGATTCACAAGGTGCAGCTTTAGCTGCAGATGCGACTGAGTGGGCTTGTACTATGGACGAGCGTACTGGTCTTGTTTGGGAAAATAAGAGTGCGGATGCGAGCTCGGTTCAATTTAAAGATCGCCTATTTGCGTTTGAGTCTGAAACATTTAAGCCATTTAGCAAAGATGTAGAGCTTGCAGGTTGTAAAGACGCTGGTGATAAAGTTTGTACCACTAGCCAATATGTTGAGTACATAAACAAACAATCGTTATGTGGAATCACTGGTTGGCGCTTGCCTACTTACCGTGAAACATATGACTTATTAGACTTTGGTGAACAAACACTGTTCGCTCCGAACGAGGAATATGCGCCACACAACGTGTATGGTTTCAATGTTAAATACTTCCCACAGCAAACGATAGGCAGTCCTTATTTAGAGTATGGTGCGTTTTGGCATAGCGACTTTACGTTTGTGAATACATCATCACAGCTCGTTGATGCTGAGGTTTATTTTCCTGCAATTATCTCTCGGGGCGTAGATAGAGGCACTATTTCACTCGTCGATATTCGCTCAAGCAACACAAGTGCAGACGCCGATGACTCATACCAATTCCCAATCCGTCTAGTAGCAGTAAAGGGCCAATAAGATGAAGAAATTAATAACTGTACTATCTCTTGCTTTGGCTTCTCAAACTGCAATGGCTGCACAAGAGTGTTCTACTGACTTTGCTAAAACGGCACCTAACACGCGTTATACATATTCTGATAACGGTACCGTAACTGACTTAAAAACAGGTCTTACATGGATGCGCTGTCCAGTTGGTATGACATGGAATGTAGGAAATCAAGAATGCCAGGGGACGCGATCTACAATGTCATGGCAACTCGCTCTCTCCACAGCCAAACAAATTCGTAATAAGGACGGCAACCATCCTCTTCACAATTTTGCTGACAAAAAAAATTGGCGACTAGCAAATATCAAAGAGCTGGTATCTCTAACTGAGCGAGCTTGCCACAGCCCAGCCATAAATAGTACAGGGTTTGCTAGCGGCTATAGTCTGACAGATGGAGATGATGTTCTAGGGCGTTATGTCTGGAGCAACACACCTAATGGCGACGGTAAGCATGTTGCAACTTTTGATACGACTAATGGTGAGGTTTTCAATAGAGATCCGTTAAACTCAAGTTTCAAAAGTTCTCTCTTGTTAGTGACAGATGAATAATAATTATTACGTTAATAAGGGTTGATAGCTTTGCCTTTATAATAGGCTCCGCCAGTGCGGAGCTTTTTCTTTTCTAATCTTTGGAACTTATCGTGTTGAGCAGAGTATTTAAACTTGGAACTGCTTAAGCTGATGTTTTTGGTTTTCCGCTAAGCCAGACAGTTCTTGCGCTGCTGCGGCTGATTGCGTAATGCCAGTTACGTTCTGGCTCACTAGTTCATAGATGTTCGTTAAGTTGTTGTTGATATCAGCCGTGACCTGTTTCTGCTCTTCTGATGCGGTTGCAACTTGAGTGTTGATTGAGTTCAGATCGGCGATAGCATTACTGATATTAGCAAGTGATTGGCTAACTTCTTGTGTCAGAGCTTGGTTGTCTGACAACATGGCTAAGCTGGAATGCATACTTTCATTTGCGTGACCAGATTGTTGCTGTAGCTCTTCTATAATGGTTTGGATCTCTTTGGTGGACTCCTGAGTTCGCGCTGCCAGCATACGTACTTCATCGGCCACTACCGCAAAGCCTCGGCCACTTTCGCCCGCTCGTGCAGCTTCAATCGCTGCATTCAGTGCAAGTAGATTCGTTTGCTCAGAAATACCTTCAATCACTTCGATCACGCGACCAATGTGTTCTGATTGTTCTTTTAGCGAAGTCACGACGGCAGCGGCTTCGTTAAGTTGTTCCGCCATCTTTTCACTTGCGCGAGTACTTTCCCCAAACATGCTTATACTTTGTGAGGTTAACGTACGTGCTTGATTTGATGCACTATCGGCTTCTTGTGCATTGGTCGATACTTCAGCTGCGGTCGACTCTAGCTGATTGATCGCAGAGGCTACTTGCTCAACTTCTTGCTTTTCTTGATCCGAGTTGACGCTGCTTTGAGTCATAACAGTTGCTAACTCGGTTGATGCTGATGCCACATCTTCACTAATGCGAACCAATGCGCTTACAGTTTCACGCAGTTTTTCTATGGTCTGGTTTACATCTCGAGCCAGCTGAGACACTTCGTTTTTCCCGATGGCTTCGGCCTTAACTAGTAGGTTTCCCTTCGCGACTTCCTGCATCGTTACTTGAAGGTTACGAATCGGCGCAACGATGTAGCTGGCGAGTACCCAACTAATAAGTGAAGCGGCACTCAAGATCACCGCAAGCGAGACGGCGCTGTAAGTGAGCGTGGTTGAATGTTGTTCGCCATTCGTTTCGACTTCATCGGTGACGATTTGATTCAATTGTTTAGATAGTTTGTCGATGGCGTTGATCATCGCTTCGCCAGCTAATCGATACTCAGCCATTGCAGATTCGTACTTTTGATTGAAATCAGAGGTGGTGTAATCAGAAGAGTGTTTAGTGGTGAGCAGAGGTGTCATGGTAACGCGAGTGAAATCAACATAGTGATTCATGGCCTTACGCATAGCATTGACTTCATTTTGAACGCCAGGGAGATTGTCTATGGAGTTAAGAAAATCGCGGTTTTTGTTTTGTCGCTCAGAAAGCTCTTGGTTGAGAGACTGAACATCTTCGGCTCTAAATAGACTATAAATGGCTTTGATGCGCATGGCGTAAGTGTTGTCTACGATGCCGCTAAGTTCCTCTTTGTGAATGATTAGCTTATGGGTGGAAGCCGAAACCTTATTGAATGCTTGATCGAGTTTACCGATTCCGACACTCAGTCCAATGATGAGTAATATAACTGTGAATAGAACAGGCAGAAAAACCTGAAGTTTAATAGAAAGCGTACTAAGAAATTGACGCATGAGATTGACCCTCTATCGGTTTGATTATTATCTTTTTTATAAATAAGCATTTCGATTTTAATTGTTATATTTGCCAAATCAATGAGTTACTCATATCTAATTGTTATGAAATGTACCAAAATCGATGGGGTTATCATCTTGAACATGAGGCAACGTTATAAAAACGTTACGTTCAAATTGAGAGAGGGATAAGTCGCGGAATTAATAGTTAGAAATGACAACGTGTCATAGAGGGTTCAACTAAGTGAAACACAACTGTCATATTCAAATTCTAAAGTGAGCACCGTTCAAGTGAAACACAACGGCAATAAAGCCACTTAAGGAAATTGTGATGAAAAAGACAGTAATCGGTGCAATCGCACTTCTAGGCGCAATGGCAGTGACTCCTGTTTCTGCTAAAGAAACTATCTCTGCAGTGGGTTCTAGCAGCGTAACTCCACTGATGGAAGTTTTCTCTGAAACGTACATGAAGAAGAACCCTAACGTATTTATCGAAGTTCAAGGTCCTGGTTCTTCAGCTGGTGTAAAAGCAGCGAAAAATGGTTCAGCAGACCTTGGTATGTCTTCTCGTAATCTAAAAGACTCTGAAAAAGAATCAACACTAATCGAAGAAGTGGTTGCTCGTGATGGTATCGCAGTGGTTGTTAACCCACAAAACAAACTGCCAGGTCTAACAGCCGAGCAAGTGACTGCAATCTACAAAGGCGAAGTATCAAACTGGAAAGAAGTCGGTGGTGCAGACAAGCCAATCGTAGCCATTACTCGTGACACGGCTTCTGGTACTCGTGGCGCATTTGAAGACATCATGTCTCTAAAAATGAAGATTTCTGGTAAGAAAGTATCAGCTATCTCTCAACGTGCTCAAGTTGCAAACGGTAACGGCGCACTGAAAACAATGGTTGCATCTAACCCATACGCAATCGGCTACATTTCTCTTGGTACTGTAGACAACACTGTTAATGCGCTAGCAATCGACGGCGTTGATGCAACGGTAGCTAACGTTAAAAACGGTTCTTACAAAGTAGCGCGTCCATTCCTTGTTCTTTACAAAGAAGGCAAGCCATCAACAGAAACGCAAAAATTCCTAGACTGGATGCTAACTGACGAAGCGCAAGCGCTAGTTGACCAAAAAGGTTACATCTCAGTTAACTAATCCCATCGGGACTCTAAAGTTTGCTCAGCCCAACGTTTAGGGCTGAGCCTTTTCTATCCATTGTGTTCAACGGCATTGCCCAGAACCGTGAGATTTTTAAATGACCATCGCAACAAATAGTGAAAAGCTTATGAATACTGACGCTAGAGCTATCAGCAAGTCAGGCCTACGCGAGAAGCGTCGTGTAGACTGGAAAGAGCGCATCTTCCACGGCTTGTTCCTAACGAGTGCCGTAATCGGCATTGTTTCATTGGCCGTTATTGCATACTTCATCGTTCGAGAGAGTATTCCGGCATTCCAAGAAGCAGGCGTATCGGGCATTGTCTTAGGACAAAACTGGTTACCACCTGCGCTTTACGGTGTCGCCACCATGATTGTGGCATCTATCGTATCGACGGCTGGTGCTGTCATTGTTGGGGTTCCAATTGGTGTTCTGACCGCCATTTTTATCGCTGAAATCGCACCAAAGCGATTAGCAGACATCATCCGTCCTGCGGTTGAGCTGCTAGCCGGTATTCCTTCAGTGGTCTACGGTTTCTTCGGTCTGGTTATTATCGTTCCATTGATTCAGAAGGTATTTGATGTACCTGCAGGTAACACTATCTTGGCCGGTATTATTGTTCTTGGTGTGATGATTCTACCAACAGTAATTACGGTATCTGAAACGTCTATCCGCGCTGTCCCTCGTACTTATAAAGAAGGTTCTTTGGCACTGGGCGCATCGAAAATCTACACCATCTTTAAATTGCTCGTTCCAGCGGCTCGCTCAGGCATCATGACAGGTGTGATTCTGGGTATCGGTCGTGCGTTGGGTGAGACCATGGCGATTATCATGGTTATGGGTAACGCGCCGGCAATGCCAGAAGGCATCCTTGATTCGGCTCGTACACTAACTGCAAACATCGCTATTGAAATGTCTTACGCAAGTGGTGTTCACGCGAACGCACTTTACGCTACAGGTGTAGTACTTCTGGTCTTCATCATGTCGTTGAACGCTGTACTACTGTACCTAAACCGAGAAAAAGCGAAGTAATCGCTCGTTAAAGGTGACTATTATGGATCGCGCAAAACTGAAAAAAGCACGCCAGTTCAAAGATAATGTCTTTAACGCATTTGTCTGGATCTCGGCAGCACTAACGGTAGGTTTTTTGTTCTGGATTATCTGGTACATCCTATCAAACGGTCTACAACACGTAGATTGGAACTTCATTACTGATAACTATACGCGCACAGGTGAAGAGCACGGTATCTTTCCAATGATTGTGGCGACCATTTACATGGTTATCGCTTCTATCGCAGTGGCAGCGCCACTCGGTATCATGACGGCAATCTACTTGACCGAATACGCGAAAGTGGGCAGTCGTTTGGTGAAAATCATCCGATTCTGTACCGAGTCATTGGCGGGTATCCCGTCGATCATTTTCGGCCTGTTTGGTATGACTTTCTTCGTGGCGATTCTTGGCCTTGGCTTCTCGATTCTGTCGGGTGCATTGACGCTAAGTATCCTAATCCTGCCAGTTATCATCCGTACAACGGAAGAAGCGTTGATGGCAGTACCACAAACGTACCGTGAAGGCTCTTATGGCCTCGGTGCTTCTAAGATTTACACTATCTGGCGTTTGATTCTTCCGAGCGCAATGCCAGGTATCTTAACCTCGGTCATTCTAAGTATTGGTCGTGTCATTGGTGAGTCTGCTCCAGTATTCCTGACAGCAGGTATGGTTGCACGTATTCCTGATTCTTTATTGGATTCAGGTCGTACGCTAACCGTTCACCTATACAAACTGACTACCGAACTGTTTACCGTTGAAGAATGGAATCAGGCTTACGGTACGGCAACAGTGCTTATCGTAGTTGTTCTCTTGATCAACATGGTAACGAAACTGATTGCTAGACGTTTTAACACCGCAACTTACTAACAACACTAATTAAGAACGCACGTTAAAAGACACGAATTCAAGAATTAAGAGATTAAGACAATGAACAAATTTGATATTGAAAACCTAGACCTATTCTACGGTGACAACCAAGCACTGAAATCGATCAACTTACCAATTCCAGTTCGCCAAGTGACGGCACTTATCGGCCCGTCAGGTTGCGGAAAATCAACGCTTCTACGCTGTTTGAACCGAATGAATGACCTAATCGAAGGCGTGAAAATTACAGGTAAATTGGCGATGGACGGCGAAGATATTTACGGCAACATTGATGTTGCTGACCTTCGCATCAAAGTCGGCATGGTATTCCAAAAGCCAAACCCATTCCCGATGAGCATTTACGAGAACGTGGCTTACGGCTTACGTGCTCAAGGTATCAAAGACAAAAAGACAATTGATGAAGTGGTAGAGCGTTCGCTGCGCGGTGCTGCACTTTGGGATGAGGTGAAAGATCGCCTTAAATCACACGCATTCGGTCTTTCTGGTGGTCAGCAGCAACGTTTATGTATTGCACGTACAATCGCGATGGAGCCTGATGTGATTCTGATGGATGAGCCAACGTCGGCACTTGACCCAATTGCGACACACAAAATCGAAGAGTTGATGGAAGAGCTAAAGAAGAACTACACCATCGTTATCGTGACTCACTCAATGCAACAGGCGCGTCGTATCTCTGACCGCACTGCGTTTTTTCTAATGGGTGAACTGGTTGAGCACAACGATACGCAAGTGATCTTTAGCAACCCTCAAGACGACCGTACTCAAGGCTACGTAAATGGTGATTTCGGTTAATCCACCGTATTTACAAGCATCACTAAATAACTATAAGCGATGGTAACTTTGCCCCTCTTGATGAGGGGCCTTTTTCTTTTTAAGTCGTGGGCTTATAACGCCTACCAACACAAAAAATCTTGTAAATAAGCATAACTTTCCTCCCCAGTTTATAAAGTATGTAACTTATGTGAAACATGGCTTTAAAAGTGCTGAAGAGCTCTCGAATGTAACACTAAATCTGATAATTTTGCGAATGACTTAACAGCTCAAATTTGAACGTATTGATTGCATATCATGGCCTAAGTAGTTTTTTATCGAGGATAAAAAAGTAGATTAGGTTGGTAGGGTGAGTTTAAGAAGTTTTACAAGAAAAGTGTCTTCAACGAGGGACCATCGGTTGCTAGCGGAGGCAATCTTTGATCATTTAGAGAGTCTGTTCTCCCCTCAAGCCCTCGCTATTTTTGAAGATCCTTCAATTAACCCTCGTCATTCAATGAGCTTCTCTCGCGGAGAGCTTTACCCAACCCAAAACTATCCTGAGACATTCTGGGAGTGGGCAAGTCAGTTTGATACCTCTGAAAGCATCATACCTCTGGCGATTAACACTTGTAACTGGAATCACACCCGAGATTTAGGCGGTGATAGTTACATCATGATGCTCGACAACACGCCTATCAAACGTACCTACCTACTGATTCAATCTGTACATGCTCGCACAGCACATAATATCTATGAAGAAAGTTACGACGCAATGCAGCTCGCAGCGGCGCGTTGGCAATGTATTCGTGCTGAAAAAAATGCCTCGAAAGAGATCAGGCACAGAGATATTCGTGAAGCGCAATATGTTGATGAGATTAGCCAACGCGAGCGCTTTATCGAAAATATGAAGTTAGTTCAGCAAGTTGCACTCGAAATCTCTAATCCTGATTCTTTAAAGGACTTGTACTACAAAGCCGTCGAAGCGTTACGTGAACGACTTGGGTTTGATCGCTCTACACTGATGCTTCTCGATATGAAAAAGCGTAGCTTCAGTGGTACATACGGTACGGATGAGTCAGGAATTACGATTGATGAATTTCACACACAATATGATTTACACCAACTTAGCGAGGAGTATATCACCGCGTTATCTAGCCTTGAGAGCAACTTAGTGATTGTAGAAGACGCGCCAATATACACAGCAGGCAAGGTCATCGGGCAGGGCTGGAATGCGATGTTGATTTTACGCGATGGCAATGAACCGTTTGGGTGGTTCGCGCTAGATAACTTTATTCATCGTAAGCCGATAACGGCATATCAAAAACAGATGTTGGACTCGTTTGGTTCACTCTTCTCTCAAATTTACATTCGTAAGCGCCAAGAACAAAACGTACGCATGTTGCATTCAAGCATGGTTGAGTTATCACGTTGCACTACTGTCAGCGGAGTATGTAAATCGGCCGTCACTTTCGCCATTAAAAATCTTGGTATTGATCGAATGGCGGTGTTTTTAACTGATGAAAATTGCTCTTACATGCAAGGAACGTGGGGCACCGATATTCAAGGGAACGTGGTGGATGAATCTTACTTCTTTGGCGAAACCCAAGATTTCTCTCTTATAAATCTGGCTCGCTCAATGCCAAACGAAGTCGCATTTGAAGAATCAGTGCCTATTTATCATGACTGTAATATTGTTGGCTTTGGTTGGGCTGCGATGACGGTATTGACTTCAAATAGCAGTGGTCCTATCGCCTTTATCGCTGTTGATAATTTGCTGACACGTGCGCCCTTAACTTCTCAGTTACGTGAAGTGATTCGTATGTTCGCGTCCAGCTTAGCTGAAGTATTGCAACGTACTCAAGCTCAAGAGGCGATTCGCGAATTAAACGAAAACTTAGAGCTGGAGGTTCAGAACCGAACAAAAGAGTTAGAGGAAGCCAATCGACAGCTTGAGGTACTTTCTAAGCTCGATCCTTTGACGCGTCTTGGTAATCGCCGCATGTTAGAACATGTGATGCAAAAATATTGCGCCCTAGAGTGTGAAGACGACATGTCGTTTGGCCTGATCCTGATTGATATTGACCATTTTGGCTTATTCAATAATCACTATGGTCATCTCGAAGGCGATATTGCCTTGATGCGAATTGGCTATATCTTGGATCATCATACCAAAGGTGAAGATGAAGTTTTTTGCCGTATCGGAGGTGAGGAGTTTGCGTTGCTCATGATTGGTTCTGATCAAGAGGAGGTTCGACTGAGAGCAGAGTGCATTCGTCAATGTATCGAGGGCGAGGGGATAAAGCATCGACATAACCCAGAAGGGGAGTTACTTACCGTTTCAGTCGGTTACTCCTGTTATAAAGCGAAAGGCAAAGACTTTAATTTCGACCATTTATATCAGTTGTCGGATAAGGCACTCTATCAAGCGAAGAATCATGGGCGAAATTGTGTAAGGCGATACGAATACGAGCCCAAGTTTTGTTGAGTAAGTGATGTTCATAAGAGCAACTTGATAGGGAAGAGGCGGCGGTTGGTGCTCTAGATAAAACCGCTAAAGCAAAATTTGGCCGGATAAGAGAATTGGCAGCTCATGAGAGCTGCCATTGTTATTTAGTTATTTATAGCTTTTCGAGTTGGTGGTCGGTTTTCGTTACGTTTGCTTTGCCAAGGTTTTGAATTTTCGCTAGCAGCAAATCAGGGCTCCAAGGTTGTTGGTTAGCACTAAAACGCGCTTGATTCATGGCATTAAGCTCTTGCTTAATTGCTTGTACGTCACCAGGGTTTAACCTGTCTTGATGAGTGGTTAAATACTCATTTACAGAGCGTTCAATTTTCGCAGCATCGCCCTCTTCGATGACTTTTTTTAGCGCGTCGATGCAAAGTGGTTGTTCAGTATTTGAAACCGTTCCACTCGCTGTTATTGACCGCTTTTTCCATGCCCAAATTGCGATTCCCAATGTCATTATCCAAAGCCCTAAGAAAACAAAGGTTAACGTTCGCCAGAGACTGCTCACACCGCCGCTTGATTCAGGACTAGGGGCTGACACTAAAGGTGCTGAAAGAGGCGATTCCGGCAACGTGATTAGCCCAGTGTCATTTTTCTCTACGTCTAATGTTAGCTCTGGTAACGTTGTTTTCTTCGCTTCATCATTTTGACTGTCCCACCAGTTCAAGTCGTATCCTGGTAAGGTATATCTCCCGGCCTCTGTAGGAATAATGACTTGCTTCACCGTCATGGTAACGGTGCCATCTCTTCCGCTATCGAACTTAGGTTGTTCGGGATACACGCGCAGTGAACTCGGGTAACTAATATTGACTCGTGGCAGATATTCGGCTTGTGTACCGCGAGCCTTAACTTGAATGGTTCGAGTGAGTGAAGAACCTTGCTTTACTGTGTTGATCGCGTTAGTCGACAGTAGATTACCTTGATCGTCTTGCCAGCTCTGTGTCATTTCTAACGCTGAAGCAGGAAGCCATTCACCTTTAAATTCGCTCGGAATCGGTTTGACCGTGATTGGCATGCGTTCCGCTTTGGTGTTGATAGGCATTATTTTGGTTGAGCCCGTCAAGCTGTCGCCATAAATATAAGAACCGGTCAGTTTAGGACCTATCAAGGTATAAGTGCCTGGTTGATTGGCCGTTAGGCGAAACGACTGCTCTATGACCGCTACTTCTAACCCATTTAAGATCTTATGTCTTTGCTGTAAGCCACCCAGTGCCTCAAGCTTCATGCCTTCAATTTGCGGAGGTACTATTTGTGGGTTATCTAGGCGTCGAGTGTCCGCTTTGATTAGAAGCTGTATACGTAATGTTGCAGATTGCTGAGGGTAGAGCGTACTGTTGTCGACCGTAATATTGAAGCTAAATAGATCATCAAGATTGGGGTCTGTTTGGCTCGCGTTGACACGTAGTTTGATCGGCTCCGTTCTCATACCATCAGCGGAAAAACTTGGAATAGTCAAAACACCTTCTTTCATTGGTGCAATTGAGATACTCCACTCGGTACGCACTGATTTTCTTCCGTTAATGTTATTGCTAGAGCGGCCATAACGAGGTTGACCCAAGAAGAAGTCTTTCTCTAGAACGTTGAAGTCGATTGCGTCTGAGCTGAGCTCAGTATCTGAAATGATTCTGAGGTTAATCACTTCATTCTTGGCTACTTGTGTTTTATTCACACTAGCTTGAAGTGTCTGTGCCATCACCGAGAAATTGGATATTAGGCTGGCCACAAAAATAAAGACCAGTTTTACGCCTTTGTTCATCACAGGCTTACCACTCCTTTTGAGATTGTTGTGGAGGTTGTTTTTGTTGCGCTTGAAGTTGCATTTGCGCACGGATCAAAAAGCTTGGGTCGCGAGCACTTTCTACTGCTTCTAGTCGACGAAACTCAGGATCATCCTGATGCATTTTTTCGGGATGCGCTTTAGCCTGTATTGGTTCACCTTGATCCTTCACTTGCTTGTCATCTCGTTGCGGTTGATGTTGTTCCGTTTTTTGTTTTTCTTTTTTATTTTCAGAATCCTGCTGATTTTGTGACTGTTGTCCTTGCGCTTCTTTCCCTTCGTTTTGAGACTTTTGTTGCTGTTGCTGTTGCTGTTGCTGTTGCTGTTGCTGTTGCTGTTGCTGTTGCTGTTGCTGTTGCTGTTGCTGTTGCTGTTG